>CAWCDV010000026.1:0-100649 GCA_963794365.1 uncultured Acidobacteriaceae bacterium
GAATCACATTGCGCAGCGCATCCAGTTGGGCGGGGTGCCGGAACATGTAGGTTTCGCCAATCGTGATTTCGTTGAGCAGAAGCCGCAACTCCGCGGTGCGGTTTCCGCGCGTGGTAGGTATTCCAAGTACTCTGAGGGGCTGGCCACGCCGAGCGCGACCATCCGGCGCCCGCAACGCGAGCTCAGAAGATAAAGCTTCTCCTCGGAATGATAGATTCCAGAGATCCGGTAAACCAGATCGCGGATTTTCAAATACGCAGGATCGCCAGGGTTTGACTCCGGATTCACCGCCAGGCTTCGCTTTTTCGATTTCGAGGGCCATGGTTTCATCTTTCGCCAGCTAAACTTCCGGGCTGCGTCGTCAGTAAATTCCGGAAGTTCTTCACGGGCGGGCAGCGATCGGCGAAAGCCCTCCGCATCGACACCCTACGCACAACTTCCGGCCCGATGCCGTCCAGCGGATATATGCGATCGCTCAGGCGGGCAGCCACCACACTTCCGGGCATGCCCCAAACCACCGAGGACGCTTCGTCCTGGACGATTACTTCTCCGCCCGCCTCGCGTATGTCGGCCGACCCGCGGGTGCCGTCCGCCCCCATGCCGGTGAGCACCACCGCCAGCACGTTCGCGCCGTAGCTTTGCGCCACCGAGCGGAACAACACGTCCACCGCGGGACGGACGAATTTTCCTGAGGGTCATGGTTGAGCCCCAGCACGAATTCCGTCCCCCTGCGAGCCACCGTCATGTGATGGTCGCCGGGCGCAATCCAGACTTGACCGCGCTGCAATCTCTGCCCCTCCTTGCCTTCCTGCACCTGGAGCCGGGCGAGCGTATTGAGACGCTCGGAGAGCAGGCGAGTAAATAGTGGTGGCATATGCTGCACGATCACGATGGGCACGGGGAAATCTGCGGGGAGTTGCGGGATCAGTTCAGTCAGCGCGTTTGGTCCACCCGTCGACGCCCCGATGGCGACCACGTCGATCCGCGCCTGCGGGCGGGCGGCAACAAGAGGGGGCATTGGCCCAGGCGGTGGCGGTGGCTGTGCCTGTGGCACGCGCACGGCGCACAAGGACTTGATCTTCCGGATCAGCTCTTCCCGCACCCGCTCTTGCGCCAGTTCCGGGTCTCGCCCTGGCAGGGTTTGGTGACATAGTCGCTCGCGCCCCGCGCCAGCGCATCCAGGGTCGAACTTGCACCGCGTTCCGTAAGAGTACTGAACATAATCACCGGTAATTTTGGATAGAGTTTGCGAATCTCGACCAGGGTTTCCAGCCCGTCCATTCCTGGCATTTCAATGTCGAGCGTAACCAGGTCCGGCTTAACCTCAGGAATCCGGGCCAGGGCCTGACTGCCGTTTCCCGCCGTGCCGGCGACGACAACCTCCGGGTCGGATGCCAGCAGACTGTTGAGCACCTTTCGAACGACCGCCGAATCATCGACGATTAATATGCGAACTGGTTGCATGTCACCCGTCCTAAAGCCCTCGCCTCAAGAACTGTCACGACCGCTTTTTTAGCGAGCGCCGGCAGCATGCCGCGCCGCCTTCATTGAGTGAGTTTCGCCATGTTCCTGCGCGCTCTCTCCAACTTTGAAGCGGCCTACCAGATCCCGTAACTGGTTCGCCATCTTCGCCAGATGCTCGGTCGCCGTCTGCGCTTCGCCCACGTTCGTCGAAGTGTTCTGCGCCGCCTCCGCCACCCCCTGGATATTGCTCGAGATCGTCGCCGCTCCCCGCGCCGCTTCCGCCACATTGCGCGTCATTTCGCCGGTCGTGGCACTCTGCTCCTCCACCGCCGTCGCAATCACCGTCGAGATATGGCTGATCTTGTCGATCACTCCCTTGATCCCCCCGATCGCCTCGACCGCCCCGCTCGTGTTCTCCCGGATTACCGTGATCTTTTGCTTGATCTCTTCCGTCGCTTTGGCCGTTTGCTTGGCCAGTTCCTTGACTTCGTTGGCCACTACCGCGAATCCCTTCCCCGCCTCGCCCGCCCGCGCCGCTTCGATGGTCGCGTTCAGCGCCAGCAGGTTGGTCTGCTGCGCGATCGAGGTGATCACTTCGATCACCTTCCCGATCTCGACGCTCGAATCCCCCAGCCGCGACACCGTCTGGTTGGCCGATTCCGCGGCGGTCACCGCTTCGCCCGCCACCCGCGCCGCCTCACTGGCGTTCTTGGCAATCTCGCCGATGGTCGAATTCATTTCCTCCGCCCCCGAAGCCAGCGTCTGCAGGTTGGTATTGACCTGGCCGCCGGCTTCGGAAACCACCTTCGCCTGCGCCGTCGTCTCTTCCGAATTCGCCGTGATCTGCTGGCTGGTGGCGGACAGCTCTTCACTCGACGCTGCGACCTGTTCCGCCGTGCCCCGCATGGATAGGATCAGCTCATGCAGGCTGACTGCATCTGTTAATCGCCTTGGTCAGGTCGCCGAGTTCATCGTTGCCCTGAATTTTCAGTTCCCGCGCGCCAAGTCCCCGCCCGCGATCGCCTCCGTCCGTTCCAAAACGGATTGGGTGGTAGCGGATATTCTTCGACTCAGAAACAGGGCCACGAAAATTCCGAGGCCCAAGGCCAGGAAAGTGGCGATGACATGGTCAGATTCATGGACGCGCGTCTGGGAGTCCATCGTGCCTCGCCCTCCTTCAGTCGCGTGTCGAAGTATTCCGCCAGCGCGCCGAGCGGTTTCTTGAGGGCCTCGGTGACGGCGTGGCCTGGTCGGCCAATTCGATTTCCGCCCTTGATAACGGCATCGGACCCGCCGCTGGCCGCATAGGTTAATGGCCGCTTCCTGGAGCTTCCGGAGATCCGGGAGCTGGTTCCTGGTCTCGGTCAGCCGGTCGCGGTTTTCCTGTTGTCGTCCACTTCGGAGACAATTCGTCCAGCTCTGGCAACGTCCTTCTCGATGTCGTTCCAATTCGTTTCGAAAATCTTCTGCGCTGCCTCCCTCCGGTCAGGTTGCGTTCCCGCCAGGACCACCTGACGCCCCTTGCTTTGTGCCTGATTCAGGTCCCGTTGCAAGTCTTTAAGGGCGCCGATCGTGGGTACCCGCACCGTCATGGCAAAGTCTTGGGTCTCCTTAATTGGGCTGCCTTCATGTAGGTGAGCATCGCGCTAAGAACCATCAAGGCGAGGATCACTCCAAAGCCCAGGCCCAGTTTTTTGCCAAGTGTAAGTTTCATTGTCTTTTCCTCCGATCAATTCTTGTGGCGTCAAACTTGTTCGCAACCTCGCGAGTCGGCTCACACTCGCCTCGTTGCTCTCGCCCCGGACTCACTGCCTGGACCTCGCATGCCCGGTCGGTGTCGAGCACGTGCATCAACTGGTGCTCGAGCTTGTGCACCCCGAGGATCACCGAGCGCAACCGCTGGGACAGCGTCTCGGGCGAGGGTTCGAAGGTCGCGTCTTCCACCTCCACCACGTTGCCCACTTCGTCGGCCAGCAGACACACCGTGCCCGAGGCCGATCGCACCACCAGGCAGACCGGTGGCATGTCCGAGGGACGCTCCGCGAGTTCCAGTTGGCGGCGCAGTTCGAGAGCCACCACCACCTGGCCGCGCAGGTTCATCAGACCGCTCACTACCGGCGGGGCCAGAGGAACCGGGCGCAACTCGCGGTAAGTGACCACTTCCTGAATCTTTTGCGACTCCACTCCAAACAGCAAGCGATCCAGGTAAAACGTGCAGAATTGACGGGCGCTGGTCATAAGTTCATCTCTCGAATTCAACTCTCGGCTTCAACTCTCCGCCGGATGGGACACCGCTGGCTCGTATGCTTCTCCGGCGCGCAGCAGGGCGGGGACATCCAGCAATTCGGTCACCCGCTCCGCGATCACGGAGGAATGCAGCACGCCGGCGCGCGTCGCCGGAGATTGGGGTTGGAGCGCGCTTTCGACAATGTCGAGGATCTGGTTGACCACCAACCCGAAGGACTGATGTTCGTTTTCGAGCACCAGAACCTGCAACTGGGCCGTGGTCGGCAACGACAGCACGTCGTCCGCGGACGGTCGATGCCGCCGCTCCTCGAGCGCATGACTGACGCGGATCAGGGGAAGAATCTGCCCCCGGTACTGGGTCACCCATTGCTTTCCGGAGCGCTCGACCTGGGTCCCCGGAATGTTTTCGAGACGTGCCAGCAGGTTGAGCGGCACCGCCATCCGCGACCCCGCCGGGCCCGAGAACAGCACCAGTTGCTGTTTCCCATTCGCACCTTCCGCCGTGGCTTCTACTTCTTCGCCCAGAATGCGCTCCCGTCCCTCGCCCAGCAGGCTGGCGCGTTGCGCCAGGCCGATCACGTCCAGAATCAGCGCCACTTTCCCATCTCCCATGATGGTGGCCCCGGCGTAGACGGTGATGTGTTTCAAGTGCTTGCCGAGCGGCTTGACGACGATCTCTTCGGTGTCGTTGATTTCGTCCACCACCAGTCCGAAGTGCCGGCCATTGGCTTCGAGCACCACGATGTTGACCGCCTGGCACTGTTGGACTTTCCGTTCCACCTCCGTCAACAGCTCGACAACTTTCCGCGAGGCCGGCCCAATCTCGAGGAACCCGTGCTCCGCTCCCGCCGTGTCGCCTTTCGCTTTGAGCGCGACCACTTCCCGCACCAGTTCATGGAAACGCTTGTGGGCGGCTTCCACCTGGTTGATCTCCCGGATGCCGCTGTAGTCTTTCAGGCCGCTCCCGTAGAGCCACTTGCCGAGCGCACACTGCGTGGGCGAACCGGCCTGCTCGACCGTCATGGCGGTCGAGCCGTCCAGCACTTGCCGCAGGCGCCCCAGCCACTGCTCGTGCGCCAACCGGGCCTTGGCGAAATCGAGCAGGTCGGTTTTCGCGGCGGAGACGGCGGGAGCCGCGCTCGCGGCGTCCTCGGCGTTCGCGCCCGCTTCCAATTCCCGGTTCAAATAGACCAGCGGCAGCAATCGCCCGCGCAGGCGGTACACGGGCGCGCCGTGAATCGTCTCGATTCCCTTCCGCTCCGCTCCGGCCTCTACGCGAACCAACTCCAGCAGGTTGACCTGAGGGACGGCATAGCGCTCGCCCGCGCTGGTAACAATCAGCGCGGGAATGATGGCCAGGGTGAGCGGAATCTTCATGCGCACCATCACCCCCTGTCCCGCCCTGGACTGCAGGTCGACGGTGCCGCCGATTTTTTCGATGTGGGTCTTGACCACGTCCATGCCCACCCCCCGGCCGGAGACATTGGTCACTTTCTCCGCCGTGGAAAAGCCCGGCTGGAAAACCAGATTCACGATCTCGTGATCGGTCAGGCGGCCAGCCTGCTCGGCCGAGATCAGGCCCTTCTGTACCGCCTTGTTACGAATCCTCGCCTGATCGAGACCGGCCCCGTCGTCCGAAATCTCGATGTTGACCTGTCCGCCTTCATGAAACGCGCGCAGGAACAACCGGCCCTCCGGATCTTTCCCGGCGGCCTGCCGCACCTCGGGGTGTTCGATGCCATGATCCACGGCATTCCTCACCAGGTGGGTCAGCGGATCCTTGATGGCCTCGATCAGCGTCTTATCCAGTTCGGTCTCCTCGCCCTCCATCTCCACCCGCACCTGCTTGCCGCAGTCCAGGGCGAGGTCGCGCACGGTACGCGGAAACTTGCTCCAGATGTTGCCGATCGGCTGCATTCGGGTCTTCATCACCCCTTCCTGCAGTTCGGTCGTGATCAGGTTGAGCCGCTGGCTGGTGGCCAGCAGGCCGCTCTCTTCGGTGTTGTTGGCGAACTGCAAAATCTGGTTGCGCGCCAGCACCAGTTCCCCGACCAGGTTCATCAACTGGTCGAGCAGGCTGACGTCCAGCCGGATGGTGCGGTCGCCGGCACTTTGCCCGCGCACGCCCTGCTGCTGGTGCAGCGCTTCCACCACATCGGCCGGCCGCGCCACGCCCCGCTCCACCAGAATCTCCCCCATGTGGCGCGGGTCCCCTTCCTTCTGCTTTTCGGCCGCCAGCCGGACCTCCTCCGGCGCGACGCCCGCCCGTTGCATCAAAATGTCGCCCATCGAAGACGGTAAGGTCGAAGAGGGTAAGATCGAGGACGGTAAGGCAGCCGTTTCGGACGAACTCTCCGGCGCCGGAGCAATCTCGCCCTTCGCTGCAGTCTCCGCCGGCGTTTCGGGAGCCTGCTGCAAGCCGGTCAACCTCGAAATCAGTCCACTGTCGTCGCGTTCGCCCTCGCCGCCGGTGGCTTCTATGCTCGCCAGCATCTGGCGGACCGCGTCCACCATCGCCAACAAAGCGCTCGTGATTTCTTGACCCAGCTCAAGTTGGCCATCGCGCAACCGCCCCAGCAGGCTTTCGCCGACATGCGTCACGGCCCCCAGCTGGTTGAACGCCAGAAAACCCGACGTGCCTTTAATGGTGTGAATCGTGCGGAAAATGCTGGCCAGGATCTCGCGGTCGTTGGGATTCTGCTCCAACGTAATCAAGTCCCGGTCCAAACGGTCGAGGTTCTCGCCGCTCTCGACTAGAAACTCTTTGACTATGTCGTCGGAATCATTCATAGCGAATATCCTCTCCATCGACGCGGCGCTGATTTCGCTTGAGCACGAAGGTGCCCGCTGCTCTCATTTTCATTTCCCTCCATAAACCCCTCGCTCGCACAAAAAGCCCCGATCCAATTAGAAAGCTCTCAGGCTGCGGCTCGATCATTCCTGAGATGGAGCATTCTCGTGCCCCAAACCGTCGCGCACCCCGCCCCTTCGACAGTCTCCAATGGTCGATGGTCGGGTGGCAGTAATGCGCCTCTCCAGAACGCTGAAAACTCGATTTTGTTCTTGCTTTTGGGGGCCGCAGCGCCGGGGTCCCCAGCACGCCCGCTTTTGGCGTGATAGGGTGGAGCGGTTCACCGCTGCGATTAGCGGCTTGTTTTCAGCGACGGCTTTTAGCCGCTGAGGGCGCGGCTTTCGACCAGGAGACCCAGTTCCCGCGCACACCTACACCCGCCGTACCAGCGTCCCGGCCAGCAGATCGTGCAGTCCCTGTTTGCGCTCTGTGAATCCGACCATGATGTAGCCGATGCACAAAATCAGCCCAGAGAGCCACTTCGCAAAATGCCTTCCCGTCGCCCGTTCGAAGGAGATGCGGTTGCCATTGAGATCGGTAACCTTCATGCCAAAGATCATCTTGCCGAGCGTCGCCTGGTACGACGAGCTTTCCATGAAAGCCTCGTATAACCAGTTGCCGAAAACCAACAAGATGAAGGTGACTCCACCACCCAAAATAGCAAGTCCCCGATGGGGGAACCCACTCATCATCCCTCCTGCCAGCCCGAGACCGCCAAACATGATGCCCACGGGAGCGACCACAACCCGCACGATGATGGCGTCAATAATGAATGCCACTACCCGAATCCAGAACCCTCCGTAGCCAACTCCCACCGCCGGAGCAACCGCCGGATACGAAGTTGTTGGCGCTGAATAGGGCGATGCCGGGTGGGACGATGCTGGGCTGGGTGCCGCCCCCGGTGTCTGGACCACGCCGGGCGTCGGAGTCGTAGGTGCTCCACAGCGGCTACAAAACTGAGCCCCCGCGGCATTCTGCGCGCCGCACTTGTTGCAGAAGAAAGTTCCGTTCATGACCCGGCACTATAAAGATGGATTCGCTTTTTGTCAAAAACCGGAGAAGCAAGGTGACGACCGGAACATATGTGGGCGCTTCGCGGGTACACTGGTTTCAGATCCGCATCGGCCGCAGCGCATCCCAAAAAAGGCGAATGAAAGCAACGGGGGTTTCACTCAACATGCCAGCCGTGAGCGTGGCTTGCACCGTCCTCAATGAGAGCGATGACATCGACGCACTGGTCGAGAGTCTGATGCGGCAGACTCTCGCTCCCGCCGAAGTCATCATCGTCGATGGCGGTTCAACCGACGGCACTTGGGAGCGTCTCCAAGCTGCCCGGTCAAATACCCGACGCTAATTCCCATCCGCGATGAAAGCTGCAGCTTGCAACGCTCTCCTGGACCGATCGCACGCGGCCGCAACATCGCAACCGCGGCAGCCTCTTCCGATGTCGTCGCCTGTGCCGACGCCGGCTGCACCTACCGTCCCGACTGGCTCGCCAACCTCACGGCCCCGATTTTCAGCGGCCACTCCCAGTACTCCGTCGGCGGATCTACATTTCCGACCTACGTTGATCCGACAAAGACTGACCCGACAAAACGTCCGACAAAGACTGACCCAACCGACTCCCCGTCTGGGACGTTGCCTCCGCGCCCTTCTTCGGAATCAAGTTAAACCCCGACGCGGCAACCAAGTCCTGCACCGCCCGCTCCATGGCCTTCCGCAAAGAACTCTGGCAACGCGTCGGCGGATTCCCCGAAACCGTCTTCCTCGGAGAAGACACCGTATTCGATTCCAAGGTGCGCCAGCTTGTGACCCCCGCCTTCGCGGATCGCGCCAAGGCGTCTTACCAACCGCGCCACAGTTTCCGCTCGGCTCTCCGGCAAATGGTCAGCTATTCCGTAACCGACGGTGTTTTGGGCGGACGCTCGGCCCGCCTGTGGAGGAACCTGGCTCGCTGCCTCGCCGAGATTCTTGCCGCTCTCGCGCTCGTCTACTCGCCCATCCCGCTCTTGTGCGTGCTCGCGCTCGAAATCTATTTTGCCTTTCGGTTGGACTGGACCGACCTCCGAAAAACGCCCATCCGAACGCTGGGCGCACGCCTGGTATTTTCCCTGATCGTTCCCTGGGTGGTTGCGTGGTATCAGACCGTAGGAAGCATCACCAAGAAAAACCGCCCCAACCGGCAAAATTTCACTTAGGGAATCTCTGATTAAGTCGGCTCATGAATAGCTTTGAAAGGGCACGGCTTCAGCCGTGCCGTCAAAACCCGTCATACACGCGGCTTTTAGCCGCTGGGGGCCACGCTCTGGGAGCAACGGGTCTCGCCGGCGAAGACTTAATCAGAGCTTCATTAGGAGTAGTTCTCAGTTCTCAGAAAATCTCTTGATCGCGCGGCTCATTCCCGCACTGAGAACTGAGAACTGCTTCAGCCCGGCACTCGCAGTACATGCCCGCCAGATACCTACCTTCGTTACTGCCCCTTCCCTAGACTGAAAGCACTCCTGCAACGCAGGGAAGGCTTTCCCCGAGCCATCGATCTTTCAAGAAAGTTCTCAGTTCTCGGTTCTCAGTTCTCAGAAAAATCCAAAGATGGGTGAGTTCCGCAACTGAGAACTGGCAACTGGGAACTGGCAATCGGCAACTGGCCTCACCCCTTCCACCGGTAAGCATCCGGTTGGGGCAGGCCTATATGGGCCAGCACGCGGTTCGCGAATTCCTGTGCCATGGCATCGGCGCTCGATGGATGGTTATAGAACGTTGGAATCAGCGGGAAGATCGTCGCCCCCGCGTCCGCCGCCAGCGACATGTTGCGGATGTGAATTTTGTTGAGCGGCGTCTCGCGAATACACAGCACGAGCGGCCGACGCTCTTTAAGACTCACATCGGCGGCGCGCTCGATCAGGCGCGAGGCGGTGCCGTTGGCAATGCGGCCCAGCGTGCCGACGCTGCACGGGATTACGACCATCGCGTCCGAAGGATACGACCCGCTCGCCACGTTGGCTCCGATGTCGCTGTTGGACTGCTGCTGAATTTTTGTCGAAGGCGCGCCGATGATTTGATGTAGGAGATCGGAGCGCCCTTCGACGCCGAGTTCCTCGGCCATGACGCGCAGGCCGCTGTCAGAAGCGATGAAGTTCACCGTCTTCACGCGCGGGTCGCGTTCCACGGTGAGAAGAAAATGCTTCAGAAATAACGACCCACTAGCGCCGGTAGTGGCAACCGTCAAGTTTTCCGGCGGAAGAAGAGGCAAAATTGGCGCTCCACGAGGCATCCAATGAGCGACCTCGAAAGCTGAGGATAGGGATGCAGGCAAGGCAAGTCAAGGATAGAAGGCTGCGGGAAGAGTCGATATTCGGTGCGCAGCCCCTAAAGGGGCATCTGGGCTCGAAGGCTTTGCCGCATCGCTAAAGCGATGCCCTGATACGAAACAGCGAATAGCGAACGACGAACGACCGAACGACCAACGACGCATTTATGGCAACCACCGGCATCTTACGATCGCGGCGCAGTGCCGCCCAACTCCACGCCATCGCCAGCGTCGAGCGTGAGATTCGCGCCATTGATCCCGCCGCCGGACGCAAATATCTCCGCGACTTTCGCGAGGCCTACCGCTCCTACCAGAAAGTTCTCACCCCCAGCGACGTCCGCCACCAAATCGCCAACGCTGGAATCGTTTTGGTCGGCGACTACCACGCCCTGCCCAACTCGCAGCGCTATCTAGCCTCGCTCCTCCGCGATCCCGAACTCCGCCAGCGTCCCGTAGTGCTGGGAGTCGAAACCATTTTTTCCCGCAACCAGCACATTCTCGACGAATGGTACCGCGCCGAGATTGACGGAAGACGAACTGCGCCAGCGCATCCGTTTCGAACTCGACTGGGGATACGACTGGCCTCCATTTTACGAACTGCTCTCCGCCGCCCGCGACCACGGCGCATCCATCTATGGCCTGGATTGCATGCCTCGCGAAGATCTGCGCAAAATCGGGGCGCGCGATCGCCACGCCGCCGACAAGATTGCCGAACTCCGCCGCCGCCATCCCGACGCGCTCATCCTGGTGCTTTTCGGCGAGTCGCACCTCGCGCCCCAGCATCTACCCGCGCTGCTCCAGCAGCAGCTTCCCGCGGAACCCCTGCTCACCGTTCTCCAGAACATCGATGCTCTTTACTGGCGCGCCGCCGGAGAAGCCGGCGACCCCGTCGAAGCCGTCCAAGTCCGCAAAGAAGTACGCAACGAAGTTCGCAAAGAGGTCCGCAAAACGTCCGCGAGCATGTTCTCTGCGTCTTCAACGCCACGCCGCTGGAGAAATACGAGAACTACCGGCTCTGCCTCGACCGCTGGGGACGCAATCATAATGATAATGACCACAGCGCGCCCGACCTCGGCCCCACCCTCTACAACCTGATCGACGGCATGGTGCGTTTTCTAGGCATCAACCAGTACTCCGCGCACAACACGACGCAGCCCCGGCTCCTGGTTGACCTTATGCCCGAAGTCTACTCGCGCAGCTCCGATGCGCTCCTGCGCCGCCTCTTATCTCGCAAAGGATTCACTGCCGAACACCGCCGCTCCCTGCTCCGTCAGGTCCGCGAGCGCGGCAGCGTCTACCTCAAGCCCATCAATGCGATGTACGTACGTCAATTTCGCATGACCTCCTCCGCCGAAGATGCCACCCGCTTCCTTCATCAAGCCTGTCGCGGACTGCCGAATCTTTCGAACGGCAAGAGCTTGGCACAGCACACCGCGCCGCACGCCGCGCCGGTCGCCCAGTCGCTAGCCCGGGACGACGCGTTTTACATGGCCGTCTTCGAACACGCGCTCGCCTTTTTCGGATCGCGCATCTTACACCCCCCGCGTCCCGCTCTCCGCGATGCCGATCTCGCGGATTTGTTCGACGTGACTCGTGAAGACCTCGAACACCAGACTGCGCTTCCCTTCGCCGCCGCCGTCGAAGCTCTCGACTTCCTGATCCAACACCGCGAACACGTTCTTCGTTATAACCGTAGTTATAAGCAACGTTATAAGCAACGCTCCCGGCGCCGTCCGCCCGCTCCCGAATCGCTCGCGCAAGCTCCAGCCTTCACCGGCCGCCAGTACGAATACGCCGCCGAGCAACTCGGTTACCTCACCGGCAACGATCTCTACGACGCCTACCTTGAAGGTCGCCTAACCACTGCCGCCCTGCGCCAGCTCTTCCTCACCCACATAGAACAGCCCGGCGTAGCCCGCGAAGCCTACGTCCAGCTAACCGCGCGCCTGCGCTAGTAAAGTGGCTCATACGGTGGAGAGACGGGCGTCTCGCCCGTCCACAGCCGGAGCACGCATAAATTTTGTGTCCTCGGTGGATCAGGGTTCTGAGATGAGTCGACGAGTCTTAGAAGAACTCTGATTTAGTCGGTTCACGGAGAGCCTTGAAAGGGCACGGCTTCAGCCGTGCCGCCAGAGCCCGCCAACTATGCGGCTTTACAGATTGCTGAAAAACTCAAGTTTCGTATCAGGGCATCGCTTTAGCGATGCCGTAAGTTCTTTGAATTGAGATGCCCCTTTAGGGGCTGTGAGCCGACAAACCGAGTTTCTCAGCACTCTGTTTAGTGAGGGCGAGTTCCCGAAGCAGCCCAAGTCGCCATCAAGGACTTAATCAGAGTCTTCTTAGAAGATGTTGGGGTCGCGGCGAGTCAGGATGACGCGTTCGACACTTAGCTCGTTGCCGACCAGAATAAAGTTATAGGGCGAGCCATTCAGCAGCGATGCCAGTGCGTCGAGCACCGGGGCCGGGCCCAGATCGGCGTCCACTTCTTCCTTGTCGGCGCCGGCCGGAATGACAATCTCGGCCTTCGTCTGCCGCTGCACTTCGGACAACACTTGCGCGAAGGTGGCTTTCTCGGCGCGAATGCGCAGCATTCCGTTTCCATAGGTCACGGCTACCAGCGGCGGCGCTGCGGGAGGCGGCGGGGCGGTCGCATTGGAAACCGCGGGAGAGGCTCTGGCGGCTGCAACATTCGTCGCCGCGGCCTTCATGCGCCCCGCAAGCGCGCCCGCGGCGAGCGAGGCATTTTGAAGTTTGGCGGCGGGCGCATGCGGCACGGCGGGAGGCTGGGCTCCAGGGGCGGTGACCGGACCGACCTTCACCGGTCCCAACTTTACCGGACCAAGCTTTACAACGATCGCATTCTGGGTTGTCGAAATCCGGTACGACTGCGGCTCCGCAAGATCGAGCACGACCCGCGTAATCGGAGGCTTGTCGAAAAACAGTCCCGAGCGAATTGCCTTAAGCGCGCCGCGATTGACTTTGAGGGCGTGCAACTCGGCGGAGGGAAGCGCCCCGGGAAAATCCACGACGATGCGATCCGGCCCGGTGATCGCCTGGGTCGCGGGCGCGACCGGCGCTCCGGAGGTCTGTATCTCCACTTCCATTGCAGCACCGCTTCCGCGCACGACGACGTGCTCGATGCGAGTGCTCTCTCGCTCACTCTTTGCCGAACTATTTGTCGCGCTCGTTTGCGCGCTCGTCGGCGCAGGTGTCTGCGCGGAAATCGGCACAGACAACAGCGCCGCAACCGCCAGCAGGGCTCCGACATGAAGGAGGCGTGGCATTGTGGCTTTACACAAAGTCTAGCAGCTATGGCAAGGGCAATCAGCACTAGAAGTTGTAGCACTGATTGCGGCGCAGATTGCGGCATCAAACAGAATCCTCATCGGGACCCGGCCGTGCCGCCCGGCTGGAGGGGAGATGGTGTTTGATGGTTCACGAAATGATCCTTTCTGTACAGTATTGCTAGAGCCAGTGAGCGAAGCTATTGATGTCTCAACAGGGAGTTTCCCCGCCAAACCAGACGGCCTAACCTACCCTCTCGGAACAGGGCCGACCCAGACACAGTTTGCCCGGCGCTCCGGTCGTCTTCATAAAGCGGCAATCAGCGCTGATGACGTTCGGATACGCAGCACATCGTCAGGGCCGGCCCGAAGTGGTGAGTCCCCGAAGGCACAGGAACACTCCGGGCTCGAGGCTTTACGTTGGACTAATGGGGACCGCCGGTCTCGAAATCGAGGAGAAAGAAATGTTGTTAGCCAGCAAAGCCGCGTGGGCTGGGATGGTTTTCATAATGCTGACGACGGGGATCTCGGGGCCACGCCCGACGCCGCGCGCTTCGGGAGCCAGCCTGGGCAAAGAAGTGCCAGCGATCGGGCCCCGGAACGATGTCAAAAAGATGCAGGAAACTCTGCAGGACAAAGGACACTACCGCGGGAAGGTCGATGGCGTCTTCGGTCTCCGGACCCGAGCCAGTATTCGCGCGTATCAGAAGGCTGAGAATCTGCCCGTCACCGGGCAGCTTGATACCCCGACGGCCGGTAAACTCGGAGTTCGACCAGAGGGTGGCGAGGAGACTAGCTACGAGACTACCAAAGGTAAACCTTCGGCCGGCATAAAGTGGGCTAAAGGTTCGGGCCGAACAAGCAACATCCTTCGGAAGCCAGTCAGGACAGTCGCCGCTCCGGAAAGCAGCCGGGAAGACCGCGAGAAAACACTTCAAGCTGAGAACGACAACCGCCCACAGTAGTTGAGTTCTTTCTAGTCGAGGAGCAGAGCCACATCGATCGGACCGCGGCGAATAGAGAACCGGTCGGGGTCCTCAGGGGATGATTCCTAAGCATGATGTTCGGCGCAAAGGATGGGAGACCGCCAATCCCAATCGCCCAAGGTTCTGCTTCTTAGCTCCCACCATTTCGCGAGAGCAGCGACGGCGATAAAGGATTGGGGCCTCCCAAATGATGGTTCAGGTTCGATCGCCCAGCGGTGTTTCTACGCCTGCGGCTTCTTCAATTTTGGCGATTCATTTATGAATTGCCTATCCAGTTTTCTTTAAGTCTGCCAGCTGCCCCTTCAAATCTGCGACAGCTTCTTTGGCATGGCCTATCTGCTGTTGCACTTTGCCCGCTCTTTTTTCGGCTTTCCCTGCGGCTTTCAAATTGCGGTTACTCGTGACCTTTCCGAGCTCCTCCTTGATTGTTCCCTTCACTTCGTGGAAGCTGCCCTTGAGGTTGTCTTTCGTGCTGGTTTTCATATTTCACCTGGGCCCTCGTAAAGCGCGGATTGCGGCTCTTTCTGAGCCCCTGAGGGCTGTAGCCATTCTGATCTCGTGGCGTTCTCAGGTCTGAGCAGTATTGACCAGCTCGGAGATTTGTGAGCATTATTGCTCAGACCGTTTTGATTTTGATTTGTTAGCTTCGAAGTGATCTTGGTGCGCCTCTTGGTGCCTTACCCAGACTTGTGTGCGGGTGTGCGCACAGCACGACGCCAGAGAGGGCGCGCTGAGGTAACAGAAATGGAGGCTGTCCCATGAAAAAAGTGATGTTCGTACTTGCGATGTTGAGTCTCGGTACGTTGAGCTGGGCGGGGTCGGCGCGGGAAGATGCCACCGACCGGCTGAACAATTCCACTAGTGTGATGCACGAAATTATGGGGATGCCTGACAAGGGAATCCCGGAGGAAGTATTGGAGCACGCAAAGTGCGTGGCCGTTATCCCGCACATGGTCAAAGGCGGCTTTATTTTCGGAGCTAAAGAAGGCAAAGGCGTAGCCACTTGCCGCACGGCGGATGGCTGGAGCGCGCCGGCATTCATCACGATTTCGGGCGGAAGCTGGGGCCTGCAGATCGGGGTGGAAGCGGTGGACGTGGTAATGATCTTCCAGAATGACAAAGCGATGCAGAGGCTGCTCTCCAGCAATTTCCAACTTGGCGGGGACGCTTCCGCGGCAGCGGGTCCAGTTGGACGGCATGCCGAGGCCGGTACGGATTGGAAGTTGGATACAGAGATCCTGACCTACTCCCGCGCCAAAGGCGCGTTCGCGGGGCTTACGTTGGAGGGTGCATCGCTCCGCCAAGACAATGATTCCCGGCACGCGATGTACGGCGACGCCACAACTCGGGCTTTGCTGTTGGGCGAAGTGCCGGTTCCAGACGTAGCCCGGCCGTTCCTTGCGGAAATTCACAGAGCGAAAGCTGAGGCCAAAACCGACAAATAGCGCACGGATTCCGCATCGGCTGTCCAAGGATGGTTGACGTAGGGCAAACCCCGTCTCTAGGGGCGGAAAAACTTCCGGCATGGCGCAAGCGCTGCCCTGATACGGAAACGCGTTTTTCCCCGTAGCCTGCTAGACCGGCACTTCGCTTTTCTTTCACGGTGCCGCGGGTTGAGCGTTGCGTAGCGCCTCATCGAGCGTCTGGTTGCTGGGGGCGGTTTGGTCCACAACCCGCCAGCCGTCGTCATAGCTACGGAATCCGACGGTCGAGCGGTAGCGCACTCCGCTGTCGTAAAGCGCCGCGCCCACCTTGTTGATGGGAACCCAGCGCCAGGTAAACTCGACATCGGCGAAGTTGCCACCCTTGCTGATTCCGGAAATGCCCAGCAGTTCCCGGCGCGCGACTTCGATCGCCATCGGTCCATTGTTCGCGACCATTGCCGGCAAGCGCACTCGAAATCAGCGGCCGTACCGTCTCCACTCCGAGCGGCGTGAGCAATACGTCCCAGCAGGGCGGAGGGTCGACGCCGGCGGGACACTTCTGCTCGTTGGCGATGATCCATCCGCGGCGCTGTAATACCATGTAGTCGGGAGAACTGAAATCCTTATTGGAAACGATGCCGGTGCGGAGCCAGAACAATTGCGGCTCCTTAAATGCGTCGGAGGCCGAGATCAAATCGGCGGCGAGCCGGCGCGTCAGGAAATTGCGCGGAGAACAGCCCAGGTCCATCCACAATAGGATCAGACACAATAGGACCGCCAGCAGCAATATTTTAGCCGTTCGCATGAATATCGATTATTGTCGCGAAAGGATTCTAACCAATTGCGCCTGCCTGCGGGGCAGAAAAGGCGCGGCGGCAATCTGGCCGTCAAATTTTGACGACCAGCGGCCGGGGACTGGCGTGTGGCAGGCCGGGCACTCGCCTTGCGCCGTCAACTTGTACTTTTCGATTGAATATCCATAGCGCTGGATCAGCATTTCGCCACACCGATGGCAATGAGTATCTTCCAGACCCTCCACCTGCCCAGGAAGGTTGCCGGCGTAGATGTAGCGCAGTCCAGCTTCACGGCCGATGGCAGCGGCGCGCAGCAAATCCTCGGGACGCGTATCGGCGGGCGAAGTCATCTTGTAGTCCTGGTGAAAGGCGGTGACGTGCCAGGGGATGTCGGGCGAAACACCGGCCAGAAATGCGGTGAGTATTTCGCAGTTCGTCGTCGCTGTCGTTGAAGCCGGGAATGAGCAAGGTGACGATCTCCAGCCACACGCCCATCCGGTGCAGGCTGCGGATGGTGTCGAGGATGGGCTGCAGGCGTCCGCCGAGTTGGCGATAGTGGCGATCGTCGAAGCTCTTGAGGTCCACCTTGTAGAGATCGATCCAGGGATGAAGATACTCGAGCACCTGCGGCGTGCCGTTGCCATTGGAAACAAACGCGGTGAGCAGGCCCGCCTGCCGGGCCTGGCGGAAAACCGCAACCGCCCATTCGCTGGTGATCAGCGGCTCGTTATAGGTGCTGACCACAACTTTTGCGCCTTGCGCAAGCGCGTCTTTGACCAGCAGTTCCGGATCGGCCTCGAGCGGCGGTGAGACGGCGTTCGGGTCGCGCAGCGCCTGCGAAGTGACCCAGTTCTGGCAATAGGAGCAGTGCAGATCGCAGCCCAGCATTCCGAAACTGTAAGCCAGGGCTCCAGGGTAGGCGTGGAAAAACGGCTTCTTCTCGATCGGGTCGCACTGCACTCCGGCGACATAGCCCCAGGGAACGTAGAGCGTGCCGCCGCGATTGAAGCGCACCTTGCAGACGCCGGGTTGTCCCTCGGGAATCGGGCAGCAGTGGCCGCAGGCATAGCAGCGCACGCGATTGCGATCCAGCTTTTCCCAAAGCGCCGGATCGCCCTCGCGGACGCGATCGTCGGCAGCGAGAATATCGTGCAGCGTGGCCACACCCATATTCTACGGCTGAACGATCGGGTCTGTCTGTGTTTCGTCGGGCGGGTTTCGTCGGGCGGGTGATATGGGTGGGCGAAGAATCCGCTTCAGTTCGCCTCGGATTTCGCTCGCAGGTTATGGGAGCGGAGCCAGGCTTCTGCCTGCTGGCGCGCGGTCGAGACCTGCGCCCGGGTCATTTGCGAAGCCAACCCTTGAAGTCGAGATTTGCTGTTCTCGTCACCCTGAGCGAGCGCGATATAAGACCAGAGGTAGGCTTTGGACAAATCTTGAGGAACTCCACGCCCCGCCCAATAGTAGGCGCCGAGCGTAGCCTGCGCGATAACATGCCCCTGTTCGGCGGCGCGCAAGAACCACTGCATGGCCTGCGCGTCATCCCGCGGAACGCCCTCTCCGTTGTGGTAGCGCACGCCCATCTGCCATTGCGCTTCAGCATCTCCCCGATCGGCGAGGCTTCGCAAGCTTCCCACGGAATTCGCTTGCGCGTCATGATCGATCGCGCTTGGTCGCGAGACCGTCGAGGCCGCCTCAACCGCTGACTGCCGCGACGTTTGCGGTGGGCGGGCCCAACGCCTCTCGACTATGGGACCGGCCAAATAGCCGAGGGCCATCGCGATCACTGCAATGGCCAGTCCGATCAGCGTGCGATAAAGCAATCTAGATGGAGCTGCGGCCGCAGTGTCGGGGGCCTGTTCCGGAATTTGCTCTGCGATGATTTCGGGAAGCGGCGGCGAGACTTGCTCGGAAAATTCAGGCTCCCGTTCCCACAAGGCCTCACGAAGCGCTTGGATCGACTCAAACTCGATCAAACCTGAATCCGAAGCCGGAGGCGGCGACACCTCCGACACGGCCTCTGGCCTAACCGGCGTTTCCGGTTGAAGGTTTTCAGGCGCGCCGTTTTCAGGCTGGGCCTTCTCACGGTGGGGTTTGGGAATCATTTCGACGAGCTGGTCCAAAACCGTTCCGTGGGCCTTCGTGAAGCGATGCGGACGCGGAGAGAAAACCTCCAGCAGGCCAACCACACGGAAATCGGATATGACAGGAGCGGCCATGAGCGAGCCTATGCCCAATGTGCGACCGATTTCCGGATCGATACGCGGGTCGTTTTCCATGTCCTCGCAGGAGACGAGAAGTCCGCTGCGCACGCATTCTCCGGACAGCCCTTCTCTCACGTCCACAGGAGCTCCCAGCGGCGGAGCCGGTTCACCGGCTCGCGCCCGGCAGATCATCTGGTCGTCCGTGAGAAACGCCAGGGCCGCGCCACTGGCTTCGGTGAGATTCAAGGCGCGTAAGGTGATGAGCTGTAAAACGGCATCGACGTCGTCACCGATCTCGCCGACCTCGCGGCCCACCGCTTCCACCGCTTCCACCGAACTGATCGTTCCGCTTTGATCGGAGATGGGGACAACGCTGCCGGCCTCAGAGACCGGCGCCGGCTCGGGTAATTTTTCTTCCCCGCGGCGCGCGAGTTGCTCCTTTCGAGCAGCGTGGTTGGAGCAGGCGATCAGCAAATTGGCAAAGAGCCATTCTTTTAATATCTGCCGCGAACTCTCGGGAAGCCCTGAAAACCGGATGCCTCCGCGGCCAGTGTCATCGCTCCATATCACCTGGCCACTGCCATGTATGTAACTTTTGGTTTCAGGCAAATCGAGGCAAAGCGTTACGGCCCGGTTCATCTCCAGCCGTTCACTGGTTTGGACGGCGAAGCCCTCTTCGTGCAGGTCGAGCAATTCGCTCAGATCCACAACCATCCCCGTCTGCGGCCCATTGAAACTGGCGTAAACCGGCGTGTGAAGTTTTTGACGAACACTGCGCCGTCGCTCTCCGTGGGGAGCCCCTGCAACTGGATCCGGCAATCTGAGAATGCTTCGATCCATGGTTGCCTCCATATTAACTCACGGATCGAGCGGAAGGGAGCAAGATCAATCGGGGTGGAAAGCGCTGGGTTTAGGCGAACAATTCCTGGAGTATTTCAAGAAGCCCTGGTTCTCCTGAGTCGTGTTCTAAGGAATCTCTGATTAAGTTGGTTCGTGGAAGCTTTGAAGGGGCATGGCTTCAGCCATGGCGTTACAACCCGCCAAACAGACGGCTTTAGAGGCTGCGGGAAAACTCGTGTTTCATATCAGGGCATCGCTTTAGCGATGCCGTAGGTCCTCCGAAATCAGAAGCCCCTTTAGGGGCTGGGGCATCGAAATCTCCTTCTTCCGCAGCCTGTTTAGCCGCTGAGCGTCGCTCCTTCATAGCGTCCAGTTTTGCCAACGAATACTTAATCAGACCTCCCTAAGTCAGAAGTCGGTTGCTGAATTGGCTGACCTGGCGGGAGTTGCCCAGGCTAGTTGAACCCAGCCGAGGTCGCGGCAACCGCCGCACGCCGCTCTGCCAGCTTCTGTTGGCGCCGGGCAAGCCGTCTTTCCAGCCGCTCCAGCCGATCACGGCCCTCTTGCGTGTTCACGACCACCTTCTCCACTGCGAGCAGAAACTGAGGGAGCTTTTGGCGAATCTCGGCCAGAAAAGGCTTAAATTTTGCATAGACGCAATACATCTCACCGCTGGCATCGAAGAACAACCCCTCATGCAGCGCGCCTCGCAGCACGAATGACGCAGCCATTTCCCAGTAACTCGTAACCTGGCGCAACCATGTATTTTCCCGGCTCGGATACGCCCTGGCGATGCGCAGGGTATCTTCGGCAGTTTCCGGCCAAAACTCGGCCGCGATAAAGTGCCGAGCCTTTCGCATCTCTGTATCCCGTCGCAGATCATAGAGCTGGAGAATAATCTGCGCGTCTGCGGCCGTCGCGCCTCTGGAGGTCGTCGCCATCTGATTCCTGGATGGTCTGGACTTGCTGGGCATGGCTCTGCTCCTTGACCTTGACATTGACATTGACGATGACGGGCTGCCACCGCCAATCGAGCGCAGCATATTACGAGTCCAGAGCACGCGCAACCATGAAAGCAACGGAAGCAGGGCGGTGGTCTTCATCCTTTTCGATTTGGGCTCACCGTGGTTGCTCCCAGCCGCCACTCTTTTCGTCGTGTCGCGAGGCTAGAATGTGGATAATGGAGCAATAACAATGGGGACGGCCTTTCACCGCTGTCCACAGGAAGGTGCCTATGCATCAAGTCGCTTGTTCGACGGGCTACGAGAACATTTGCTTTGAAACAGAACAAAATGTCGCGGTGGTCACTCTGAATCGGCCCAATCGCCGCAATGCCCTGTCGCTCGAGCTCATGCTCGAGTTGCTGGACTGTTTGGATGGCATCGGCAAGAATAGCGAACTGCGAGCCGTCATTCTAGCCGCCGCGGGCAAAGTCTTCTCTTCCGGACACGATCTGAGTGAAATGGTGGGAAAGGATATCAACGAGTATCGGCGAACCTTCGACGTTTGCTGCGAGTTGATGACCAAAATCCAATCCATCCCGCAACCTGTGATTGCGGAAGTCCAAGGAATAGCCACTGCGGCCGGATGCCAACTGGTAGCAACTTGTGACCTGGCAATTGCTGCCGAACAGGCATCGTTTGGCACACCCGGGGTGCGCATCGGATTGTTCTGCACCACGCCCATGGTTGCTCTGAGCCGCGCCATCGGCCGCAAGCGTGCGCTCGAGATGCTGCTGACCGGCGACATGATTCCGGCGGCAACAGCGGCGGAATGGGGACTGATAAACAAGGTAGTGCCGGCGGCGTCCTTGCACGAGGAGACACGCGCCCTTGCCCGGCGCATCGCCCAAGCCAGCCCACTCACGGTGGCGATCGGCAAGCAGGCCTTCTACACTCAGATCGACCTCGACCAGCCCAAGGCGTATGCCTACGCGAAAGAGATCATGACCATGAACTCCATGGCGGCGGACGCGCAGGAAGGCATCTCCGCCTTCTTGGAGAAACGCCCGGCGTGCTGGGTGGGCAAGTAACAGGTGGGCAAGTAACACGTTTCGCGTTTGGCGTTTCAGTTCGGCGCCGGACAGTGAATCTATGCGATCCAGGCTATGGGCACATCGGCGCCGCAGTCATTCTCTTCCTGGCACTCTTCGGGTTTTGGAAATCAGCCCATAAGGAAGCCAGGGAGGTGCGCGTTGCCTACCTGCAGATCATCCCGAGCTTGCCGGTTTTCATCGCGGAGGAACAGCAGCTTTTCGAGGGAGAGAACCTGCGGCTGAAAGCTATCGCGGTGGGCAGCAGTAACGATCTGGTGAACACCATGGTCGCCGGCCAAGCCGATATTCTGCCGGCAACGTCGCTCGTGCCGATCATTCACCTGGAAATCCAAAGCCCCGGTCGCGTGCGCATCTTCTCGCACAGCCGCATGAACGATGCCAACGCGCTCGACAAGATTATCGTCCGGGACTCTTCTCCGCTGCACACCGTTGCGGATTTGAAGGGAAAGAAAGTTGGGGTGTTTCCCGGCACCGCACCCAGTCACATGCTGAGCGCGTTTTTCAAGAAGCATGGAGTCGATCCGTCGAGCGTTTCGATGCTGCAATTGCCCCCGCAGGCCCAGATCTCCAGCCTTGAATCCGGAGCGGTGGATGCGCTTTTCGCCTATGAGCCGGTGACCACTACCGCCCTCGTCCACGGCGGCTATCGTCAGCTCTTCGGATCGGTGTACGCCGACCTGCTGAACCCATGCCCCATTGGCGCCTCGGTGATCTCGCGGGAGTTCGAGCGCAACCATCCGCAACTGGCGGCCCGCGCCGTGCACGCTCTGCAGCAGGGAGTGGACTACATGGCCGCCCACCCGGCCGAGTCGCGCACACTGCTGACCAAATACATCAAGCTGTCGCCGGAAGTCGCCGCCCGAGTGAATGTCGCCGACGTCACCCTCTCGAACCAGGTTGATATCGCCAACCTCCAGCAGTTCATCGACCTGCTCTACCAAACCGGCGAGATCCCGGAACGAATCGACGCCCACAGACTGGTGGATCCGACCCGATGAGCGGCCAGGGATCCGACCCAATGAGCGGTCCGGCGCTTTCCACTCGCAGCGCACTTGAACTGGAGGACATCGACTTTTCCTTTGCCGCCCGCTTTAACGGCATCAATGGGGCGTTGTACAAAGACTTCTCGTTGCGCATCGAACAGGGTTCGATCGTGACCATCATGGGCGCCAGCGGCGCCGGTAAGAGTACGCTGGGCCGCATCATGGCCGGCATCGTCATCCCACAAAAAGGAATCGTCCGGCGTTCCCCGGACTTCACCCGGCCGTCGGACCTGGTGTACGTGGACCAACATCCGATGAACGGCGTTTTTCCCTGGCAGACGGTCCTGGAGAACGTGCGCTATCCGTTGGAGAAACTGCAGGTGGGAAAGCCGCGAGCGCCGCGACCGCATCTGCTACCTGATGACCTTGTTCCGGCTGAGCGCGCTTGTCCGATGTTTATCCCGCGCAGCTTTCCGGAGGCGAGTTACAGCGGCTGGCGCTTTCCCGCTGCCTCTCCTGGAAACCGAAACTGGTGATTCTGGATGAACCCTTCTCGGCTCTCGACGGCAAGGTCAAAGCGGAGATCACATCCGCGTTGCACGAGCTTGCGCTCAAAGACCGGATGACGCTGGTCCTCATTACCCATAATGTCTCGGATGCGCTGGCCCTGGGCATGCGCTGCATCATCATCGCCAGACGGCCGGTGCGGGTGATGTCCGATCTCGACTTCCACCTGGGTTTTCCCCGCGAGGAGAACACGCCCGATTACGGCGCCATGCAGCAGGCGCTGATCAACGGTATTCGCGATGGATTGGTTTAGCAGCCCGTGGTGCAAGTATGAGATCCGTATCAGCGCGTATGCCTTCAGGCATACCGTAAGTGCCGTCACTATGAGAGCGCCTTTAGGCGCTGGCTTTGGGCGCTGAGATTCCACAGTCTCACCACAGGCTCTTAGACGATGGACTGGTTTAGACGAAAATGGCGCGCGTTGTCCTTCGTTGGCGGCCTGATTGCAGTGTGGGCCATCGTCGCCGCGCTGCGTCTGGTGGATCCCATCGTTCTGCCCGCGCCCTGGAACGTGGCTCGCGCTGTGCCGGGCATGCTCCGCGAGAGACTGCTCGCGGATATCGGCTGGACGCTGGGCCGTGTGCTGGCGGCTTTGCTGGTTGCCTGCGTGTTCGGTATTCCGGCGGGCTTGTTTCTGGGTTATCGCCAGCGCGCCTATAAGGTTGTCGAAGGGCCATTGCACGCCTTGCGCTCCATTCCCGCTTCCGCGTTGTTCCCGTTGTTCCTGATCGTGGCCGGAGTCGGAGAGACGTCGATCGTGGCGCTGGCAGCCTATCCGAGCCTGCTGGTGATCCTGGTCAATGCGGTTTCGGGCGCGGCCCTGGCCAATCAGAGCCGCCTCTACCAGGCTCGTTTGTTAAACCTGAACTCCTTGCAGATGGTTTCCGACGTGCTCTTCTACGAGGCCCTGCCCAGCATCTTCGATGGCATACGGACCGCGGTTTCGTACTCCCTGGTGCTCGTGGTGGCGGTGGAAATGTTCATCGGCCTGGGCGAACGCGGACTGGGGCGCGGCATCTATCTTTACCAGTCCAGCTATCGCATCCCGGAAACCTACGGAGCCATCATGATTGCCGGCATGATCGGGATCCTGCTGAACTGGGTCGTGACCAAACTTCAGCATCACATGCTGCGCTGGCTGCCGAACGTGCGCGAGGAGCAGTGAGAGAAGATTCGGCAGTGGCTCAGATTGGTCGCCATCTGAGCAAGCGTTTCTTGCGCCGCATCAAGAAAAGAGTTGTCATCCTGAGCGAAGCGAAGGACCTGCTGTTCGCCGGCAGCCATTGCGCGTTCGGCCCGCTTCCTTTTCAAACTGAGCCACTACCGAAGATTCCGATTACTTGCGGTACGAATCTTCAGGTGCGCTTGGAATCGGCCAGCATTGTCTGCCTCAGAATGCTGTTCACCCGCGTCTGATAGCCTTTGCCCCGCTTCTTCAGCCATGCGACCACGTCGGCGTCCAGCCGCATGGAAACGGCCTGCTTCACCGGACGATAGAACATGCCCCGAACCGCATTTTTCCATGCGCCGGGCGGAAGCTCCGGGATATCCGAAGTATCGATTTGATCGTCGGGCAGCGCGGCCAGAGCCGCCAGTTGCCTCTTCTGTTTCGAGGTGAGGCTGCGTCCAGACACCCGCTTCACTTTCCCATTCTTAGTTGCTTTGCGCATACCTGCTCCGTTCGCGGCGCGTTGCCTTTCGTGCCGAAAAGATGCGGATCACTTCCTCGTCTTCATTTACCGTGTGCGCGACGAGCAGCACGTGAGCGCCGTTCACGATTCCAATCGTCTGCCAACGCGGCTCGCCCTCCACCTCCCGATCCTGCCGTGTCAGGTGGTAAGGGTCGTCAAAGACCAGGGCAGCGATCTCAAAGCTGATGCCGTGCTTTCGTTTATTGATCTGGTTCTTTCGTTCGTCCCAGACAAATTCCACGTCAGCCCTTCGTAATGGCGAATCTGTATATACAATAGCACGTTCTCGTTGGAACAGCCGGGTGCCGGGTGCCCCACCCTTCGTTTTTTGAAGGGTGGGATTCTGCGCCCGCCGCGTGTGATCTTTCGCCGACTCCTGCGGGGGGCTGGCCCATCCTTTCCAAGTAAAATCTCAAATCCAGCGACTGCCCCGTCCTTGTCCCTGCGTTCTTTGCAGGGACAGGGCGGGGAACTTGACTTGGCACCCAACCATGGAGATCAAAATCCCCGCCCTGCCGCAAAAGACGCGACAAGAGCGGGGCACCGAATTAAAGGACTGGCCAGCCCCACGCACTGACGGTTTGCCACGGACTGCCGTTGGCCATAATAAGGTATGTTGGGGCAGACGGGTGTAGCCCGGAATGTTCACCCGACGCTGCCGGGCCCAACAGCGGCTAAACCCGAAAAGAAGTCCATGAGAGCATGGAATACTCCGATGAACAGCACACTAAAGATGAAGAGGACCGTGCACAGAGCAGTACGCAGCGGCAGCGGGTTAGGCCAGCGAGAAAAAACCTATGCGATGAACACAATTGCAGGAAGCACAGTTGGACGGCCACCTGAGAGTTGTCTTCGGCCTCGACTAGACTAAGAAAACAACGAGCGCGGTTTCTCTCCGAAATGTTAGATGTTGATTTTAGACATGCAAAACTGAATAGTTGCACGTTCCGGCTAGTCGATTGGCCTGTGCGAATCTGCGCGGCGCGGACCTTACCAGGGCAAATCTCGTCGATGGTTATCCTAGTGCACTGCTCGAAGGTTCTTGGCTCAAGAATGCCGACCTTAGGGGCTCGAACCTGCATTCATTGCTGAGCTGAAAAAATACTAATGTCGATTAGGCGCACAAATTTCGGGTGCTCGCTTTGGGGAAACCCGATTGGAGTTCGTGGATTCGAGTGGTGCCTTGGGCTTGGACGAAGCTGTCCATCGCAAACGAAGCGCTGTGAGGACCAGATACACTGCACCTTACTGCGAGAGGCCTTTCCACAAGCAGCACACGCTTGATCACGGTTCGGGCTTCGACATTCTTAGAAACGCTGGTTCCGCACTATGATATTGTCCATTGTGATGTCTTGATCTCGCGCCTGTCGAGCAATAGGCTCACTGCCAGATTTCATTCAACTCGCTAGATAAAGAGTTTGACGCAATTGTACTCGGATCTCCTCCCATTGCCACGCTTGCACACGCTCATGTCAAAATTCTTCCGCCAGACAATTTCTGGAGTACCAGCCATAGCGCGATCAAAATATGGACAAGTTTGTTCTGCGACTGCATGGAGTCAGTTGTTAACCGATCTTGGTGGTGGCAAGCTCCAAGAACTCGTTCGCGACTGCTTGAGCGTGAACGCCAAAAGAGTCACTGCATCTGTCGTTAAATAACGTTAGAGGGGGTGGTTCGGTGCCAAGCCGAACCCGGCGAGGTATTCGATACAGACACATTATCATTCGGGGAAATGCGCGGTCATGGCGATTTATTCGCCACCAAAGGTCGCGTCACGGAATTAACAATTGGCGCTTTCGACAGGGACTGAGAAGGGGGGCTGGCGGTGACCCGTCCTATCGCGAAGCGAAGGGCGGGGCCTTTGACTTTTTTTCATCACAAACGCCCAGTGAGCACCATCACAGACCTCCAACCGCCCGTCGGCGACAATGGAGATCGACCTGTAGCAGGCCCGAGGTGTGCCCGTCACCAAGACGCCCCTCGAAGCCGCTCCAGCCCCACTAGTCGGCGCTCTTTGAAAACACGAAATTGAGGGCAATTCAGCTGTCAAGCCCCCGCCCGAGCCTTTCGCCAAGTCCATGATTCTAAAGGCAATGGATAGAAAAAATTGTGACGCGGGTAAACAAGCCACCCCCAAAGTGGGGACAGTAGAGCTAAGTCCTTATTCCGGAATACTTTACATATAAGTCATTATTCCTGAATACTTTGCGGAGGCTCTTCCGCCAAAACATTGATTCTAATAGACCTAAGTAGGGGGTGTGGGGGGGTAGGGGGGTACCCCCCCTACGCCACATTCCGGCGGCTCAGGCGCTGGCGGCGCGCGCTACCTTTTCGGCTAGCTTGCTGTTGAATTTGGCGGCGTCGATGACGAAGCGCTCGTGCGTGCCTTCAGAGATCTTGTCGATGCCGTCGTCGGCCACGACTGAGAAGCTGAGCTTGCGGCCATCGATCTTCTCCAGCTTTACTCGGACGGTCACCGTCATTCCCGGTGGCGTCGCGGCGGAATGAGTGAAGTTGACGTGCGTGCCGACGGTTTGCTCGTTCGGCCAATCGAGATGGGGATTGATGGCCTGCAGGCAGGCCCATTCCAACAGCCCCACCATGTAGCCAGTGGCTAGCACCTTGGGCATCAACTGGAACTCCGGAGATTCCGGGTAGAGGTAGGGGACGGTCTTGTTTTCGGGCACGCGAAACTTGAACTCAGAGGTGAGGCCGGGCTGCAATGTATCTTTCATAACTGGCTCCTGTCTTGCCAGATTCAGTTTAGTGTCCGCTGTAGTAAGGCGAAGCTGGAGCCATCGCCTTCCCACTCTGTGATGCTCGCGCTTGTTTCCCCCAGCACTCGGAAGTCGGCGTCGAACTCAGCGGCGACCACGCGCAGGTCCTGTCCATCGATATAGCGGAGCACATAGCGCCCTTCCGGCAATGTCAGTGCGTCAATCGGCTTGCTATCGTCGAACTCCGCGCCGATTTGTGCAAGCAACTGAGGGAGCGAATAGGTCATTCCCCGGATGGCAAGGCTCTGCGCGCCGCTCCCCAACGGCCCGAAGCGGCCCTCGATTCCATCGCGATCTCCGAGTGCGTTCATCATTATCCCGCTTTACTCTGGATCACGCTTTACTCTGGCGGGAACTCAGACGTCATCGCCAGGCAACCCGGGAAAACGGAACTGCATGCTTTGCAAGGATTCGTAAAACGCGTCGTCGCCAATCCACTCGGCAACGTGGGCGCGGGTTTCGGCGACGAAAGTAAAGTTCGCGTCGAATTCGTGGGCCACGACTCGCTGGTCCTGCCCATCGTAGTAGCGGACGCAGAAATGCCCTTCGGAGACCACTTGAATATCGATCGGCCAGCTATCTTCGAACGCCAGGTCCATTCGCGCGAGCAGGGTCTCGAGGTCGTATTCCGCGTCCCCGATGACGACGGAATCCTGGCCGCTGCCCAGCTTTCCGAAGCGGCTCTCGATCAGAGGCCGTCCTCGCAAGTCAGACATAAACCAACTCACACTTCCGCGGGCGCTTCGTGGGGCCGCTTAAACACCATGTGGACGCCGATGGTTCCGTAAGCGACGCCATCCTTGTTGGGCGCGATCAACGGGACCGAGCTTACCAGTTCCCATCCGTCCGCGCCGGCGCCGTTGATCCACGAATCCAGGCCGCTGACCATGCCCTCTTCGGTCTCGCTGAAAACCACCATCCGATCAAAATATTCCCACTGCATCGTGTCACTCCTTCTCTGCTCCTAATGTTCTCGCCAAGGAGATGCGCTGTTACGCATTTTGAGCCTTGCCGCAGCGTTCGGCCAGCCAAGCCGCCGTGACGGTCAGTACCTCATAGTTGAACTTAAGATCCATGTGGTTGAACCAGCGCGGCAGGTAACGGATAAAGCCGTTCTCATGCTGCACCTCGGGGTGCAGGTTGCTCGTTACATAGCGCAATTCGGACTTCGAAAGGCTCGCCTTCAGTCCCTTTGCACCCTCGAGAATGGCGGGGATATCGCGCTCGGCATAAAGCAGCAGGCAAGGACGATCGTGGGGCGCCACGGGACCAAGGGCATCGAGCAACTCCAACACATACCCCGGATACGGCTCACGCACAGCAGGACTGGGGAAAGTCTCAAACATCCACTTGCCTTGCGGCGAGACGGCCGCAACCACCGAGGGCGAGATGGCGACCATGCAATCCGCTGAAGACATCAATGCCAGCCGGCCTCCCAAGCTGATGCCCAGAGCCGCAGCCTGGCCGAAGCGGCGTACGTAGCGAATCGCAGACTCGACCTCGTCGCGCATCCCCGGACCGATGGCGGCGTGATTCTCACCGTGGCCGCAGAGGTCGATCGCCAGCGCGGCTATACCGGCCTCTCCGAGGGTGACGGCGATTCCGAGCATGTGCTCCTTCGCCGCGCCATAGCCAGGGATCAGGACCGCGCCGGCACGCGCAGATTCCGGCGTAAGAAGATAGGCAGGGATGTTATGACCGTCCGTGGCCGCCAAGGTTGTGATGCGCTCAAGGTTCATGTTGCGTTCCCTAGTAACTGCGCTGCCACGATTCCCTGAACCCGGCTGCGCCATAATTGCTGCCCCATAATTTCCAGAATGGAAATTGTACCGGACTGCCGCAATATCAAGGTCAGAAATCGAATGTCCGGTCGCGGTTCAAGGGGCGACGGTGTTCAACCAGCCCAAAACCTTATCGCTCAGCACTGGCTCGTAATTCTCAAAACCGTGGCCCGCGCCCTCAATGCTCACAAATACGGGCGCGGAGCCGGCGGGCGCCGCCATCTGCAACCGCTTGCCGATATCCTTTTGGATGAGTTTGTCGGCCGTGCCTTGAATGATGAGAATGGGATTCTTGACCTTGGCAAGGTTCTGGTAGGGGTTGGAGAGCCGATCCGGACCCCGTAAACTCAGAAGATAACGGGCGCTGTAGAGTGCCTTCCCTATGGGACCAAGGTCGATGAGCATCAGCTCCTCTTCGCGACTGGCCCGCTGCAGCTTCAATGCTTCGTCGACAGTGGCCTGGGCCTTCTCCTTGCCAAATTGCCATACGTTCCACTCAAAGAGATCGCCGACACCACTCACCAGCACCGTGGCTGCGATGTCCGGGTCGCCGCTGGCGGCCTGGTAGTAGAGCACGCGATTTGTGCCCATGCTTTGTCCGAGCAAAACCAGGCGCTTGTGGCCGAGCTCATGCAGAGTAGGCAGCGCCGGCTGCAATATCGGCCTGGTTATCGGTAAAGGAAGACTTCTTGGGACCGGAATCGTGGTCGCGCATGTTCAATGCGAGAGTGTCGTAGCCAGCGTGGGCCGCAGCCTCGGCGAGTTTGGGGAAGTAGGCCTCATAGAAGTTGCCGGCGTAGCCGTGGACCAACAACAGGGCGCTCGCACGCGGCTTCGAAGCATGGAAAACGATGCCCTGCAGGCGCACACCATCCGTGGCGCGCAAGGCTCACCAGTTCGGAGGAACAAGCTCCGCCCGTCGCAATGCCCCCAGTCGCAATCCCCCCGGCGCAATGCTCGAAGAGGGCGCCTGCGCCACCGACCAAGCGGCCCACAGGAGAAGCGCGGTGCTCAAAAATAATCTGCGAAATGCCCACATCGCTAAGGCCCCCGATGAGCTAGGAGCCTGTGGAGAAAGTCGGGCCCGCAGCGGAACAAGAAGCTTTTTATGAATTGTCATCCCGAGCGAAGCGAGGGATCTGCATCTTGCGGCGGATTGCAGATCCCTCGCTTCGCTCGGGATGACAAAGTCTGGTGAATTGGGAGTTGAACGGCGGATTCTCACTTTCACTACGGGCTCCTAGGACTTGTCCTCCGTCAGAACACCGGCCTGCTTCAGTTTGGCTTCAAGTTCAGCCAAGCGCGCGCGGAGGGCCTTATCCCGCTCCCAACGCGCGGTGACATCCTGCATGGTGGCGGCTATGCCCAGGACGCGCCCGTCGGCATCCTTGAGCAGCACGACGTTGAATTCGATGGAGATTCGTGCGGCCGTCCTTGGTGGAGGCGGGAACGGCAAGCACGCTCTGCCCGTACTTGGTGACCCCGGTTTCCATGACCCGGTCGTAGCCCTCCCAGTGACGCGGCCGGTGCTTCTCGGGGATGATCATGTCCATGGACTTGCCGATGGCCTCGCCGGCAGTCCAGCCGAACATGGTCTCCGCGCCCGCATTCCACAACCGAATGATGCCCTCCCGATCGCCAAATACAATGGCGACTGAGCTTTGATCCACAATTCCTTCGCAGAGCGATTGGTGAGTGAGGACGTCAGTCATTGGCAACTCCAGGGAAATGCAGAATGAATACAGTCTTATAGCCGTTTCCAGGCGGTGAAGTAAAGAGCTTGCGAAGAAGCAACACTACCAGGTTGCGGAAAAAGTCGATTCTCGATGCCCAGCCCCTAAAGGGGCTTCAGGTTTCGAAGGACTTACGGTATCGCTAAAGCGATACCCTGATACGAAACCCGGAGTTTCCGCAGCCTGCTAGACAGAGAGCTGTAGCCACAGCGGCTGCCGAGCTTTGCTCGGCTTGGACGCGCCGGGGGCGGCCGTCCCTACGCGAGTATTATTTTATTGCCGGCTGCGGAGTCGCGGGTTCTTTCTGCTTCAGTACGCGGCGCAGCAGCTTTCCTGTGGCTGTGCGCGGGAGTTCGTTTACGATCACGATTTCGCGCGGCAGCTTATAGGTTGCAATCTTGCCCTTGAGGAAGGCGAGCAGATCGTCGGGGGTGAGGGTTTCCCCGGGCTTCAGCACCACGAATGCTTTGGCAATTTGGCCGCGCACTTCGTCGGGCACTCCGATGACACCGACGTCGGCAACGGCAGGGTGGGTGGCAATGGTGACTTCAATCTCCTCCGGCCCGATGCGGTAACCCGAACTCTTGATGATGTCGTCCTCGCGCGACACGAACCAGAAGTAGCCATCCTCATCGACATATACGAAGTCACCAGCCAGATTCCAACCCTCGGCGGTGATGGCACGCTGTTGTTTCTCGGGATCGCGCCAATAGACCGTGCCCGTGGGTCCGCAAGCCACAAAACGGCCGATCTTGCCGGTGACGGCCGGCTTCCCTCTCTTCGTCGATAACCTTCAACTCGTAGCCCGGTACGGCCTGGCCGAAGGAGCCAGCCTTGACCTTACGGCTGACCACGTTCGAGGCGAAAACGTACATCATCTCCGTCGTGCCCAGCCCTTCGAAGATCTCCAGCCCAAATTTCTCTTTCCACGCGTGATAGGTCGGGGCAGTCAGGCTCTCGCCGCCGCCGGTGCAGACGCGCAGGCTGCTGAGATCAAATTTGGTTTTCGCGTCCGGTACCTGCAACATCTTGCGGTACGCGGTGGGGGCAAGAGTCAAGATCGAGACGCGATGCTTCTGGATGGTGTCGAACATCTTCTCCGGGTCGAACTTGGCGATGAGCGAAGCCGCCGCACCGAAACGGAAGGGAATGGTCGCGTAACTGGAGTAGCCCGCCCCAAACGCCAGGGGAGCGGACCCGCCGACAACGTCGTTTTCCGTGACTCGCCAGCCATACTTCCCGAAGCCGTCGGGCACGATCAGCAGCTCCTCCACAAAGTGGACGGTCCCTTTCGGGCGTCCAGTTGTGCCCGACGTGTACATCAGCAGACCCACGTCTTCGCGGTTGCGGAGCACTGGATCGATGTTCGGATTGCCGGACTGCACCAGCTCGACGTAAGGGAGAAATCCCTTGGCCTTCACCTCGGCGACATCGCCCCCGATGACGATGATGTGCTTGATCGTCTGAAAGTTCTCCCGCGCGCCCTCGACTTCGCCCAGAAGCGCAGCGCTGACGATGATGGCGACCGCCTCCGAGTCGTTGGCTACGTGCGCGATCTCGTGGCGCGAGAACAGGGGTGACGTAGGAGTGCAGACCGCTCCCAACTTAAGGATCGCGAAGTTAGCGACCAGGGCCGGCGGTATGTTAGGGGTCCGCAGAACGACGCGGTCGCCTTCCTTCACTCCCAGTTCGCGGAGCGCGCTGGCGAACTTGCTGGCTTGAGCGAGAAGCTGGCCGTAGGTAATGCGTTGGTCTTCGAAGAGCACAGCGGTGCGATCACCCCGACCGGCAGCGACCGCTTTGCCGAGCAGTTCTTCGGTCGAGTTGAACCTTGGAGCATAGGTCGCAAACTCCGGCAGGGTGTAGACACGTTTCGGCCAGAACTCGCGTGGAGGTAGGTACTCAGCCATCTTGGAATTCTCCTTATACCGCTTACTTGGCTACCGGGGTTGCGGCAGTCTCAGCGACCAGATCCTCCAGAGCCTGCTCCACGCGGATCGTACCGCGCTTGGCATCGGTCCGTGGGAAAACCATTACGGGATAGCGGTCGCCTTCGAATATCAGCACGGCGGGGACAGTGGTTCCAAAGTCCTCTACCAATGCGCCTTTGGCGCCGAAGACCGGGCGTACGGTCGCATCCGGGCCGCTGACCGATTTGTGATAGATGGGGAACCGGTCCTTGACCCCGGCAACGTCGACGGCCTTCGAATCCACCCCCGCACCCTGGAGATCCTTTACCAGTTGCAGGGCGCGCTTGATGTCGCACGGAAACATCTCGCCCGGCTTCTGCGCGGAGCTATAGTAGAACTCCACTCGCTTGGCAGCGGGCAGGGCCGCTGGCTGCGACTGCGGCCTTGGCGGCCACCGGTTCGGGTGGCACATACGTCTTGCCGCTGGCCTCGAACACATCACACTCCGTCCAGCCTTGCAGTGTGATCGACAGCGTGAACGGCCATTCGCGCTTCACACACTTGCCGAGGTAGGCCTTTTGAATGTTGGGATCGAGCGCGGGACGCAAATGCTTGCAGCGAACGCACAGGCATTCAGTGTTGTAGTTAGCCATTCTTGCCTCCAGTTAATCCTTCACCGAGCTCCGGCAACGATGAATTTCGGTTTGCTGCCGATAAGGTCTTCCTTCTTCAGCGGATGACCGCTGAGGATCTTGCCTCGTACGTTACGTTCCATGGCGATGGGTTTACAAACCGCATCCTTGCGGGCGCGCGGCGCGGACCGGGTCAGTCCCGGACCGGAAATAGGAGAATTGTCCGGCTTCTCGGCGAAGCCGGGCAACAGGTCAGCTGTACCCGTGCCTTCCTTGGGCCCGGTCACGCACGCCCCGCCCACGGTTTCAATCTGCCAGATCGTACCGCACCCGGCGCACTTAGTCGTGCCCTTAAAGTTCCAGAAAGGATAAGGATCAAGGAAATTCTTGGTACTACACTTCGAGCATGTGAGCAGCATCGTTCATCTCCTCCATCAAATAGTCTCTTGATCTTCCAGCCGCTTGATATCCGCGGGCGTCAACCCGGCCAACTCGCTGAAGATGCGCTCGTTGTCGGCTCCCACCGGCTTCAGCGCCCACTTCAGGCGGGCTGGCGTTGCCGACATCTTGAATGCTGGACCTTGGTGCAACAGTTCGCCGTAGGTCGGATCATCCAGCCAGCGAACGGCTCCGCGCTCGTTCCAGTGCGGATGGTTGGCGACCTCTTTCGCGTTCCACACCGGCTGGTTGATGATGTTGTTGGTGTCCATGATCGCCGCGACCTGTTCCTTCGTCTTGTCGGCCGCCCACTTTTCCAGAACCGGATAAATCTCCATCTGGCTCTCGGGCTTAATGCGGATGTCCTTCTTCGCGTACTTGGTGGCCAGGGTGCTATCGCCAATCGTCTTGCACAGGCGGGCGAAGTCCTTGTCCTCGAATGCGCTGATCAGGATGTAGCCTTCTTCCAGTTCCTGGGGGTTCTCGGACTTGGGGTAGGAGGACTTGCCGCACTTGATGATGCCATGCACACAGAGCTGCGTATCCCAGTTGCCCCAGCGCTCACGGGTGATACCGTGCTTGCCGTAGAGCGGCAAGGCATACTCCAGTTGGCGCGTGACGCCATGCACCTGCGAGTACTCGATAAACGTGCCCTCGCCCGAGACATGATCGCGCCAGTAGAGAGCCGCTAACACCTGCGTGGCGCCCATCATGCCGCCCCAGTAATCGGCCAGCCAGATCGTGTGCTTCGCCGGCGCGCCGCCCATGAACTCGGGCTTACCAGTCATGCCGAAGTTACCGCCCTGCGACTGTCCCAGAATGTCGTAGGAAGCGCGGACACGCCCCGGTCCCCAACCGCCGAAACCACCCAGCCAGCAGTAGATCAGCCGCGGATTGATCTCTTTGAGTTGACGGTAACCAATGCCCCAACGATCAAAGGTGCCGGGGCGGTAGTTTTCCACGAACACGTCGGACTTGGCGGCCAGTTTCTTGACCAGATCCTGTCCTTCGGGGCGGTGGAAGTCGATCGAGGTGAAGTACTCGTTCGTGTTCGCGCCCACAAAGCCCAGCCCCGTGCCGCGCTCCGGCACCCACTTGGAAAGTGGATAGAGGAAGGGCTCGTTAAACGGAGTGGTGTGACGCATGGCCTCGCCACGCCGGACCGCCTCGATCTTGATGACTTCGGCGCCCAGTTCGCCTAGATAGGCAGCGGCGGAGGGACCCAAAATGTACTGGGTACAGGACAACACGCGGACGCCCTTCAACACTTCGGGCTTGGAAAATTCCTTCTTGGGATCGAAGGTCGTCCGGCAATACTCTTCAAACGACTGGGGCTTGGTAGTGGTTTGCGTTGCCATCACATTCCTCCTGCGTCAAATGACGTGGGCTTTCTGTAGCCGATCGAAATCGTCGTGCGTGAAACCAAGTAGCCGCCGAAATACATCCTGGTTGTCGTAGCCGGTCGGGCGGCCCAGCCATTTTAGCCGTCCAGGAGTCTTCTCCTGGAGGTAGGGAGTGGTGCCATAGAGGATCTTCCCGTAGTGCGGGGACTCGTATTCGGCCACGTGTCCGCGATACTTGAAGTGCGGGTATTCCGCCACCTCGTTGACATACAGCACGCCGCCCGACGCCACTTGCTGCTTGGAGAGCTTACGCTCGGCGTCGCTGCGAGGGTTGTCTTTGAGCCATTCGCCCAGCAGGGTGTAGGTCTTCACCTGCTGGTCGTGGGCCAGACGGTCTGCGACTTCCCGCAGACGCATGTCGCCGAGGATCTCTTCCTCCACCGCGGGATATTCGTCACCCACCACGCGCCAGATGCGGTACCAGAGCCGGTCGTGACCGCCTCCTACCATCATGTAGCCGTCCTTGCAGGGGTTCACGGCGTAAATGTTGATGGCCAAATCCCAGTTGCCGTAGCGCGGACGGATGCTGCCGTCCATCGAATACCACGCCCAGCTGTAATCGAGGATGCGGATGATGGCCTCGGCCGACGTAGCTTCGACGAACTGACCTTCGCCGGAAACGTTATCGCGATACATGAGAGCAGCCAGAATGCCCATGGCCGCTGCACTCCCGCCCACGTGATCGGCCACCCATAGCGCGGAGCGTGTAGGGTTTCCTCCGAACTCCTTGGGATCGCCGGTGCCGTGGACAAACCCGCAGGCTGCCTGGGCCACTGGGTCCAGCATTCCTGGCTTGTCCTTGGCCGGGCCCCACTGTCCGCGCTGGCCAACCCAGCAATAGATCAGCCGCGGATTGATCTCTTTTAGCTGGCGATAGCCGATTCCCCACTCGTCCCATTGACCGGGCGGCGCATTCTCGATGATGACGTCGGAATGGACGACCAAGTCCTTAAGAATCCGCCGCCCTTCCTCGCTCTCCACGTTTAGAGTGATCGAGGATTTGTTGCGCATCTCGTGCAGGAACTGCCCGCCAACTTTCTCTCCCGTCTCCTTGTCCGTGAACATGTACTCTTCCCGGCCAAAGGGCGTGAGCTTGCGCAGCGGGTCACCCCCCGGAGGCTCAACCTGGATGACCTCTGCCCCCAGTTCGGAGAGCTGCGAGGAGCACCAGTGGCCAATCATCATGCTGGTCGTGCAATCCAGCACACGAATGCGGGAAAGCGCTTCCGGTTTGTCGAAGTTGTGTTCCTGGCGCAGGATCGACTCCAAGAAGAGCGGATACGCCTTGGCTTGGTCGCTTAGGCCTGCGTACACCTCTTCGGGTTTCGCTGTTGGAACCGCGGGCCAAGGTGCGACCTTGGCTTGATCTGATGCCATGTGTGGCCTCCTAATGCTGGTGGTAGCCAGGTACTTCCACGCCTCATACGTACCTAGCGTTTCTTAATCGGAAAATTAAGCGAGGTTCCTACCGCGTGTTTCGAAAATAGCGCTTTGAAGGGGCTCGGCTTCAGACGCCGTTCCCAGGTAGATCCATTTAGCCGCTGCGGGGAACCCCTTCCTCATCATCCAAAAGCTGGTTTGTGAAACCTGATCCAAAAAAAAGCAGCCCGAATTTTGCTTGGGCCATCGCCAACAAGTCTGTGACCGCAATCACTGTTATCGGTGATTCCAATCACCTCTGCGGCTATTGCAACGCTCTGACGGATTGAAATATGCCGCCAGCCGCAAAGTGGTGGAAGACAGCAACGTGAATTTTCTGAATTGCTTCGGAAAGTAGTCTACGCTTGCTCTCAGCGAAACGGCAAGCAGCTTTCCTGAACGGTCCCCGATCCCGTCGACAGACGAGTTTCTCTGCCCTCAATCGGGCCAGACGGTGAGCGCCACTTGGCTGAGAATGCGCTGTTTTGTCTCCGCCGACAATGGCAATGCCCGGAAGGAGTCGAGCGCTTGCTTGAGGTCGCGCACGCCGGGGCCGGGCCAGTCGCTACCGAAGAGCGTTTTGTGGGAGATCTCTGCCAGACGTGGAAAGTACTGGAGCAGTTGCGCCGGCGGAATGCTACTGATGTCCAGATAAACATTGGCATGGCGGCGTACCAGGAAGAAGGCGGTGTTCATCCAGAGAGGCCGGCCTCCATGGGCAAGCACAATCTTCAAGTCCGGAAAATCGACCGCTACATCGTCAATGTAGATCGGGTCTCCGTACTTGTTGCGCGCGCCAGGAAAAATAGAGGTGCCGGTGTGAAACATAACCGGAATGCCGTTGCTCTGCGCTGCACGATACAGCAACTCCAGCTCTTTCATACCATTGAGGTAGTCGTTGGGGTAGAAGAGTTGATGCGGCGGATGGATCTTGATCAGCCGCAAACCCAGCCGGACGATCTCATCGATGTCCGCCATGGCGTTGGTGGAGTACCGCGGATGGAAGCTGCCACAGGAGAGGAGCCGCTTCGGGTTCGCCTTGGCATAGTTTGCGGCCATGGCGTTGAGTCCGGGTGGGAAGCCGGTGACATCGGGCGCGGCCGCATTGATCAGCACTGCACGATCCAGCCCAACCTCGTCCATGTATTTCAAAAAGGCTTTGGGCGAGCGGGTGAACTCCAAGACCCGATCGAAATCGGGCTGATGCTTTTTCATCAGTTCGAGGGCCGGCGGGCTCAGCAGGAGTTCGAACGGCTGGATATGGATGTGGCAGTCGGTGATCAAAGAACTTGCCTGGTCTTGTTTAGGGAATCTCTGATTAAGTCTAAAAAATTACCACTGTCATCCTGAGCGAAGCGAAGGACCTACGCATTCTGCCCGCGCCACCAGCGGCGTTGCAGGGAATTTCGACCACGAGCCATGATCCAATCTCCGTGGACCGCTATGACTTAATCAGAGTCCCCCTAGTAGGTCTCGTCTAGTATCGTGAGCGGTTGCAGTATCCGGTCACGCAGATCCTGCCTGGGTTCAGCATGTCTGGTCCAGCATCTACAGTTGCGGAAGCCAAGTACAGGAGGCATGGGAAAAACAGTTCTCATGCCCCCGAACTTATCGCGGCCATTCGCTCTCGTAAGGATGTATGCGGAACTGCTTCCTCAAGCCGCCTGGCCTTTTGTGATCTTGTGGCAGGTAGAGGTCTCCACGTCGTAGGCGTGCACCGTGGGCTTGCTATGCACCAGGTGCTGAATCAACTCGCTGACCTTCGCGTAATCCGCATGGGTGTAACGTTCGGCGTCCTCTTTCGTTTTCCAGAAGCTGAGCGCCAGGATGCCTTCCGCATCCGACACGAGGACGATCTCATCTACAAAGCCTGTCTTCGCCTTCAACGTAGAGAATATCTTCTCGTGCAGTGTGCCACAAACCTCTCTGGCTTTTCCGGGCTTCGTCTTGACTTCGACAACGCGAACAAACATGGCAGCATCTCCTTGTCCATTGAGTTATGAAGGCCGCAAACCGTCAGTCAACACCAACGGTTGGGAGCGAACGCTGGCAATTATACTAGCCCTCGCAAGGGACGGTCGACTCCCAATTACACACCGGCTAGAGCGTGTGCAGATAGGCTAGCAGGTCTTTGATCTGCTGGTCGGTCATGACTTGGTTGAAGCCTTCCATTTTGGCTCGGCCATACTTGATGATGTCGGTTATGCGCTCGTCGTTGGCGGGCAGTCCGCTCAGGGACAGGTACTGCTGCTTGAAGACGCCCTTCAGACCCGGGCCTTTCTTGCCGCGCGACGAGTACGGCTCATGGCACCGGGCGCAATAGTTGTCGTAGAGTTTTCTGCCTTCGGCCTGTTGCGGGTTGAGGCCGAGTTCAGCGTCGGACTTGCGCCGCTCGACCTCGCAGCCGGCGAGCGCCAGAAGCGCGAGCATCGCCACCGAGGCACGGAGGCACGGAGAAAACCAGTTCAGGAAGTTCATGATGATGGCGGCGTCGGCAGCAAAACCGGGCTCAAAGGTAGGATAATGATAATACGGAAGTGATGCGAGTTGCCGTCAAACGCGTTTACGAGCCTGCTTCTCCTTCGGACGGAGTGCGCGTGCTGGTGGATCGTTTATGGCCGCGCGGGCTGACCAAAGCAGACGCGGCGATCAAATTCTGGCTGCGCGACCTGGCGCCTTCAAACGAGCTGCGGCAGTGGTTCCATGCGAATCCTGAGGGCTGGCAGATATTTCGCAAGCGCTACCTCAGGGAATTGGCGAATGCCAAAAGTTCCGCGGCGGTGGAGAAGCTGCATCGTCTCGCGGAAGGCAAACGGCCACTCACGCTGTTGTATGCGTCGCGAAACGTTGAGCGCAACAACGCGACCGTGCTCAAGGAATTGTTGGAAGGGATGCCGAAGCCTCCGTCGAGCGTGGGCCGCGGCGCGGTTGGGCGCGGACGGATTCGGAAAGCGAAGAAGCAGTAGCCAGTGGAGAGCAGACAGTTCTCAGAAAAACCTACTTGCATCTCGCCGTTTCGGTGTAGTGCCTCGAGTGCGCTGCGATAACTGAGAACTGAGAACCGGGAACTGAGCACTCCGCACTATAATTCCCCAGTCATGTCCAGTCCCGCCGATCGAGAAAAAAATCGAAGCTCTGCGCGAGAAGATCCGGCACCACGAGTATCGCTATTACGTGCTGGACGATCCGGAGATTTCGGACGCCGACTTCGACGCGCTGATGAACGAGCTCAAGCGGCTCGAGGCGGAGCATCCGGAACTCGTCACGCCGGACTCGCCGACGCAGCGCGTGGGCGGCAAGCCGCGCGAGGGATTCGTTAAGGCTAAGCATTCCTCTCCGATGCTCTCGCTCGACAACGCTTACTCCGAAGAGGAACTGCGCGATTGGGAGCGGCGGGTGCATGAGCTCAGCGGGCGCACCGACCTCGAATACATGTGCGAGTTGAAGCTGGATGGCATGTCGCTGGCGCTCGTCTATAGCGACGGGCGCCTGGAGCGCGGCATCACGCGCGGCGATGGCAGCATTGGCGAAGACGTGACTTTGAATGTGCGGACGGTGCGTTCCATCCCATCTGTCAATCTCGAAAGACAAGTTGAAGAAAGCCGGGATTCCCGCCGATTTCATTCGAGGTGCGCGGCGAAATGCTGATGCCGCTCGCCGCTTTCCGGAAGTTAAATGAAGAGCGCGAGCGGCAGGGGCTCGCGACCTTTGCGAATCCACGCAACTTTACGGCGGGGACGGTGCGGCAACTCGAGCCCTCGATTACCGCGCAGCGCCGCATGGACTTCTTCGCATACATGCTGTTGAAGGACGGGCAGACTTATTTCGACCGCCAATCGAAAGCGATGGATGCGCTAGAGCTGGTGGGCTTCAAGGTAAATCCCAATCGCAAGCTGGCGAAGAATCTCGGCGAGGTCTGGAAATTTATTCAGAGCTGGGAGGCCAAGCGCGAATCGCTGCCTTACGAAATTGACGGGATCGTCAGTCAAGGTGGACCGGACGGCGTGGCAGCGCGAGTTGGGCTTCACCGGAAAGGCTCCGCGATGGGCGATTGCATACAAGTATGCGGCGCGGGGAGCGGTGACGCAGATCGAAAATATCGTGCCCCAAGTTGGCCGCACCGGAAAGCTGACGCCGGTGGCCTGGCTGAAGCCGGTTCCAATTGGTGGAACGACGGTCTCGCGCGCGACGCTGCACAACATGGATGAGATCGAGCGCCTGGGCGTGAAGATCGGCGACTGGGTCGAGGTCGAGCGCGGCGGCGATGTGATTCCGAAAGTGGTGAAGGTGGTTGATGACAAGGAGCATCCTCGCGGCCACAAGCAATTCGAAATGCCCGAGCACTGTCCGGTGTGCGGCGGCAATGTGGTGCGAACGCCGGGCGAGGTGGACCACCGCTGCGTGAATGCGAATTGTCCGGCGAAGCTGCAGGGAACGATTCTGCATTTTGCCTCGCGTCACGTGATGGATATCGACGGTCTGGGCGAGGCGCTGGTCAATCAGCTCACCGAACGCGGCCTGGTGAAGAATGTTGCCGATCTGTACAAGCTGACGAAAGACGGCCTGCTGCAGCTGGAGCGCATGGGTGAAAAATCGGCGGAGAACGTACTCGCCGAAATCGAAGACTCAAAGAAGCTGCCGCTCGAGCGCGTGATTTATGGCCTCGGGATACGGTTTGTGGGCGAGCGCACAGCGCAGTTTCTGGCGGAGCACTTTGGGAGCCTCGACGCGATCATGAAGGCGAGCGCGGAGGAACTTGAGGAAGTGAACGAAGTAGGGCCGCGAATCGCGGAGAGCATCGTGGAATTTTTCGCCGATGAACACAATCGCAAACTGGTGAGCGATCTGCGCAAAGCGGGGCTGACGTTCACCGGGCAGAAGAAAGAAAAAGGCACGAAGCTGTCGGGAAAAACGTTTGTGCTGACGGGCACGCTCGCGCGCCACACGCGAGACGAGGCGAAGAAGATGATTGAAGATGCGGGCGGCCGCGTTTCCGGCTCAGTGAGCAAGAAGACGGATTATGTAGTGGCGGGCAGCGATGCGGGATCGAAGCTGGACAAAGCTCGGGAGTTGGGGGTCAGCGTGATTGGGGAAGAGGAGTTGGAAGGAGCTGGTTGGTTAGGTTGCCGAGGCCGATCGGTAAATGATGCGTAGCAACGAGACTGACCGCCAGGGAGGCCTAGAAACGGGTTGCTATTGGTTGCGTTTTATGCGCGCAAGGTAATATGCAACCTGGAGGTTGCTTAAGATGAATGACCGTATTGAGAAGCGCATTGAACTCAAGGCGCCGGTTTCGCGGGTCTGGCGTGCTTTGACGGATTACCGTGAGTTTGGCGAGTGGTTTCGCGTGAAACTGGACGGCCCCTTCGTACCGGGTCAGGTCTCGCGCGGACATATTACCTATCCTGGCTACGAGCACGTCAAATGGGAGGCCGTCGTGCAGAAAATGGAGCCCGAACGGCTCTTTTCTTTTACCTGGCATCCATATGCCATCGACCCCAAGAGTAGATTATTCGAAGGAGACGCCCACGCTCGTCGAATTCAGGCTGGAGAAGACCGCGAGCGGTACACTGCTTCTGCTCACGGAGTCCGGCTTCGACAAGATCCCCAGCGACCGCCGCCTCGAAGCATTCCGCATGAATGATGGCGGTTGGACACAGCAAATGAAGAACATCGAGAACCATGTCGCACAAACGTCGTAGCAGCGCGGCCGTCAAACGGCAGGCTCGTGCACCCGTTTTTGCCGCGCTGGGCGATGAGACGCGGCTAGCGCTGGTTGCGAAGCTCTGTCGCAGGCAGCCATATTCGATCTCTCAGCTGACGCACGGTTCCAGGCTGACCCGGCAGGCGATCACCAAGCATCTTCGAGTGCTGGAGAGTGCTGGAATTGTGCACAGCGTCCGTCGGGGTCGCGAGAGTCTATTCGAATTCGATCCGCAGCCGATTGCAGGAATCAAGGAATATCTAGATTTCGTCTCCGAGCAGTGGGATCAGGCACTGTCCAGGCTAAAGTCGTTCGTTGAAGGTTGAGTAATCAGATGGTTGGCTGCGGCACGGGACGGGCGAGACGCCCGTCCCTCCACAATCGAATCCGACGCTTCACTTCTTCGCAGTCGGCGGCAATATTCCGTTCAGGCGCAGATACATTGCGGCTTCGGCGTAGTGGTCGGCCCAACTGCTGGCCAAGACAATGCTGGCCCAGGCGCGCGAAGCTTGTCTTCCGCAGAAGCTTCGGTGGTCTCGCCTAGTTTCGAGTCGTCCATTTTCGCGAGCGCGTCGGAGCAGAAATCGAAAGAGGCCTTGAGCGCGGCGACAAGCTTGTCTTTGGCGTCCGTTTCTTTCGCTTCTTCGACCTTGGGAGCCGGGACGTCGGCCGCCTTGCTGCAAAATGCGTTATTCGCTTCGACCATGTGGGCGACGAGGTGGCCGAATGTCATTCTGGTCGGCGGTCGGTTTGTAGTTGAATTTGTCGGCGGGCATGGCTTCGACGGCTGCGATGGTATTTTTCTGGCGGCCGGGCAGGATGTCGCGGAGCGCGCTGCTGACGGGGTTCTTAGTTTGGGCGGGCGCTGTTTGTACAATGGCTGCGGCGGCTAGTAACAGCAAGGCTGGGATTACGAGAGTTCTTCTTCATTTTGTTCTCCTGGTTTGCGGAAGAAGCATAGCGCGAGCGGCAGGGTCTGCGCCACCGACTGGGGCTGAAAGCTTTGCCTGCTCACCGTGGCCGAGCTGTGCTCGGTTTGGACGGGGCAGAGCCCCGTCCCCACACTTGCGAGCTTGCGCTATCCTAGTCACATGCACGCGCATGGCGCACACGCGCATTCTCATGGGACGGGGCGGGTGCTTCGCATCTCGCTGGCCGTCACCATGCTTTATGTCGTCCTGCTGGTGATTGCCGGCATTCGCGCGCATTCGCTGGCGTTGCTTTCCGAGGCGGGACATAACCTCTCCGACTTTCTGGCGCTGCTGTTGTCGCTGGTGGCGGTATTTCTCGAAGGCCGGCCGCCGAGCGCGACCAAAACTTATGGATACCGGCGCGCCGGCGTGCTGGCGGCGCTGGTCAATTCGCTGTCGCTGGTGGTGGTGTCGTTTGTTATTTTCTACGAGGCGGTCCGGCGACTGCAGCATCCCGAGCATGTGCGGCGCCGCGGTGATGATTTGGGTGGCGGCGGCAGGCGTGGTGATGAACGGCGTGATCGCGCTGCTGCTGTGGCGCTCGGGGCGGGATGTCAATGTGCGGAGCGCGTTACTGCATGAGGTGGGCGACACGCTCTCGACCGCGGCCGTGATTGTGGGAGGTTTTGTCATCCTGTGGACGGGACAATACTGGATCGACGCGGCACTATCGTTCGGGATCGGCGCGCTGATTTTGTGGTCGAGCATCGGAATCGTGCGCGAGACGCTGAATATTCTGCTGGAGGGCACGCCGCGCGGGATGAGCCTGGAAGCGGTGGAATCGGCGATGCGAAAGATCGCGGGCGTGAGCGATGTGCACGATCTGCATGTGTGGAGCATTGGGTCGGAAAACCACGCGCTCTCGGCGCATGTGAAGATCGCGGACATGGCGACCTCGGAGAGCGACACGATTCTGCGAGAGATCAACGAGAAACTCGGGCGGGGGTTTGGCATCCACCATACGACGATCCAGTTGGAACACGTGGTGTGCGAGACGGCGCATGCATGCGTGATCGCGGTGCCGGATGAAATACACGAGCACGATCATTCCGAGCACGACCACGCCAACTGACACGTGTTTAGTGATTGATCACGATCAAAATCTTTACCACAAGGAGCACAGAGAAACACAAGGGAAACCTCAAGCCTTTCCCTGTGCTCCTCTGTGCTCCCTGTGGTGAAAGATTTTGATCTCGCCTTGATAATCATGCCGAGTGTTGCCGCTCGTAAATGTGCTCTGACCGTCTCGATGGTGTCGGCATCTTCCGGAAGTTTGTCCGGACGCAGGCGTACAATGCGCGGAAAACGCAAGGCGTAGCCACTCTCATGGCGCGTGGAGCGCATCATGTTGTTGAAGGCAACCTCTAGAACAATCTTCGGCTCCACTTCCAACCTTAATCCTTGTTCGCTCGTCTGGTGAGCCAGAAACCACTGCGTCATTTCCGCGATCTCGGCGTCGGTGAGCCCGGAGTATGCCTTGCCGATGTTTACCAGACGCTCGCCGTCCCACACCGCGAAGGTGTAGTCGCTGAGCACGCCGATGCGCTTGCCGTGTCCATACTCGACGGCGGTCACAACTACATCGAGCGTGGCGAGTTCTCGCTTCATCTTGAGCCACGATTTGCCGCGCCGGCCGGGAGTGTAGAGCGAATCGAGATCCTTGATCATCAGGCCTTCGTTGCCTCGATCTCGCGCGGCGGTGAAGAGCGTTTCGAGATCGTCCGGAGAACTCGCTGCCGCGACCGGCGCGCGGAGAATTGTCGCGACGGGAAGATCGGGAGCTGCGAAGGCGAAGAGAGATTGCGACGGACGCGGCGGAGACTGCCGAGCTACGTTCTGCTGGACGGACGAATGCGTCCGTCCCTACGCGAGCCGTGGTAGGAGCGGAAGTCCCCGAGGGAATCATGAGTTCGTCCAGGATCTTGGCGCGGGTTCGCAGTGGACGGTCGAGGAGGAGTTCGCCATCCGCATAGAGAACGTCGAAAACGAAGTAGGCAACGGGGATATCGCGCATCAGTTTGGCGCTGACTTTTTTCCGGCCGAGGCGCTGTTGGAGCGTGCTGAAGGGTAGGGCTCGGGCCTCACCTGAGTTCCAGGCAACGATTTCGCCGTCGAGAATTGCGTCTTTTGGCAGGCCGGCGAGGGCCACGGGCAATTCAGGGAAGGACTCGGTGATTTCATCGCGGGTGCGCGAAAAGATGCGCACTTCTCCACCACTGATGTGAGCCTGGGCGCGGATGCCGTCGTACTTGTCTTCAACCGACGCGCTCTGAAAATAGCTAAGCGCCTCGCTCGGAAGATTCGACCGGAGTCGCGAGCATGAAGTCGATGGGATGGAAGAGGCGGAGATGTGCATCGGCCAATTTTCCCGCGGAGGCCAGGCGCAGAGTTTCGCCGAGATCGCCAAGCAACATGTTGGCGCGCTTGACAAGGTCGAGGGGTTCGTCGAAAGCACGAGCGATGGCTTCTTCCACGAGACTTTCTTTCAGGCCGATGCGCAGGTCTCCGCTGATAATCTTCACGATGTACTTGGCTTCGAGCGGAGTGGCTCGCTCAAGGAGCGAACGCAGAAGAGCAGCTTTGGCGGCAGGCCCACGGGCTGAAGCGATCCCGTAAAATGCTCGCTGCACTTCGACGAGCGAGAGGCCAGAATCCGGCTTTGCGGGAAGCGCCTCGGCTGCGACCGACCCGGCATCGCCATGCCTGCGATAAATTTCGGTCAGTTCGGGCTCGGACTTTCCCGATAGGCCGCTAATAACGCGCCAAAGCACCGCTCCGCCAACCTGTAAAGTCGCTTCTTCGTATGCGGGAAAAGGGCGGCCGGAAAGAAAAATGGCTGCGGTCGCGGCCTCGCCCAGCGGCATCGTTCGTAATAACGATTGCAAGTACGTAGCGACCAGCGCCGTTTTCTCCAACTTCTTGGTGGTTGCGGCGATCGCGTCGCAGGTCTGGGCGAAGTGCAGCATTGTCCATTGGATTCTACGGGCGATCGCTGGGATCGCGGCCATCAGATGGGTTCAATCGCCGAATTATACTTCTGGTTAAAATACTGAATACTAAGGAGATATGGTTTTTAGGCCCGAGTACTCGATGCTCGATGATTTTCGCGATCTGTGGTACTCTAGGCATTGGAGTTGGAGTCTTCCCTCCGTGAAGTAACATCCAATGCCTATGCGACCTTGGCGGCGAATTTTGCGTTTTTTGGCGGCGGTGCAGTTGCTGCCAGCTCTCGAAAGCGGCGAGGAAACGCTCGTCGGCGGGCAGGCGGTGCTGGAGGGCGTGATGATGCGTTCGCCGCACGCCTGGGGCATTGCCGTGCGCAAGTCGTCGGGCGAGATTGTCACGTACAGCGAGCCGCTGGAGCGGCCTTCCGAACAGCATAAGTGGATGGGTTGGCCGGTGGTGCGCGGGGTGATGACGCTGGGGCACGCGATGACGCTGGGATTCCGCGCGCTGAAGTTTTCCGCCAATGCGGCGCTGGAAGAGATAAACGCCGATCCGGGCAACGACGGTCTTGGCAATCAAGATGGCAGTGAAGATCATAGCCATAGCAAGAAGTTTGAAATCACCGGCTGGATGGCGGCAGTGAATGTGATTTTCTCCATCGCCTTCTTCATCTTCATGTACAAGTACCTGCCGCTGCTGGCTACGACGGAACTGAAAAAGGTGAATCCGGTTTTCGGGCAGCAGTTCGTGTTTAACCTGGTTGACGGGCTGATCCGGATCGCGATGTTCCTGCTGTTTGTGTGGGGCGTTTCGCTGTGGAAGGACATTCGGCGCGTGTACGAGTACCACGGGGCCGAGCACAAGACGGTGTTTGCGTTCGAGAATGGCGATCCGCTCGAAACTGGAGCGGTGCAGAAGTATTCGACGTATCATCCGCGCTGCGGAACCAGTTTCCTGATGACGGTGATGATCATCTCGATGCTCGTGTACATGGCGATCCCGGTGCACGACTTTCTGGGCGCGATTTGCGGCATCGTATTGTCGCTGCTGCCGTTGATTGCGGGCGTTTCCTACGAGATCATTCGATTTGCCGCCAAGCACCGCGGCTCGCTGTTCGCGCTGATGACGGCGCCCGGCCTGTGGCTGCAGAGGATCACGACCCAGCCTCCGGATGACAGCGAGGTCGAGTGCGCGATCGTCGCGCTGGATGAAGCCATGAAGCTGGAAAAGACGCACGGCGGCGAGTTGGTGATTGCCTAGCGGTCGTTCGCTGTTCGCTATTCGCTACTTGCTGCCGCGGATTCATCGTCTTCTGGATTCCGGAAAACATCACAAAGGCATTGTTTATCCGTCGCTGCGCCCGTGCTGGCGTTCGCTTAGTCTCTTGATGGAGGCGGCACATGGCAGCGAACTTCTCTTATCGAGATTTGCGGATTTGGCAGGAGGCCGTTGATCGATTTCTCGCGGTTTATCGCGCGACGGCAGAGTTTCCTAGGCACGAACTGTACGGTCTGACGTCGCAGATGCGCCGCGCCGCGGTTTCCGTTTCGAGTAATATAGCCGAGGGCAAAGGACACAGTTCAGACGGAGATTTTGGCCGTTTCCTCTTCCATGCTAGGGGTTCGCTCCTTGAACTTCAGACGCAGATCGTGATTGCAAGAGGTCTAGAGTATCTAACGAAAGAACAAGCCGCGACTCTCACGCGCAACACCGACGATCTTGGGCGCGGATTGAATGGCCTGATACAAGCAGTCCGGGGGAAGCATGGTCCTTCGAGGGCCATTGCGAATAGCGAACGGCGAACAGCGAACGACGAATAGCGGACCCAACGACCATGTTTGAACGCTTGACCAAATCGAAATTCGCTACGAAGAACTGACGCAAGCGCTGTTGTCGCCGGAAATCACTAACGATTCGGCGAGATACCAGAAGACTGCCAAGGCGCATAGCGAAGTCGCGGGAATCGTCGAGAAATATCGCGAGTTCAAAGATCTGAAGCGCGGCATCGCCGAAAGCAAGACCGTTCTCGCCGACGAAAAAGATCCGGAAATGCGAGCCTACGCCGAAGAGGAACTGGCGAAGCTCGACGCGCGCATCATGACCGTCGAGGAAGAACTCAAAGTTCTATTGTTGCCGAAGGATCCGAACGACGAGAAGAACGTGGTCCTGGAAATTCGCGCCGGCACGGGCGGCGATGAGGCTACGTTGTTCGTGGCGGAAGTCTTCCGCATGTACAACCGCTACGCCGAGACGCAGAAGTGGAAGGTGGAAGTGCTCTCCACGTCGGAGTCGGGCGTGGGCGGGTTAAAGGAAGTGATCGCGCTGATCGAGGGCGACCGGGTGTATTCGCGCCTGAAATATGAGAGCGGCGTGCATCGCGTGCAGCGCGTGCCGGCGACCGAGCAGCAAGGGCGAGTGCATACGTCGGCGATCACGGTGGCGGTGCTGCCGGAAGCGGAAGAAGTGGACGTCAAGATCGAAGCCAAGGATCTGCGCATCGATACGTTCTGTTCGTCGGGGCCGGGCGGGCAGTCGGTGAATACGACTTATTCGGCGGTGCGGATCACGCACATTCCGACGAACACGGTGGTGAGTTGTCAGGACGAGAAGTCGCAGATCAAGAACCGCGAAAAAGGCATGCGCGTGCTGCGCTCGCGGCTGTACGAAGTCGAGATGCAGAAGCAGCAGGATGCGCTGGCGAAAGAACGCAAGCAGATGGTGGGCTCGGGCGACCGCTCGGAGAAAATCCGCACCTACAATTTTCCGCAGAACCGGCTCACGGATCATCGCATCGGCTTCACCATCCACCAATTGAGCAGGTAATGGACGGGAAGCTGCAACCGATTATCGACGCGCTGACCACGCACTATCAGGCGGAGAAGCTTAAACAGGAGACGGCGAGCGTGGTGTAAAGCGATGCGTGGTATAAGGCCGATCGCAGAGGTCGCCAGCTACCGTCTGATCAGCGCCATCACCCATCCCGCCACGAAAGACTCCACCCACGAATAGGGCGAAGCAGTAGAGCCCGTAGCGCACCTGCTCCATGGTCGAATTGCGCTGCGTGATGCCGAAGACCACCGACGCGAACAGCGCGAACACCACCGCAGCCGAGAAGTGCGATAAGTTGATGTTCACGGCTTCTTCCCCAGCGCAATGTGATGCGCATCTGCCGCCGCGATGAAGTTCAGCAGGCCGGCGACGATCAGGAATGTCTTGCCATAATCCGCCGCGGCATTCGCGGCCATCACATTGCCCCAGTCCATGATGCGCGCCAGAAAATAGAGCGCTCCCGAGCCCACGTCGCCCACGAAGCCGAGTATGTCGAGGATGTCTCCGCCGTTCGGCTTGTAAATCCGCCCCTGCATGCCCAACCCAATCACGAACATCGCGACCACCGAAACCAGCAGCAGAATGCCGCGCCCATAGCGCTTCAGCAGGATGTGTCCGCCGCCCGGAATCAGCCAGCCCACAATCGGCGCAACCACCGCCATGGTCGTCAGCGGATACTCCGGCTCGAGTCGCTGGCAGCGCATTTTTTGATTTATCTGTTGTCGGCTTGGCCATTCAGATCGTCACGATCTCTCGTTGGATTTTACCAGTGACCTCGGCGCTTCCCTGCCGCACCAGCACGTTCACTTCCAGCGCACGCCGAACTCGGGCAGGTAGATTCCGGGCTCGATCGAGAAACAGGAATTGGGCAGAATGCGCCGCTCGTCGTGGATTTCCAGATCGTCCATGTTCGCGCCATTCGCATGCACTTCGGTGCCGAAATCGAGTGGCCGGTGCGGTGGATGAAGAACTCTCCGAATTTCGCCTGCTTGATGTGGCCGCGCACCGCGTGATCCACTTCCCATCCCGCAATCGGCTTGGCGGCCGCGACGGCATCCAGCACGGTCTTCACGCCGATATCGCGCGCCTCGCTCACAATCTTGAAAATTTCGCGCTGCCGGTCTGACGGAGCTCTTGCCCACAATCCCCACCCACGTAATGTCGTAGTAAACCGCGCCCGGCGTATTCTTCTTCGCCCACACATCCAGCAGAACAAAATCGCCTTCACGAATCGGCACCGGACGGCTGGCACTCGGCTCGTAGTGCGGGTTGCCGCTGTTGGCGTTCACGGCCACGATCGGCGGATCGTCGGTCACCATGTTCTCGCGCTGGAATGCTTCCATGAAAAATTGCTGAATTTCATGCTCGTGCGTGCCGCCGTTGCGCACGCGCCGTCCAATTTCTTTGAAAGCCTCGGCGGTGACCGCGTCAATCACATCGCGCGCCGCGAAGTGCGACTTGATCTGCTCGTCGCGTCAAGGTCGCTTCAAACTGCGCGATCAGGTCCGCCGCGCTGACGATGTTCTTGCCCAGCCCGCGGATCATATCCGCCGTTCCCGCGTCCACCATGGAGATAGTGAAGACAAAGTTGTTGGGCGAATACTGCATGGCAACATCGCGATGCGCGGCCAGCATCTGCTTCAGGCCGTCGAACAGTTCCTGCCATCCGGCGTACTGTTTCTTCGCGCCGGGCAAGGTATCGAGGTGTCCCGACTCGATCTTGTGGACCAGTTTGACGGGTTCGCCTTTGGCGGGGATCAGGTAGTACCAGCGCCGCGTGACCATGAGCCCATCCGGCAGCCCGAGAACGCGGTACGCGATCGGGTCGCGATGGTGATGATCGTAGAAAAGCCACGCGTCAATGTTGCGCTCGCGCAAGGCTTGCTGGATGGCGGACAAGTCCATATTCAAACGGTTATTCTACACGACCGCTGTCACTCGCTGAAGCTCTGAAGCTCTGGAGCGCGATTGGTAGAGCCGACCCACGTCGTATCCCCAGCGAGGTTGATTCAGCGATGGTTCTGCTATGATCGCGGCAGGGCCGGGAAATCCGGCGGACTGCACCCTTCAACCAGGAGTTTTCATCATGGAAATGCCCGTTCTTCCCCTGGGCTCCCGCCGCAACGAAGACATCGCGCTCGACCTCATGAAATTCATCGCCATGACCACCGGCTACGGCAAGACCACCGGGACCGGAGTCGGCTTCCAGGGCACCGCTGCGACCGACAAGCCCGAGGATTACGCCGCCCATTTGCTGGAACTTTATGGCCGCTGCCTGCAGTCGGTAGGCGGGAAGTAGGCTGGGTCTGGTTACCCCGCCTGCTCGTTTCTTCCGGCCTTTCGCACCCATCCACTGGGCGGGCGGAAGCGAGTAGACTCTTCGAGTGACCATGGTGGAGCGACCATGGAGCGACGCGGCGTTTGCACCAATCGTTCCGCCTTCTATAGAATCATGAGTTTGCTGCACGTTGTCTGAGGCTGCAAGCGGAGTCCTCATCGGTGAAAGACCGTCGTCGCAGTTGGTCATCGCGAACGACCAAAGACTGACGACCAACGACTGACGACCAACGACCAATCAGGAATCATTATGAAAATTCATGAGTACCAGGCAAAAGAAATTCTGAAGAAGTATGACGTATCCGTGCCGCGGGGCACGATGGCGGCGACGCGCGAAGAAGCTGAGGCGGCCGCGAAAGAAATTCTCCGCTCCGGCGCGACGGGAGTTGTGGTGAAGGCGCAGATCCACGCTGGCGGACGCGGCAAGGGCGGTGGAGTGAAGATCGCCAAGTCGGTGGAAGAAGCGAGCGAAATCGCCGGCAAGATTCTGGGCATGAAACTGGTCACGCATCAGACCGGACCGGAAGGCCGCATCGTGCATCGGTTGCTGATCGAAGAGACGTTGCCGATCGAGAAGGAACTCTACCTCGGCATTCTGGTGGATCGCGGCGAGGGCAAGCCGGTGTTTATGGCATCGGCTGCGGGCGGCATGGATATTGAGCAGGTGGCGGCCGAGAGGCCGGAAGCGATCCTGAAACAGTACGTCGATCCGGGCATGGGACTGGAGCCTTTTCAGGCGCGCAAGATCGCGTTCAGCTTGGGGTTGAAGCCGCAGCAGATCAATCCTGCAGTAAAACTCCTGACCGGACTTTATCGCGCGTTCCTGGCAACGGATGCTTCATTGGTGGAGATCAATCCTTTCATCAGTTGTACGGATGGGCGATTGTTCGCCCTCGACGCCAAGTTGACCTTTGACGATAACGCGCTCTTTCGGCATCCGGACCTCCGCGAATTGCGGGACTTCAGCGAGGAAGATGCGCTTGAAGTGGAAGCCTCGAAATACAACCTCAACTACATCAAGCTCGACGGCAGCGTAGGCTGCATGGTGAATGGAGCCGGCCTGGCGATGGCCACGATGGACATCATCAAATATGCGGGCGGCATGCCGGCTAACTTCCTCGATGTGGGCGGCAGCGCAAGCGCGGACCAGGTAGCGCATGCGTTTGAAATTCTGCTGAGCGACAAGAGTGTGCGCGCCGTGCTGATCAATATTTTTGGCGGCATTCTGCGGGTGGATATGCTGGCTACCGGAGTGGTCGAAGCGGCGAAGAAGACGCATATCCAACTGCCGGTGGTCTTGCGACTGGAAGGCACCAATGTTGAGGAAGGCAAGAAAATCCTGATGGAATCGGGGCTGAACTTCACGGTCGCAGAAACCATGAAGGATGCGGCCGATAAGGTAGTAGCAGCGGCGAAGAGCGCAGCTTAAGCGCGAATAGCGAACAGCGAATAGCGAACAGCGTTTTTCGAAAGAGAGCAATTATGGCAATCCTGGCTGATAAAAGAACTCGATTAGTTGTACAAGGTCTGACGGGCCGTGAAGGCACTTTCCACGCGAAGGCTTGCGCGGCTTACGGCACGCAGATTATGGGCGGCGTCACGCCCGGCAAGGGCGGAACGACACACGAGGGCTGGCCGATCTTCAACACCGTTCAGGAAGCGGTGGACAAGACGGGCGCGAATGCCACGGTCATTTTTGTGCCGCCGCCGTACGCCGCCGACGCCATTATGGAAGCGGCCGACGCGGAAATCGAACTCATTGTCTGCATCACCGAGGGCATCCCGACGCTGGATATGGTGCGCGCCTGGGAGTTTCTCCAGAACCGGCGCTCGCGCCTGATCGGGCCGAACTGCCCCGGCATCATCTCACCCGGCAAATGCAAGATCGGCATCATGCCGGCGCAGATCCACAAAGAGGGCAATGTCGGCATCGTGTCGCGCTCCGGGACGCTGACTTACGAAGCGGTGCATCAGCTGACCCAACGCGGAATCGGGCAATCGACGGCGATCGGCATTGGCGGAGATCCCATCATCGGCACGAATTTTGTCGACGCGCTCGATCTATTTAACCGCGATCCGCAGACCGAAGCCGTGGTCATGATCGGGGAAATCGGTGGCAACGCGGAGGAGATCGCCGCGGAGTTCATCAGGATGCACATGAAGAAGCCGGTGGTGGGCTTCATCGCCGGACAGACAGCGCCTCCCGGACGCCGTATGGGCCACGCCGGCGCGATCATCTCCGGCGGCAAGGGCACCGCGGCCGAAAAGATTGCCGCCATGGAAAAGGCTGGCCTCAAGGTAGCGAAATCGCCGGCCGACATCGGCGAAACGCTCGCGGCCGCGCTGGGAGTGAAAGTGTAGGAGCAATCGGCTTTTGGCTCAGGCCCTTAGCTTCTGGCACTGTCCACGTATCGCGGGATAGCGTGTAGCTCAGAGAAGCTAGAAGCTAAGAGCTAAGAGCCAAGAACTGACAACTGAACTTATGAAAACCCTGCAACGCACACTGACCATCATCAAGCCCGACGCGGTGAAGAAGAACGCGGTCGGAGACATCATCGAACAGTTTGAGAAGAATGGCTTCCGCATTCTGGCCATGAAGATGCTCGAAATCTCCCAGCACCAGGCGGAGCAGTTCTATGCCGTCCATGCCAGCCGCCCGTTTTACCACTCGCTGACCACTTTCATGTCCAGCGGACCGATCGTGGTGCTGGCGCTGGAAAAGGAAAACGCCATCGCCGATTTGCGCCAGTTGATGGGTGCCACCAATCCGGCGAATGCCGAAGAGGGCACCATCCGCAAGAAATGGGCCAGCAACATTGAACACAATGCAATCCACGGCTCCGACGCGGATGATACAGCTCGCTTCGAGTTGAGCTTCTTTTTTGCGGGTTACGAATTGGCGCAGTAAAAGCAGTTCCCAGTTCTCAGTTCCCAGTTCGCAGTGGAGATCTGAGATCGGGTTTTTCTGAGAACTGGGAACTGAGAACTGAGAACTCCATGCCCTTAATTCAAGTCACGATGCTCCAAGGCCGCACGGCCGATCAGAAGCGCAAGATTGCACAGCGCATCACCGACACGATGGTGGAAGAGGCCGGTGCGCGCCGCGAAGCGATCATGGTAGCGTTCCACGAAGTTTCCAAGGAGAGCTACGCTTCGGGCGGGGTGCTGCTGGTGGACAAGCAGTAAGCCCACATTTCCTTTTTGAAGATAATGTAAGTGATCGTATGATCGGGTCAACGCCAGTATTCATGCGACTTTGAGCGCAATCTTGACAGCGCGGAGGCTTCGATCCAGTGGGTGAAACACAAAATCAGCCCTTTCAGCTCTCGTTCAACCCCTCTTTGAAGGTTGATTTCCAAGGCTCTCGCGTCGCCTCCGACGGTGGTTTGCTTTTGGTGGGAAGGAGAAGTGTTGCAAAGGACAGGCGCAAAAGGGAGCCATTCCGGTCGTGTTGGTGCGGACCGCCAGACTGCGGGGGGGCGCTGAGAGGAAAAAACGTTTCCCCAAGTCAGCAATAGACGAGAGAGGTGTACAATGGTGCCGTTTTCGAGTTCAAAAAGGAAATTCCGGCTTAGGAGGTAAGGATGCGCCGAATACTGTTGCTGACGTGCGTTTCGTGGTTGGCGGTGTCAATGGCTCTCGCACAAGACGTGCTGAAAGCCGCCGGCGGGGCGGAGACTCACAAAGTAGTTCTCGACAATGCCCAAGTTCGTGTACTCGACGCTCACCTGCAACCCGGACAGAAGGTGGGAATGCATTCGCATCCGGCGAACATCGTCTATTACGTCACCGATGGCAAGATCAGAGTCACGTTGCCCGACGGGAAAACCGCAGTACACGAGGTCAAAGCTGGAACAGCTGTCTGGAACGCGCCGGTGACCCACGCCATAGAAAACGCGGGCACTGCGGAGGTGCACCTGGTGCAGACCGAAATGAAGGGAACGGCCAAATGAGGGTGAACCGCGTTGGCCTGCTGCTGCCGCGCGGCAACCCGCGGGCCAAAATGGCGGCTTCGCTCGTCGGCTTCGACGAGTGTCTCGCAGCGTAGTGATGCACCTTGCGTGCGATTTTCGCTCTCTTTGGAAAGGAAGGATAGGATATGAGGCGACTCTCCTCAGTTGTCATGGCTGTGATCCTGTGTTTGGCCCCGGTCCCGATGCTGGGACAAGCGGACAAGGCAGAGCAGCAAGTCCGCGACTTGTGCAACTCGCTGAATCAGGCTCTGATCAAGGCCGATGTTCCGGCACTCAACAAGATTTTTGCCGATGAATTTACCATCATTCGTCCGAATGGAACTGCGGTCGGCAAGGCGGAGGCGGTAAAGGACGTGGAAAGCGGAAAGACGAAGTTTGAGTCCATCGAGGCGTCGGACAGCACGATCCACGTCTATGGGAACACAGCCGTGTTGACCACCGTGGAGAGGACAAGCGCGCAGATTGGCGGCCGCGCGATCAGTGGACAGGCACGCAACACCTATGTCTGCGTGAAGCGCGACGGCCGGTGGGTGGTCGTGCTGCGCCAAATCACTCCAGTTGTGCCGCCAAAAAGTGAGACGCCCGCCGGGAAATGATCCGCGTGCAGAGTGGGAAACACGATCATTTGTGTGCTGCTGGAAATCAAGCGTCGTTCTGTCCAGAGTTTTGGCGGGGCTGAGAACCCATTCATTCACAAAGTGCGGAAAATGAGTGGGGCACCCGCAAATATGGGGTATCCGCGGTAAGAACAGTTCCCGGTTCTCAGTTGCCAGCGAGATTGATCTCTGCGAACTGAGAACCGGGAACTGAAAACTCCACAGTTATCCTAGCGGTTCAAACAAATGCCCCTCGGTGCGGTCGGCGATTTTGGGCAGATCCTTTTTGCCGAACTGCAGGAAGTGCGGCGCGGCGCGATGCGCCTCCAGGGCGGCGTCATCTTTGTATTGCTCGTAGATAAAGAACCGGCGCGGATCGGTCTTGTGCTTGTGCACCTGATACATGAGGCAGCCCGGTTCTTTACGCGATTCGACTGAGAGTTTTTCAAAGATTGCGGTCACTTCGGACTCGCGTCCAATTTTTGCCATCCAAGTTACTGCCAACACCACCATTCGTCGCTCCGTTCTCTTACTGCGTTAAGGATTCGTATCAGGGTATCGCTTTAGCGATACCGTAAATCATTCGAAATGCGATGCCCCTTTAGGGGCTGGCATTCGCCATACCCTTCGAAATCTCCTAGCCGCTCTTCAGTCCCAACTCGCTTATGAAGTCGGGCACCAAAATCGTCTGCTCACGATCGGGGCCCGTGGAAATCATTCCCACCCGCGCTCCGGTTTCCTTTTCGATGAAGGCCAGGTATTCGCGGGCGGCCTTGGGCAGTGCTTCGACCGTCCGGATGGCCTGCGTTGAGCAGGCCCAGCCCGGCATGTTGCGGTAGATGCCTTCGAGTTTTTCATAACCGCATGAATGAGCCGGCACTTCGTCCGTTTCCTTGCCGTCCACCTTATGCCCCACGCAAACTGGAATCTCGGTCAGGTGGTCGAGCACATCCAACTTAGTAACCACCAGCCAGGAGATACCGTTAATCATGCCAGCGTAACGGAGCAGAGGCAAATCGAGCCAGCCAGTGCGGCGGGGACGTCCCGTGACGGCGCCGAATTCGTTGCCGCGCTTGCGCAGGTCTTCGCCTTCCACTCCGAGGAGTTCGCTCGGGAACGGACCGCTGCCGACGCGGGTGCAATACGCTTTGGTGATGCCGATGACCGTGTCAATCGATGTCGGCGGCACGCCGGTTCCGGTGGCGGCGCCGCCCGAAGTGGAGCTCGAAGACGTCACGAACGGATAGGTGCCATGATCGATGTCAAGCATCGTGCCCTGCGCGCCTTCGAAGACAATCGACTTGCCTTCGGCCAGAGCGCGGTTCAGCAGCAGCGCCGTGTCGCGGACAAAGGGAGCGATCTGCTGGGCCGCGTCGGCGTATTCCCGGAACATTTTGTCGGCATCGAGCGGGTCGGAGTTGAACAGCGCGTGCGCGATCATGTTCTTTTCGCGGCATGCGTTTTCGATGTGCGTGCGCAGCAATTGGCTGTCGAGCAGGTCCGCGACGCGCAATCCGCGGCGCCCCATTTTGTCTTCGTAAGCCGGGCCGATGCCGCGCGAGGTGGTTCCGATTTTTACGCGCCCAGGAGCGTTTTCCGAACCCAGCTCCATCATGCGATGGTAGGGAAGAATAACCTGCGCGCGGCTGGAGACGAAGAGATTGCCATCCACTCTCACGCCGGCGGCGCAGAGGGAAGCCACTTCCTTCAGGAAGGCCAAGGGATCGATCACCACACCGTTGCCGACGACGCTGATGCACTCGGGCCGCAGAATGCCGCCGGGCACGAGCTGCAGAATGAATTTTTTTCCGTTGATGATGACGGTGTGTCCGGCATTGTGCCCGCCGGCGTAGCGAGCCACGACCGAAAAAGTCTGCGTGAGTACGTCGACAATCTTGCCCTTGCCCTCGTCGCCCCACTGGGCTCCAACAATGACCGCAGTTCTACCCCTGCTCGTGCTACCTCTGCTCAATGAAAACTCCAATTGGAATATTGCGCGGCCGCAAACCGCCCCAGGGTCGCACACACTGCTTGCGCCGCTGCTGCTGAATAACTCTGGGAAACTGGGAAGATCGGCGGAGCTTGGTGTGTACGCCCTAGCATACCGAATCGGGCGGTGGAGGAGCAAACCGGAATTCAGGGATTTTCCCTGTGCCCTCCGTGTCCACTGTGGTTGCCTTTGTCCTTGACGCCGCGAAGCACCCGGAACAAAAGCTGGCTGCCACGATCTTGTATCCTGAGAGTGTGCCCGAACTCCCCGAGGTCGAAACTATTGCGCGAGGCCTCGACAGGCGCGTCACCGGGGACACTGTCGAATCGGTGTGGATCGGCTCCAAAAAGCAGCCGCTCAAGTCACCTGCCGGCGTCATCGCTGCAACGCTGGAAGGCAAGCGGATCGTCCGCGTGCACCGCGCGGGCAAGCACATTGTGTTCGATCTGGAGGGGGCGTCGCGGGCGTTGCGGACCGCATTACGGACGAAGAAAGGCACACGCGCAGTTCACGCCCAGACGCGGCAAGCCGCGTCTCTACATCAGTCGGATTCTCATGCGCAGTGGATCGTCCATCTCGGCATGACCGGGCGCATCGTGGTTTGCGAACCTGCTGCAGAGGTCGCGAAGCATACTCACCTGATCGCGAAGCTGGCTTCGGGGCGTGAACTGCGGTTTATCGATCCGCGGATGTTTGGCAGGCTCAGCGTTCATGCTGGAGGCTTCGATCCCGGTGGAGTGGAGCCGCTGGAGGTGAGCGAGGAGCGGTTCGTCGCGCTTTTTCGCGGGCGCAAGACTCCTATCAAGAGCGCGCTTCTGAATCAGAAGTTGCTGCGCGGCGTGGGTAACATCTACGCCGACGAGTCGCTGTTTCGGGCAGGCATCCGTCCGCGCCGGCGGGCGGCCACCATCACGCGGGAGCGCCTGGGAAAGCTGCACCGGGCGGTGCAGGAGGTGCTGCGCGAGGCGGTCGCTTTGGGTGGATCTTCGATTTCCGATTACGTAGACGCCGATGGAGAAGAAGGGTTCTTCCAGCTCCAGCATCGGGTTTATGGCCGAGAGGGCGAGCCGTGTCTGGTGTGCAGGACCAAGATCCGGCGCGTTGTTCTGGCCGGACGGAGCAGTCACTACTGTTCAAATTGTCAAAAATAGACATAATAGAACGATTTAAATTTGGAACCGACTACCGAGTCATTGGTCATGAATAAAATCTCAATTGGAGTGGACCTCGGCGGCACGAACTTGCGCATCGCAGCCGTGGACGAGCAAGGCGCGCTCATCGAAAAAGTCACGCTCGGCACCAAGGTTCGCCTGGGACGCGATCACGTCATCGACGACATGTGCGACGCCGTCCAGCGCATGGGGGAAAAATACAAGAACTCCGCCCCACTGTTGGGGATCGGCATCGGTGTGCCCGGCATCATCGACATGCAGACTGGCGTAGTGCGCGAATCGCCCAACCTGCCGGACTGGGTCAACTATCCCGCTCGCGCCGCGATTGAGGAGCGCCTGAAGACGGTTGTGATCCTCGAAAACGACGCCAATGTCGCGGCGCTCGGAGAAAAATGGTTGGGCGCGGCCAAGGATTATTCCGACGTGGCCATACTGACTCTTGGTACCGGCGTGGGCGGCGGATTGGTCATGGGCGGCGCGATCTGGCGCGGCGCGAATGGTATGGCCGGGGAGTTCGGGCACACGACCGTTGAACCGGACGGGCACCCTTGCGGTTGCGGCAATCGAGGATGCCTGGAACAATACGCTTCGGCGACGGCAGTGGTCCGGATGGCGCGGGAAGCGATCGCGAACGACGCCGCGTCGGCGCTGGCGCGTACTGCCAACTCCGACCCGGAGTTCAGCGCGAAATCGATTTACAATCTCGCGATCCAAGGCGATGAAGAGGCGCGACGCATTTTTCGGTACGTCGGCCGTTGTTTGGGAATTGTGCTTTCGTCGCTGGTGAATTCCCTGAACCTGCCGATTTACGTGATTGGCGGGGGAGTGTCGAGCGCGTGGGAGGCTTTTGCGCCTTCGATCTTCGCGGAGTTGCGGCGGCGCTCCATCGTGTACGCCGCCACCGCGCCGCCCGATTCCTCGGCCCACAAAGAGGGCGCGTCCGCGCACGTGGTGGCTGGCCCCGGCCACAAGACCATCGTCACGCGCGCCCTGTTGGGGAGCGATGCCGGCTTGTACGGCGCGGCCCGCCTGCCCATGGTTGCGGAAGCAAACCGTTAGTGCGAAAGATTGTGTAGAGATTGTGTGGGCACTGATTGTGTGGGCACTGATTGTGTGGGGACGGGCGCCCTCGCCCGTCCAGCCGAGCGCAGCTCGGCAGCTGTCGGTGGTCCCGGCAATTATGGGATTCGCTTTAATCGTGCCGGCGCTTCGGTGCGGGCGATTTCGCCGAGTGCGACGATCTAGGTGAGCGCAATGGTTTCGATGATCGCGGCGATTTCGGAGTTCGCAGCGGAGTAGTCGTGGCGGGCGGAAGCGTAAGCTTCGGCCCCGACGCGGCGGTTTTCAGTTTTGCGACTTCCAGCAGAGTAAGGTTGCGCCAATCTCCCGGCGGCACGTCGAGCGCGAGCGGACCGTACTGCACGCGCCGGATTTTCTCCACGTGGTGTCCCACTTCTTCAAACATTTTTCGGACCTGGCGGTTGCGGCCTTCAATGATCGTCACTTCGAGCCACGGGTTATCGCCTTCGCGGATCAGGCGAATTTTCGCCGGAGCCGTGCGCACCCGGCGCCCGCCTTTTTCGGCGATGGAAACTCCGCGGCGAAGCTTGTCGAGCTTGGCCTCGTCGGGCTGGCCGGCAACTTTCACGACGTAAGTTTTCGCCACGTTGGAAGACGCTTTCATCAAAGCGTTGGCCAGCGCGCCGTCGTTGGTCATCAGCAGCAAGCCTTCGCTGGCCCAGTCCAGACGCCCCACGGGATACACGCGCCCTTTCACCTTCTGCACCAGGTCCATTACGGTGGGGCGCTTCTTCTCATCGCTGACCGTGGTCACATATCCCTTGGGCTTGTTCAGCACGACATAGGTGTAACGTTCGGGCCCCTGCAAAAGTTTGCCATCCACGCGGATGTGGTCTTGATCGGGATCGGCTTTGCTGCCGAGTTCGGTGACCACCTGCCCATTGACCAGCACGCGGCCGGAGACGATCAGTTCTTCGGCTTTGCGGCGGGAGGCAACTCCAGCAGCCGCGATAATCTTTTGCAGACGTTCAGCAGGCATGGATGGTTACTCCGGTTTGGTGCCGGCGGGCGTTTCGTCTTCTTCGGCAGTGCGTTCGGGATGACTTGGGTGGGAGTTTCTTGGGTGCCCCACCCAAGCTCTGCTTGGGTGGGTGTTTCTCCCGCCGAAGCGGACGGCGAATTCGAAACCGTCTCCACCAACACGCTCTCGCTCGGAAGCAGGTCGCTCTGGAACGACTCCGCCAGCAGTTTCTCGAATTCCTCCATGCTGGGCAGCTCGTTGATGTCCTTAAGGCCGAAGCGCAGCAGAAATTCCTTGCTGGTTCTGTAGAGAATGGGGCGGCCGATTACGGCCTTTCTGCCCGCCGTCGTGATCAGTTTGCGGTCGAGCAGCGTGGCGATAACTCCGCCGGAATCGACGCCGCGGATTTCGCTGATCTCGGGCACCGTGACCGGTTGCTTGTAGGCGACGACAGCCAGAGTTTCGAGCGCCGGGAGCGACAGCCGGAAAGGCGGTTTCAGGCTCTTAGCGAAGGCGCGCACCACGTCGTGCTGCTCGGGCTTGGTGGACATGCGGTATCCGCCGGCGACCTGGCGGATTTCGATTCCGTGCTCTGCGCCAGAGTAATCCGCGATGAGTTCTTCAAGCGTGGCGCGGATGCGCGACTTGATTTCCGCAGGATCGATTCCCGGTGTTTCCGCGAGCAGAGACTCCTTCACCAGCGAATAAATCTGCTCGAGCGAAATGGGCGTTTCCGCCGCGTAAATGATGGCTTCGAGTTGGGGTTTAAGACTCATAAATAAGTGGTCAGTGGCCAGTGGTCAGTGGTCAGTAAAACCAGCAAAGCGAAAAGGCATTTACTGGCCACCGACCACTGCCCACTGACCACTTGTTTTTCACTTCCAATCATCACGCACCGCAGCTTGCTCGGTCATCACTTCTTCGAAGTGAGAGTGTTTTCTCACCAGCACTTCGCCGAAGACATGGTCCTGCCGCACCTGGATCGCCTGCAACCGCACCAGTTCGAGCAGCGCCAGAAACATGCAGACCAGCGCCGGCCGCGACGGCACATTGCGGAGAATCTGTTTCAGGCGAATGGGACGATCTTCGAGGGAAAGCCGTCGGTGCAGGTATTGAATCATCTGCCCGACGGTTACCGTCTCTTCGTCCACTTCGAGGATTGGCCGGTTGCGCGCTCGGTCCAGAATCTGCTGGAACGTCTTGACCAGGTCGATCACATCGGCGGCAAGTTCGGGCTCGGTGCCTTCGGCGTCCACGAACTCTCGGATCGCCGGATTGCTCAGCACAGCGTCTTCGATCTGCTGTTTCTGCAGGAGCATTTGTGCCGCCGATTTGAACTTTTCGTGCTCGAGCAGCCGGTTGACGAGTTCGTTGCGCGGGTCTTCCAGCGCGTCGGCGGGAGCGAGCGGATCGCGCGGCAACAACATCTTCGACTTGATGTGAATCAGCACCGCCGCCATGTAGATGAACTCGGAGGCGACGTTTACATCGAGTTCGCGAATGCGCTCGACGTAGGTGAGGTACTGCGCGGTGATTTTGGCAATGGGAATGTCGTAGATGTTGATGTCCTGCTTGCGGATCAGATCGAGCAGCAGGTCGAGCGGGCCTTCGTAGATTTCGCCAAGCGCGATGGCGAACGGGAAATCGCTGGCATCGTCTTGCGCGGACCTGGCGGCCGGCACGGGCGGAGCCCCGCCGCGCCCAGAAGCCGCGACTGGCGCCTGTTCCGATATGGGTCGAGACAAATCCGTCACTTCGTGGAATCCTTCGCCGGCTCAGAGTTCAGACTGACGTTGGGACTATCGCTCGGACGATCGTTCGAACTATAGTCCAGCCCCATCGCCTTCCGGACTTCGTCCATCGTGCCGCCCGCGACCTCACGAGCGCGGGCCGAGCCCGCTTCCAGAATATCCCAGGCGAGCCGCGGATTGTCCTCGTATTTTTTTCGGCGCTCCTGCATGGGGTTGAGGATCTTCACCAAGGCATCGGCGACCCAACTCTTGCACTCGATGCAGCCGATTCCAGCCGACCGGCAGCCTTCGTATACCTTCGCCATCGTTTCTTTGCTGCTGAATATTCTGTGCAGATCGCCGACGGGACAAACATCCGGGTCGCCGCGATCGGTGCGCTTGATGCGCCTGGGATCGGTGACCATCGTCTTCAGCTTCTGCCGCACTACGGGCTCGGGATCGGTCAGCAGCAGCGCGTTGCCGTAGGACTTCGACATCTTGCGGCCGTCGGTGCCGGGCAGGCGGGGAGCGGGTGTGAGCAACGCTGCCGGTTCGGGGAAAACATATTCGCGCTTTTTGTCGTTGAAGCCTCCGGCGTAGAAGCCGTTGAAGCGCCGCGTAATCTCGCGGGTCAGTTCAACGTGCGCGACTTGGTCTTCGCCGACCGGCACGACGTCCGCCTTGTAGATCAAAATATCCGCCGCCTGCAGGACGGGATAACCAAGAAACCCGTATGTGTCCAGATCTTTTCCCTTGATGTTTTCCCGCTGCTCTTTGTAGGTCGGGACGCGTTCCAGCCAGCCGACAGGAGTGATCATCGAAAGCAGCAGGTGCAGCTCCGCATGCGTCGGCACATGCGACTGGATGAACATCACGCACTTCGCGGGATCAAGCCCGGCCGCCAGCCAATCCAGCAGCACGTCGATCACGTTTTCTTTCACATGCGATGGGTCCGCGTAGTCGGTGGTCAGCGCGTGCCAGTCGACGACAACGAAGAAGCAGTCGTACTCGTCCTGCATGCGGACCCAGTTTTCAAGCGCGCCAACGTAGTTGCCCAGGTGCAGTTTGCCAGTCGGGCGCATTCCGCTCAGCACGCGTTTCTTAGGAGGAGTGGCCATTCAGAATTTCACCAGCATCGAGACATAGAAGCGAAGAAACGGCCGGATCAAACTGCTGAGCAGTCCTCCGCCCAGGTACACCAGCGCCAGTAGTGCGAAGAAGCCGATGCGGTCGAAAACCATTCGCGCCGAATCCGGCAGGAAATGCCGCAACACGTGGCTGCCATCGAGCGGCGGGACCGGGATCAGGTTAAAGACCGCCAGAACGATGTTGATGATCATGAGCGCATACAGCAGCATGGCGACCGGCGTCAACGCGGAATCGGAAGCAGCGCCGCTGAAGCCACCCTGCAATCCCAGAGAGAGGATCAGCGCATGTCCAGAGGCGGACGAAAGCGAGATGCCGCCCAGCAACAGAAGCGCCCCCGTGGCGACGATAAAGTTGCTGACCGGACCGGCCACCGAGGTCAGAATGTCGTCCATCATGGGATGGCGAAAATTCCGTGGGTCAACCGGCGTGGGCTTGGCCCAGCCGAGCAACGGGATGCCGCTGATGGCGGCGACCAGCGGCAGTATGATCGTGCCAAACAGATCGATGTGGCGAATCGGATTCAGCGAAACCCTTCCCAGCATGCGAGCCGTCGGATCGCCGCAGCGCGACGCAGTCCAGGCGTGGGCGGACTCGTGCACGCTGATGGCAAACAGGAAGGCGATCATCTGATAAAGAATTTCAACGATTCTCGGCGTCATTGGCGAATCCTGATTCTAACAAAGGCCGGAAATCGCTGAGGGAAGAAGTCAGATGGAACTACGACAAGGGCCTAGACGTGGTCAGGGGTCCAGCCAGGGTGAAACTAAACCAGCCGTGCTCTGGGAGATGACGCTGATTTTAGCGGGCAGGCTTTGTCGCGGAATCGACCGTTTGCTTCGCCAACATCCGAAGCAGTTCTCGATTCCTTTCCTTCGATTTGCGGAAGGCACTTTTGGTTTCGGGCCGAACCATGGCCTGCGACAGTTTCGTTCGCGTCGATTTCTTGGTTCGCGTCGATTTTGACATCGCAACGGGAGTCTACTGCCCGGCGCGCATGGGCGATACGATCAGTGGGCCGCCTGCTCGTTTCTTGCCGTCGCCCTTGTCTTGCTGGTAGAGCAGCGAGAGAGCGCCTTCGCCGGCTGTGGTCGCGCCGGCCAGTTCCGCGGCCAGACCCTGATAGGAGCGGCCGATGTCGTGATTCCCCTGCGCGGCTACCGGATTGCCCTTGTCAATCGCCGGCCCGATGACCTGGAAGTTGTTGGGCACCTTCCATAGCACTTTGCAATTGGTGGCTTTCTCCACATCCTCGTCGGTGAAGCCGGGGATCTTCTTATAGCGATTGAGCACGATCCGCAGGCGATCGCGGCCCGCTCCTTCCTGCAGGAACGCCTGAATCCGGCCAGCGCTCCAGAGGGATACAACATCGGTCTGCGTCACCAGCAGCACGGCGTTCGAGAGATCGCAGATCATCTGCATCGTGCCATCCATCCGGCCTGAGCAATCGAGCACCACGAAGTGATACTGGTTTACCAGCAGGTCGAAGAGGCGAGCCAGTTCCGACGCGTTCGGGAAACTGTTGTGCGGTTGCTGCGCTCCGGCCAGCAGATGCAGGCCATCGCGATAGGGCGTCATCAGGCCATCGAGCAGCGAACCGTCCATGCGATGCAGGTTCTGCAAGGCATCGATCAGCGTGAATTGTGGACGCAGATTCATTTGCAGGGCAGCGTGGCCGATGGGGGCGAAATCCACCAGCACCATCCGCCCGTGAGCCTCCTGCAATGCGACCGCTGTATTCACCGCGACGGTGGTGGCGCCGGCTCCGCCCTTGGCGTTTAGAAAAGTGAAGACCCGGGCCTTACTCGAACTGCGTTGCGCGCGGCTCAACGTGGCCGTGAAGCGCGTGAAGGCTTCGATCAAGGCTTCGCGGCTGGCGCCATGATCCAGAAACTCGCGCGCTCCGGCTCGCATGGCGGAAACAATGTTCGTGGGCTGGTTCATTTCGCCCACGGCAAAAATCGTGACTTCGGGAAGGCTGGCGTGGATCAGTTCAATGGTGCGGATGGCGCGCTGCGGATTCTGAGGATCGATGTTCACCAGCACAACTTCGGCGTGCTGATCCTGCAATTGACGCAAAACGGCATCGCTCGGCCCCGCCGGCAAACCGACATGGCTCAGCACCGTACGGGCGAGATTGGTGCTCTCCACCCGGCTATTCAGTACGACAGATTGTTCGCGGTCTTCAGTGAGGAGGGCAACGGCGATCCCGGGCATGGCTCGATTCTCTGCGTTCATTATCATGTTACGAACTTCCAGTGTCGGGGCCAAATGACCTTCGTAATCGAAGGACACCTCGGACGAAGCGGCGGATCGCCAGCAGGTTCCTCAATCAGTGGGAGACAACCCTCAAGACTACTGGGTTGCCTAATTGTAAGGCAAAGCCCAGTGATTGAAAAGACAGAGAAGTCTTAACCAGTGGGTTAGTCCGAGTTCCCGACTACGCCCAACGGCGTAGGTCAGGCTTGCGAGTCTCTCTTCTTTTCAAGAATCGCCGAGGATACCCAGAACCAGACGAGGCTTGCCCCCAGTATCGCGAAAAATGGCTTCAGCTTTAGGGTTATCGCAAACACAGCCAGCGCCACCGCGAGTCCCCAATACCAGGATTCCGCCTTGAATCCTTCCGTCCATCGGGCGGAGTTTCCGGCGGAAGGGATGCGCGGCCCGAGAGCGGGCCACAGCCGCGGCACCGCCTTTCGGTAGCCTTCATACGGTTCGCCCTGATGCGCTTGCAGTTCGTCTTCCTCTCGCAGGATCAGACGGTAGCAGAACCCGAGCATTGCCACCACGGCGACGAAAAACCCAGCCCGGCTCATCATCGAACCCATGGCGATGGCCATCAGCACATTGGCGAAGTACAGCGGATTGCGGACCCGCCTGTAAGGCCCATCGGCAACCAGCGAGTCTGTCTTCACTTCGGCCCCATACACAACCCTCGCGTGAAGATATGACGAGCTCCAGGTGCGGATGAGAGCGGCCACAAATAGCAAAAGTGCGGCCAAAGCGAAAAGGAAACGAGCGACGAGATCCGCATCCATTCGCAACTTGGGCCCCATCCAGCTGGCCAATGCGGCGGTCGAATTTTGTGGGTCCAAGAAGTAGAGCGGAAACGACAACCAAAGGATCAGCCCGAAGACCAGCGCTCGGTTCGTGAATTCCCAATTGGTCGCTTTCATAGATTGAAGAAAGATTGAAGAACGATTGAAGATAGCTTGAAGTAAACAAAGATTGAAGCAAAAAAGATTGAAGTAAAAAAGATTGAAGTAAGTAAAGCCAAAACTGGTCTCATAAATGGGTTGGGCATGGCACGGCTTCCAGCCGTGCCATTAAGGGCCGATAAAAATGCGGGCTTTAGCCCCTGAGGGCGGAGACATCCCGATCGGAGAACCATTTATGAGACCAGTTCTGGACCAATGCCTCGGTAATGTCCTCAGCGCGGCATCGGGCCGGAAGTCGCTCCCACGGCGCTTGCGACCGAAACTCGCACAAACTGTGAGATGGGCCCGTCGGAGGGCAAGTACTGATAAGAATCGAGTTGCACGGCGATCCCGGTTCGCTGACCTGCCTGGGAATGACCGGCGGAGCGCAACACCCGCCCACGACACCGAACCGGCATGTTTTCCCCCAAAGTGATTTCCGCGGGCATGGTAAAAGTCAATTCCACCACCGCCCCTTCCGGGAGCGCCGTCTCGGCGTAAAAGAAAATTCCACGTCCGCTCAAATTCTGAGCAAATCCGGGCACAGTCCGTCCCTCGAAGTGCACCGCCAACGGCATGTGCAGTTCGAAACGCTGCGCGCCTCGCCGTTCTAGATAATGTTCCAGATGATTAGGATCTTCGCTCATCGTTCATCCTTCCCCTATCCGATGCTCTCAAGGCGGTCACGCTTAACTCTATCGCGGATCGAGCCCGCGGGGAAGTTCCAAGTCGGTGCTGAGCTGTGGAAATCTGCTGAATCGAGTCATGGACTCAATGACGCAATATCTCATCTGCCGGCCGGTTGCCGTCATCCGAAAGATGTGAAAAAGTTCTTAAAGCGTGATTGATGCCCGAAGAGAAAAATTCCGCGCTGGCTGAAGAAGCGGCTGGGAAAGCGGCGCGCCTGCCGAAGTGGGCCACCACCCTGCGCGCCCTCCGCCACCGCAATTTTCAGCTCTTCTTCGGCGGACAACTTATCTCTCTCGTCGGCACCTGGATGCAGACCGTAGCCCAGGCGTGGCTCGTCTACCGCATGACGAAATCGGCCCTGCTGCTAGGAAGCGTCGGCTTTGCCAGCCAGATTCCCGTCTTCCTCGTCGCGCCTTTCGGAGGCATCACCGCCGACCGCGTCAATCGCCAGCGACTGGTGATCGCCACCCAGATCGCTTCCATGATCCTCGCGGGAATTCTGGCTGCGCTCACCCTAAGCGGCCTCGTCCATGTGTGGCACATCTTCGTGCTGGCTGCCCTGCTCGGAGTCGTGAACGCCTTCGATATTCCCGGCCGGCAGTCCTTTCTCGTCGACATGGTCGGCAAAGAGGACCTGATGAACGCCATAGCCCTGAATTCCTCTATGTTCAATGGCGCGCGCGTCATCGGCCCCGCCATAGCCGGAATCTTGGTGGCGAGAATCGGCGAAGGCTGGTGCTTTGCCGCCAATTCCATCAGCTACATCGCCGTGATCGTCGGCCTGTCGCTGATGCACGTGCACTGCGCCCCGCGCGCCAGCGAACATTCGCCGATTGAAGACATCATCGAGGGCTTTCGCTGGGTCAACCACACGCGGATCATTCGTGCGCTGCTGTTGCTGCTTGGCCTGGTGAGCCTGGTCGGCATGCCCTACACCGTGCTGATGCCGATCTTCGCCGACAAAATTCTGGGCGGCGGCGCGCGCGGCCTCGGCATCCTGATGGGCGCCACCGGCGTAGGCGCGCTCTTCGGCGCTTTGACGCTCGCCGCCAAGACTGGAATTAAGGGGCTCGGGCGTTGGGTGGCAATCAGCTGCGCGAGCCTCGGGATCAGCCTGTTTCTTTTTTCGTTCTCGACTTCATTCTGGTTGTCGGCCGCGCTCCTGTTGCCCGCCGGCTACTCCATGATGTTGCAGATGGCCTGCTCGAACACGCTGATCCAGACCATGGTCCCCGACCAGCTGCGCGGCCGCGTCATGTCCGTCTATTCGATGATGTTCATGGGGATGGCGCCCTTCGGAGCGTTCTTTGGCGGAGCCTTGGCCCACCGCATCGGCGCGCCCATCACGGTCGCCACCGGAGGCGTGGCCTGCGTCTTCGGCGCGATCTGGTTCGGACGCGCCCTGCCCGAACTCCGCATCGAAGCCCGCCGCCTAATCGTCGCCCAAGGCATGGCCGCAGGCGAACCCGCCCAAGAACTGAACGCCCAGCCGGTGGAAGAGTAGGCGGGGCGCGCCAAAAGTCTGTGGTGAATCAAACAAGCACGATCAAGCTGCCACTTTACGGTCCTCCGAAACCTCTTGGTTATGAGGATCTGATCCGGACATTTGAGTTTTGTCGCTGCAGGCCTTATCATCAACTCCACGCTGCCAAGCGGGCCAAGTCTCCCAATCAGCGCTTGCTCGCTCAAGAATCAACTTTAACCATCCCTTTTCCATGGTCCCTTGCTCCACTTCACACAGGATTGAGTTTCTCACGCTTCATTGCATCATTCAGTAACTTCAAAGCTTCCTTCTCGCTACGAACGTACATCCACGGCGATTCAGAGAGCCGCGGTATGGATTGAGCTGGATTCCATTGCACGATCGATCCATCCGCCGTCTTTCGATCTTCAAACATAGTGAACAGTTCGTTATAGCGTCGAGGGGCGACTCCTACAAAGGGTTCGAAGGACACCATTCCCTCGATCTCAACAGCACTGTCCACCGAAATTGCATCTTCATGCAGATGGGCCGCCAGGCTTTTCGCGTATGGTTCAATGTATACCACTCGGCGTAGCCCGGCGGCTATTATGTGCCGAGCACATTCATGACACGGAAACGTTGTGGTGTAGAGAGTGCAACCGTGCACAGAAACGCCTCGTTTTGCGGCATCGACGATTGCCGCCATCTCTGCGTGCACCGCCCGTCCGAATTCAAGAGGCTGCATTAAGCGAGCACCTCGAACTATTGGAAGCGCCGTCCGAACCCGTTCTTCTGGGCTGAGCGCGACCTTGTCGGCAGTGAGCCAACCTCCTGCCTTGCTAAATCTCTCCAAGAGCTCCCCTAGATTAGACCTCTTCAGTCGGTCGCTGCTATCATGTCCCAAAACAAAATCCCGAGCATCTGGAACATCGCCTTCCCAATATTGTCCGCCGCCCGGTTTGGGAACTTCGTTAGTGCCGACGGCGACGATCTCACCTTCCGCAGTCGCTATCGTGGCACCAACCTGTCGACCCAGCGCCGCAGACCTCATTGCGGCAGCGTTGGCGTGAAACATACAGTACTCTTCCCGCGTCGGCGTGTGAGAAACCTTGCCAAACAATAGCTCAAGAAAGCTTCCGATCTTTCGGTCCATGGCAGCTTTGTTTGACGTCGCAATGAACACATCGGCCAGGGGAAACGCATTTCGAACACTTTGGCCGTGACGCGCTTCTGAGTCTTCTTGATCGCGGTTTACAAGCCGCTCTGCATCCGGGCGGCACTGCTCGGCAGTCGTGCCATAACGCGACTCGGCTATTTTATTTGCCAGATGCTGTACTCGTTCCTCTCGTGGAGAGTAGGCCGCGATGAGGATAAAAGCTCGGCCATAGATCTCCCTCAAACACTGGACTTCCTCGGGGTGCTTGAGGGAGCGGAAAAGATATGCACAACGCTGCCTGGGTTTATCCTGATCTTCGGTAGCCTTCTCCCGCAAACGCCGTATATTTCCCATACCGAGCACTGCAAGAGCGTCATTGCTGCCGATCAACCTGCGAAACTCATCGCCCGCATCCATATGGGTGCGTATTCTTTCGTCCTCGCGGCCGTGAGGCAGATCTTTCCACTTCTCGATTTCATGCAGAAGCTCAATGAGTTTTATCCGCTCACACTGAAAGTTCAGCGGCTTGAAAGCGGAAATCAGTGCTTCTTCCACGGACCCCATTTGGGAACCGACCGCACCCACCAAGCCGATCACCAACTCCGTGTACTGCCGACGGACTTCTAGGTTAAGTAACAAAGAATTTTCTCAAGGCAAGGACAGCACAGAATAGTCCAGGTCACCGAATCGCCAAAGGAGAATTTAGGGCTGACGAGATATCACGGGATTTCTCACTCCCACTCCTGACTTTTCATCACAAATCACCGGTGAGCCCCATCACAGACATGCTCACCACCAAGGTGCAACAATAGCCATCTGATTGGGGCAGTTTATGAGCGTGCCGTTTCCCAAAACATCTCTCGAAGCTGCCCCAAACCCATTTTCAGGCAGTGGGCTACCTTGAAATCCCCGGTGCTTGACCCGCTGACGTAGGGACCAGTTGGCCCTTTCTTTTGCCATTAGTGAGAGTACGATTCCTGCACCGAGGAACGAATAGCATGAGCGGGAACGAAGAGAGCGTGAAGTGTCCAAAATGTGGATCTACTCAGATTCATGCTGAAAAGCGAGGATGGAGCCTAATGACTGGCATGATCGGCAGCGGAAAGATCATGATGACCTGTTTGAAGTGTGGAAATAAGTTTAAGCCCGGCGAGGGAGCGTAACGGGGTGGAAATTCAAAGTAGCCCAAACCCATTTTCAGCGCTCTTTGACAACCTAACTCCTTATTCCGGAATATTTTGCATATAAGTCCTCAAACTCAAAGATTTTGCGGAAATTTCTCCCTAACCCTATGATTCCAAAAGACCGGGGAAGGGGGCGTACCCATACATTGGCAATCTTTGCCAGCGCTGCGCCGCCGCGAGGAGAGATCATGGGCCTACGTCTTATACGCGCCGTCTGGCAGCCCCGTGATCCGCATGCCGCCGTGCCCTTTGTGCCGGATGTTGAGCCCGATCAGCAGCGCGGTGATCTGCTCGACGATGCGCGCGTTTTCCAGTTTGCCGCCGTCAATCGCGCGCACGCGCGGAATCTTCACCGCCAGTTCCATTGCAACTTGCGTGGCTTCGGATCGTCGCTGCACACAATCACATCGCAATCCAGATCGTCGTCGCCGTTGAGCACATCGGCCGAAACATTCTGGAATGCCGCCACAACCGAAACACCCTTGGGAACAAGTTCGGCAGTCTGCTGCGCGGCCGAGCCCTGCCATACACCGATCGTGCGGCTGGCGCGTCCGCCGACGCTGGCGGCGAGGGGAACCGTCGCATCAATCAGAACGCTGCCCGGACGCAGCGCGGGCTTGAGTTGTTTCAGAAGTGCCGCTTGCCCTTCGAAGGGAACGGTCAGCACCAGCAGATCGCTCGCCGCGCAAGCCGCCGCATTTTCCAGTCCAGAAACTTGCGTCTGCGGCCCGACGCGCTGGCGAATCGCATCCGCCGTCGACTGTGCCCGCGCGGCATCGCGCGAGCCGATAATGACGGTCTCTCCCGCCCGCACCCACCGCAGCGCCAGCCCCGTGCCCGCCGGGCCGGTGCCGCCGATGACCGCGATCGTGCGGCTCATGCAAACTCCGCATCCAGAGCCCACACCTCCGAAGAAACTGCCTCGACCGGCAGCTTGATCTGCATCCGCGAATATTTCGTGTTGCGTTCCGCGGGAATCCGCCCGATCTCCAGAATCAGCGCCTGGAAATCTTCCGGGCTGGTGTACTGCCCGGCGGTCGCGCCGGCTTCGCGCGAAATATTTTCTTCCATCAGTGTGCCGCCATAATCGTTGGCGCCGGCCTGCAGGCAAAGTTGCGAAAGCTTGCGATTCAGCTTGACCCACGAAACCTGGATGTTGTGAATCGAGCCCGCCAGCAGAATTCTCGCCAGCGCATGAATCTTCAGATGTTCTTCCAGCGTCGGCCCCGCGCGCGCCAGTCCCTGCTGAAACAGGAGCGTGTTCTGGTGCACGAAACCAAGCGGCACGAACTCGGTGAAGCCGCCGGTCTCGCTCTGAATCTGCCGCAGCAGCGACAACTGGCGCACCCAGTGATCCGGAGTTTCCATGTGCCCGTACATCAGCGTCGACGTGCTCGGGATGCCGCACTGGTGCGCCGTGCGGATGACCTCCTGCCATTGTGCCGTCGAAAGTTTGTTGCGCGAAAGCACATGCCGTACTTCATCATCCAGAATTTCCGCCGCCGTGCCCGGCAGCGTATCCAATCCGTTATCGCGCAGCATCAGGAGATAGTCGCGCAGCGGCATGCCCGTCAGTTCCACGCCGTACACGATCTCCATCGGCGAGAAGGCGTGAATATGCATGCGCGGCGTCGCACTCTTCACGGCTCGCAAAATGTCGCGGTAGTAGAACGGGGGCAGATCCCGCGGCAGGCCGCCCTGAATGCAGACTTCGGTGGCTCCCAGGTCCCACGCTTCTTTCGCCTTGCGGCCCATGTCTTCGAGCGAATGAAAATAGGTATCGGCCTCGCGCGGTCCGCGGCTGAAGGCGCAAAACTTGCATCCCACAAAGCAGATGTTCGTGAAATTCATGTTGCGGTTCACGACGTAGCTGACGATATTGCCAACCAATTCGCGCCGCAGCGTGTCGGCTGCGACCAGCAGCGCCAGCAAGTCCGAGCCTTCCGAGTACGCCAGAGCCGGGCGTGCGTTCCTCGTCGGGACAGACAGGCCCCGTCCTGCTGTTCGAGGACTCGCTCCAGCGCGCCGCGAATTGCGGCCGATGCGGTGGGCGCAACATCTTCCCAGGTGAGCGAAGGGAATTGCTCAGTTCCGATGCCTGCCAGGCCACAGCGTCCTCCTAACAGCCCGTAGTGTAGACAATGCTCGATCTTTGCATTCCTAACGAAAAAGATCGTACTTCGCAGGCCGGATCAGTTCTCGCCCGCTGCCGTTTCCCCTGCGGTAAGAAAAACCCCGAATGATGCACGCCGGTGTGCCCGCCAGTTTGCCGCACACCAGACCTGCCGCACAAGCCAGTTCATCGGCGACCGCGTCCACCGTCGCATGCAGCGAATATCCGTACGGATCGCGACGCCCGCGGTAGTCAATCAGCGGACGCATGCCGGCGACTCCGATCGCAACTTCCGTCAGCCCCTCGCGCCACGGGCGCCCAAAACTATCGCTGACGATCACCGCGATCTCGACTCCGAGCTTCTTCTTGAATCTCCGCCGCAACCTGCCTGCGGAACGGTCGGGATCTTCGGGCAACAGGACCGCGTGGCGCCCGCCATCGACGTTCGAGACGTCCACACCGCTGTTGGCGCAGACAAAACCGTGCCGCGTCTCGGTGATCAGCACCCCGCGCTTTCCGCCGTACGACGCGGCGGCTCTCCCGCAGCGCGAGTTCCGTTACCCGGGCATCGACTCCGAAGCGGCGGCCCCAAGCTCGCGAGACGCCGAAGGACGAACCTCATCCAGCGCCACCAGCGCGCCTTCCGCCTTCGAAACGACTTTGTGTTTCACCACCAGGATGTCTCCATCCTGAAACCGCAAGCGCCGCTTCTTGCCGCCGCCAGCAACTTAGCGCTCAACGAATCTCCGGCGCGAATCTCTCCAGCGACGGCGAAGAGGAAGGATGCGAATTTCTCCAGTCCCTGCCGCGCTTACTCATGGCAGATCTGTTCGCGGCGGTCGAGGTTCCAGCTTCGCACCAGTTTCTGCGAACGCCGCTCGCCCTTCGCGGCCGCCAGTTCCTCAAGTCTTCGGGGCGATCGACGTCCCGCGCAATCCCCGGCAGTTCGAGGACAACGCACGGCTTCCCGGTTGCCTTCGCCGCAGCCAGATGAGGCAAGAAACTGTCGTTGCCGAAGCGCAGCGGGAACAGATCCGCCGGCGTCGCGCAAAGCCGCATTCGTGCCGCGCCCGGCCGCATCCGGCACCAGCACCGCTCCGCCCGGAGGAGCGGAATCCGACGATCATCTGCAGCTCCGACGATTCAATCAGCGGAATATCTGCCGGAACCACCAGCGTGCGGTCGCGCTCCACGCCGCCGGCATTCGGCCGTGGCCATCTCAATCGCGCCCGTTTCGCCCGGATTCAGCGCGTCGGCAATCACCTCGAAATCAAAACGCGCCGCCAGATCGCGTGCAAACGGATCGCCCGTCACCACGGCCACCGCCGGGCGTCCTCGCCAGCGCGCCAGTTCCTGCAGCACGTCTTCGCACATCGCGTGCGCCAGCGCCAAGCGTTCTTCCGGAGTCAAAACGGCAGACAGCCGCTGTTTGGCTTGGGCGAGATTTTTTACCGGCACCAGGATCATGAGAGCTCCACGGCAGCTTCGCGTCGGCCGGAGGTTGCATGGCCGCGGCCAGGGCGGCTCTTGGCTAGTGCGACCCGGTCTTCATTCTGTCCGCATGATGGCCGGCGCGCAGTGCACGCGCAGTACCGGTTTTCCGCAATTCTTCCGCAGCCTGTGCGTCGCGCGAATCCACCACCAGCACATCGAGAAAGTCGCGATAGCAGTCGGCAACGCCGGCAATCGATACCGCGAAGCCCTGCGCCGCCAGCAGCGGCTCCCGCCGGTCCGGAGACAGCCGCCCCTCCCACGATCGGGCTTACCGCGACGATGCGAGCGCGGCTCTGGCGCAGGGCCTCGCGAATTCCCGGCACCGCCAGAATCGGCCCAATACTCGTCACCGGATTGCTCGGCGCCAGCAGCACAATGTCCGCCGACCGGATCGCCTCGATCACACCCGGCGCGGGCTCCGCGTCCGAGGCGCCCGCAAAACGCACCGATTCCACCGGATCCTGATACCAGCGCTCGACGAAATACTCTTCAAAGCTCAGGTCTCCCACCGGAGTCAGAACGCGCGTCTCCACGCGCGAGTTGCTCATCGGCAGGATGCGCGCCTTGACCCCGAGCTTGGCGGCGATTTCGGCGGTGACCTCACTCAGCGTTTTGCCGTCGGCAAGCAACTTCGAGCGCAGGATGTGCGTGGCCAGATCGCGATCGCCGGCCTGAAACCAGATCGGCTGTCCCAGCTGCCCCATGGCCCGCAGGCAGAAAAAAGTGTCGCCCTTCACGCCCCAGCCGCGCTCCTGGCTCAATCGTCCGGCCATCATGTAGATGATCGAATCCACGTCGGGTGAGACGTACAGCCCCCACCACAACAGGTCGTCGCCGGTATTTACGATGATCGTCAAGTCCTCGGGCGGGACGATCTGGCGCAGTCCATCCACAAACTTCGCGCCGCCCGTGCCGCCGGTGAGAACGGTGATCATGCTGCCCTCCGGGCATAGCCCTGCGGGATCGGCTGAGCCGCTCCAGCCGCGCGGCCAGAAGTTCGCTGTGCGCCGCTGCCTGCTCCACAAATTCAGGATAAACCGGTAATCTCTGGCGCAACTCGAAACCTTTCGCCTCAGTGCGCCGCCGCAACTCTTCCAGATGTGGCCAGGGCATTTCCGGATTGATGTAGTCCGGCGTCAGCGGTGAAACTCCGCCCCAATCGTTGATGCCGCCGTCGAGCAGTCGTGCGTAGTGCGGATCGGAGAGATTCGGCGGCGCCTGGATGTTCATCGCGGCATCAGCAGGCGCGCCACCGCCAGCGTGCGCAGCAGGTCGTCGCGGTCCGGGTTCCGGCCAGGCCGCCATCGGCGTCCCGTGTCTTGGCGCGGAAGTTTTGCACGATCACCTCCTGGATGTGCCCGTACTTCTCATGCAGGTCGCGGATCGCAATCAACGAATCGACGCGCTCCTCCAGCGTCTCGCCAATTCCGATCAGGATGCCGGTAGTGAAAGGAATTTTCTGCCGTCCCGCGTCTTCGATCACGCGCAGACGTTTGGCAGGTTCTTTGTCGGGAGCGTTATCGTGCGCGGCGCCCTTCGCCAGCAGCCGGGTGCTGGTTGTTTCCAGCATCAGTCCCATGCTCGGAGCCACGCGCGACAGCCGCTCCAGCCATTCCGCGCTCATCAGCCCAGGGTTCGGATGCGGCAACAGGCTCGATTCCCGCAGCACCTTTTCGCACATCGCTTCCAGGTAATGCAGCGTGGATTTATAGCCCAGTTGCCGCAGCGTGTCGCGCATCTCCGGGAACAGCAGTTCCGGTTTGTCGCCCAGGCTGAAAAGTGCCTCGGTACATCCCATGCGTTCGCCCGCGCGCACTATTTCCATGACTTCATCCGGCGTCATGGTGTGCGCGCCGGGCTGTCCGGGATCGCGGCGGAAGGTGCAATACCCGCAATAGTCGCGGCACAAGATTTGTCAGCGGAAGAAACACCTTGCGCGAGTAGGTGATGATGGCAGGATGGAAACGCGCGCGGATGCGCTGGGCTGCGCAGCAGCGAGGGCAACTCGCGATCGCCAGCGCGAGAGCCGGCACGCTGCGTCACGCGAGAGCTGCTCGGCGCCAGCATCCAGATCCGCACCGTCGCGCTCAAAGCGTTCTGAGAGGTGCGGTCATGTTCAATGTTCCCGGGCCAGAATGGTCAGGCTCAGCGTTCTAACGATGATATCGAAGCCGGCGGCTGCTGTCGCTAGACCGTGGCGAAGAGCCACTTCGGAAACCCTGACGGGTCATGGAAGCCTATAGTATTTGTTCCAAGCATGAGTCTCACTCAAGCGATTTCCGCAAAGCCATGGGTTGTTTCGCGACCGGGGTAACGGTGATCACCGTGGACCAGGGCGGCGAAGTGCACGGCATGACGGCGAACGCATTTCCTCCGTATCGCTCGATCCATGCTGGTGCTGGTTTGTGTGGACTACCGGGCGCGAACCCACGCTCATCTGCACGCCCGAAGCGCTTTGGAGTGAACGTGCTGCGCAGCGATCAGCAGGCGATTTCGGAATATTACGCCCGCTCCAGCGAGACCCATCAGCATGCCGAAGAGGCGGGCGCGCACTTCGATCGCACGCGCAAGGAACTCCAGTGCTCCAGGCGCTCTCGCTTATCTCGAATGCAGCTTGCAAGGGCAGAAGGCGGGCGACCACACCATCTTCATCGCCGAGGTGGAAGAGGTAGTGGTCCGGGAGGGCGAGCCGCTGCTGTATTTTCAAGGCAGTATCGGGAGATCGAGCCAACTAATAACTCAGAGGCCAGATTGAGCGAAGTGAATACCCCGTGTCCCCTGTGTCCCTCTGTGGTCTATAGCTTTCTTACTTCCCCATCACCAGCTTCGCGATCGTCGCCAGCTGCATGTTCGACGTGCCTTCGTAGATTTTTCCGATCTTCGAATCGCGCCAATATTTTTCGACCGGATAGTCTTTGGTGAAGCCGTATCCGCCGTAAACTTCGATGGCGAGCGACGTCACGCGCTCCGCCACCTGCGAGGTGAAGAGCTTGGTCATGGCGGCTTCTTTCACGAAATTTACGCCGGCGTCTTTCATGCGGGCGGCGTTATAGACCATCAAGCGCGCCGCTTCGATCTCGGTGGCCATCTGCGCGATCTGGAACTGGATTCCCTGAAATTCGGAAATTGTCTTGCCGAACTGCTTGCGCTCCTGCGCATATTTCGCGGCGCATTCCCACGCGCCGCGCGCCACGCCCAGCATCTGCGCGCCAATTCCGATGCGGCCTTCGTTCAGCGTTTCGATGGCGATCTTGTATCCCTTGCCGACTTCGCCCAGCACATTTTCCTTGGGCACGCGGCAATCTTCCAGAATCAGTTCGCAGGTTGACGAAGCGCGGATCCCGAGCTTGTCTTCCTTTTTGCCGACCGTGAATCCGGGGAAATTCTTTTCGATCAGAAACGCGGTGATGCCCTTGTAGCCCTTCGAAGCATCGATGGTCGCAAACAGGATGAACAGTCCCGCTTCCTTGCCATTCGTGATCCAGAGCTTGCGTCCGTTGAGAACGAAGTCACTGCCTTTGAGTTCAGCCTTGGTTTGCAGCGCAAAGGCGTCCGATCCCGATCCGGCTTCGCTCAACGCGTAGGCGCCCAGCGTGTTGGCCGTCATCTTCGGCAGATAGCGCTTCTTCTGATCTTCATTGGCCCAGCGCAGAATCGCATTCGCGACCAGCGTGTTCTGCACGTCCACGATGACGCCGGCGGAAGCGTCGGCCCGCGACATTCTTCCACGGCCAGGATCGCCTCAAAAAACTTGCCGCCCGCTCCGCCGTACTGCTCGGGGATTTCGATCCCCATCAGTCCGAGCTGAAAGAACTGGTCGATCAGGCCGTGATCGAACACTGCCTTTTCGTCCATCTCTTTTGCCAGCGGACGAATCTTGTCGTCGGCAAACTGGCGCACATTGTCGCGAAACAGAATCTCATCTTCGGTAAGAGTGGTGAGCGGAGCGGGATTCGCGAGCTGCAGAGTTTCCGGCATGAAGACACCTCATTGTAGAGACGCGGCTTGCCGCGTCTCAGGCAGAATGGCGAACCCGAAATTGTAGCAGCAGAAGCGGCGAGAAGGCGACCACTCGGTTGGTTCGGAGGATTTTGCCAGACGATTACGCCGCCCGTGTAGAGCGGACACTCCTGTCCGCTGCCTTTGCCTTTGACCTTGGTTTTCTTCGGACCAAATCGAGAGCGTCGAGACTCAGCGCCGGCGATCAATCCTCGACCGGGCGCCCGCCCACCAAATAGTGAGTTTTGTAAGAATTACAGTGTAATAAGTGCCCGCTAGTGTCTATTTAGCCACACCCGACCCTGAGCATTATCAACGACTTACAACCACCCCAAGCGCGATAATTGTGACCACGGATCATGTCTGGCACTCAATGTACGTATGTGTATGTACGTACATTACGACCTGCACAAGTGTTCCACGTGGAACATTGTACGTACAATCGGTGTGCTGGCGTCGACGGTTTTGGTCCGGGTATCGTCAGCGGCGGTTGATGAGCGAGGCGACGTAGCCGGCGCCGAAGCCGTTATCGATGTTGACTACGCTGACGTTGGAGGCGCAGGAGTTCATCATTCCGAGCAGAGCCGCCAGGCCTTCGAAGGCTGCGCCGTAACCTATGCTGGTGGGAACGGCGATCACCGGGACTCCTACCAGGCCTCCGACTACGCTGGGGAGAGCGCCTTCCATGCCGGCGCAGACTATGATTACGCGGGCTTTAGCTAGCGCCTCGCGATGGGCTAGCAGGCGGTGAATTCCGGCGACTCCTACGTCATAGATGTGCTGGACGTTGTTGCCCATCAATTCCGCAGTGACGACGGCTTCTTCGGCTACAGGGATGTCACTGGTTCCGGCGGAGACGACCACGATCACGCCCTTGCCGTGCGGCTTGCGATCGCGCTGGAGGACGATGGCGCGAGCCAGTGGACGATAGTCAGGTTGGGGTACATGGTCAGCGAGTGCGGCGGCGACGGCGGCGTACTGTTTTTCGGTGGCTCGCGTCGCCAGCACGTTGCCGCCGTGGGCAGCGAGGCGGGTGAAGATGTCGGCTACCTGGCGGGGCGTTTTGCCCTGGGCAAAAATCACCTCGGGCATGCCCTGGCGCAGGGCGCGATGATGGTCGAGTTTGGCGAAACCCAAGTCCTCGAAGGGCAGGTGGCGGAGGCGCTCTACGGCTTCGTCGGGGGAGAGGCGCTTTTTTTTGACTTGGTCGAACAGCTTGCGCAGGGCTTGGGAGTTCATAGACGCTGACGGCATTGTAGGATAGCTGCGAGCTTCGAGCTATGGGCTGCGAGCAAGCCGTAGGGTGTCGTTTGCCCGAAGCCCGTAGCTCGAAGCTCGCAGCCACGCACAGGGAAATCGTCTAGTTCTTGGCAAGATCAAGTGCTTTCAGTCACTTGCGTACATTACTCCAGTGGTTCAACGACCTTCGGAGAGATTGCCCCTTACTCCGGCGCGCCCTATAATCGCCATACTCTGGTTCTGTGATTCTCCGGCAGGTTTGCGGGTAGGTGGGCCCTAGGGAGTAAGTGTGTCTTTTGGCCGATCATATTTAGGGCCGAATTTTCGGCCGCGATTTTGGCCGAGCCGAACCCGTATGCTTAGACGCCTGCAAATCACGCTGATGGCGAGCTTGGCCGCGATCTCCTTTCTTTCCACGATGTTTTCGACTATGCCGGCGCGGGCGCAGTCGGGCGCGTCGTCGGGGTCGCGGGTGGGAGCTATTACTCCGACTACCGATGAATCCGGCCGCAAGATTTACGTTAACGAGGATGCGCCTTCGGCGGGTTCGCGGGCGCGGGCTGCGACGCCTTCGCCGTCTCGGCTGGTTTATTGGAGTTCGACCGAGCACCGCTTCAAGCCGGTTCCAACGAGCGGAGCTGTGATGCGCGCGGCGCGCTCGGCGGCTTCGGAAGTCAACAACTACCTCGACGGCAGAGCGCAGTCTCACCCGACTCTTAACCATGCCTTTACTCAACAGGATATCGACGCCGCGATTGACGCGGCGGCCGCCCGGCACCATGTGGATCCTAGCCTGGTGCGGTCGGTGGTCAAGGTGGAATCGAATTTCAATCCCAATGCGGTGTCGCGCAAAGGCGCCATGGGGCTGATGCAGTTGATGCCTTCGACCGCCCGGTCGCTCAATGTTGCCAATCCTTTTGACCCGGCGCAGAACGTGGATGCCGGGGTTCGGCATCTAAGGAAGCTGTTGGACAGCTATGGCGGCAACGTTCGCCTTAGTCTGGCAGCCTATAACGCTGGAGCGGGAGCGGTGGCGCGGAGTGCGGGCGTTCCGCATTTCAGGGAAACGCAGGACTACGTCCGCCGGATCACGAACTTATATAACGGCGGCAGCGAGCCGGCTTCCGCACATTTTCGGCAGCCCGGTGCATGAGCCGGTCCACATGGAGCGCGATGCTCGGGGCGTGCTATACATCAGCAATACGGAATGAGCAGCGTCTCGGGTGGGCGTTCTGATTTTTGAAGCGGTAGGTGGTTTTCCAGCAACTTTGCGACGCAGTTTGGGTTGTGATATCGAGCGAGGCGACGGACTTTGTCGAGGCGACGGACCCATGCATTCCGGACGCCGCGAGCAAATGCATAGGTCCTTCGCTTCGCTCAGGATGACAACGCTGAATTTAGGATGACAGGGCTGGATTAGCAGGCTGGATTTGCGCTCAGTATGACCAGGCTGGATTTATAGTAGGAATTTTAGGAATCTAGTGAAGTCCCAGGCTTCTACGACCCTAATTCGTACGACCCTGACTCGTCGCGCCCGCGCTTTTCGGCTGGGCGCAGCGCTGTTGCTCGTACTGCTGCCGCTGCTTTCCGCATCGGCCCGCGTCCACCACAACGATGCCTGGGCCCGCCAGCAATTCGCCAAGGCGGAGCGCATGCGGGAGGCTCTCAACGGCCGTCCCGTTGGCGAGCGCACTCGCCGCGAATACCAGCGTGTCATCGATTCCTACCGCCGCGTTTACTTCGGGTCTCCGGCGTCGTCGAAGGCGGACCCGAGCGTGGTGGCGACCGCCGAACTTATGGTCGAGATGGGGCGGCGCTTTGACGACAACAAGATTCTGCGCGGTGCCATCGAACAGTACCGTTTCCTGCGCAAGGAATATCCCGGCAGCAAATACCGTTTCGCGGCCTTGTTTACGATCGGCGAGATCTATAAGGACGATCTCCACCAGCCCGAAGAGGCGCGGACGACCTTCACGGACTTTGTGCATCGCTATCCGCGCAACCGTCTGGCCGATGATGCCCGCGCCGCAGTGAAGGAAATCGATGCCGAGGCGGCGGAGAAGGAACGCAAGGCCGAGAAGGCGGCGCGCAAGCGGCGGTCTAATATCGGCACGAGCGTCGGTACCAGCGCCGGCCCGAGCGCCGGGACGAGCCCCGGTGCCAGCGGAGCCAGTGCCGGCGCTGGCTCCAGTTCCGACGGGGCGGCCGAATCCGTTAGTGATGCGGACGCCCGCCGCAGCGCCTTGCCGCGCGTCACCGGCGTTCGCCACTGGTCCACGCCCGACTACACCCGCGTCGCCATTGACGTCGAGCGGGAAGTGAAGTTCGGTTCCCAGCGCATCTCGCATCCCGACCGCATTTTCTTCGACCTGCGCGACACGACACTGGCCTCGACCCTGGTCGGCAAGACCTTCGACGTCGACGATGGCTTCCTGAAGAAGATCCGGGTCGCCGAATTTCAGCCGGGGCGCACGCGGATTGTGCTGGAAGTGGACAACCTCGCGAGCTACGACGCTTTCCTGCTGCCGGACCCGTACCGGCTCATCATTGATATTCACGGCAAGGATATTCACGGGAAGCAAAAGCGGGCGATGACGGCCAAGGCGGAGGCAGGCAGCGCCACAGGTCATTCCGCTCAGGGGACGGACGCGGCGGGTTCCGCGGAATCGGACGACGACTCCAGCGAGGCGGCAGCTTCGCCGAGCGCAGGCTCCAAATCTGCGCAGCGGAAAGCGCAGCAAGTATCCGAGAAAGTTGTGGTTGGCTTTGCGAAGTCGGGGCCGGTTGAAACGGATTTACCCCCTGAAAATGTCAGCGCGGATTCCAAGCCATCCGACTCGGCGAATCCAGCGAATGGCATCGGAGTGGTTAAGACCACGGTTGCGGTCAAAGGATCGAACCGCAGGATTCCGAAGACGATCGTCGAGGCGGAAGACAGAGCGCCGACGACGGTGGCCACGCTGGAGCCCGAAAAGATTCGCCCCGAAGTAACGACGGGCCAGGGCGTTAATATCTCCGACGCAGACGAGGCGAGGCCGGCAAAGTCCGACTCACGTTCGTCTGCATCGCCTTCTTCCGTATCGCCGTCTTCTTCCTCGCACCGGAAAAAGTCACGTTACGCAGCAACGACGGCGGCTTCCGACACCGCGGATCGTCATTCGGATGATCTTCGTTCGGACACCCGTCTTAATTCGCGCGAAGCGCGTCCTACCGCCGCGTGGCGACCGGTCTTTGACCCGCGTCCTTGGGCTGAAGATTGGCAAGATCGTCATTGACGCCGGCCACGGGGGCCATGACACCGGCACCATTGGTCCGAACGGCCTGCTGGAGAAGGACGTGGTGCTCGACGTGGCCAAGCGCCTCGGCCGTTTGCTCGAATCCCGGCTCGGCGCCGAAGTGATTTACACGCGCCGGGACGATACCTTCATTCCACTCGAAACCCGCACCGCGATTGCGAACCGGGAGCGGGCGGATTTGTTCATCTCGATCCACGCCAACTCGAGCCGCGATTCCGATGCGCGCGGCGTCGAAACCTACTACCTGAATTTCACCTCTTCGCCGGAAGCGCTGGAAGTTGCCGCGCGCGAAAACGCGGTATCGGAGAAATCGATTTACGAACTGCAGGATCTGGTGAAGAAGATTGCGCTGAAAGAAAAGATTGAAGAATCGCGCGAGTTTGCCGGCGATGTGCAGGAATCGCTCTACGGAGGGCTGGCCCTGAACAATGCCCACATCCGCAACCGCGGGGTCAAGAAGGCGCCCTTCATCGTGCTGATCGGCGCGAATATGCCCTCGATTCTGGCCGAGATTTCGTTCGTCTCGAATCCCACCGACGAGCGCAAGCTCGAAACCGCAGAGCACCGCCAGCGCATCGCCGAGTCGCTCTATCGTGGTGTCTCGAAGTACGTCAGCGGTTTAAGCGGCGTGAAAGTGGCGAGCAAGTTCGACAAACAAGGACAATGACAATTCTCAGTTGGTGTAGTCCTGTTTTCGTCAGCGTGCTTTCTCAATAGGGAGAACAACGTGCATCACGCTTGGCTTCCGCATAGAAACTTTGGGGAAGCAAGACTTGGCCATACTTTACGTAAACGACCGGGACGTTAATCCTTTTGTCGGGCGATCGGGTCCATGTGTATCCCGTCCATCGTGTGTCAAAAACCAATTCGCCTTGAGGGAGTGGCGTTTGGCCTACGCAGGGGAGGAACACATCCTCAAAAGCCCCGTTTCCGTTTTCATCCGTAAGTTTGCATCGATCAACTTTCGCGTGCTGATCGAACCAACAGTCCAACCAATATCCTGTCTTGTGCAATGTAAACGGAACATTGTTTGGTAAGACGTAAAGGGCATTGGACGAGACAGTACGCGGTCGTCGAGGTTTATGTCCTAACCACCTGAGCATTCCCACAGCGAGGATGATCACGGTTCCGAGGACCACGCGACTGAACTTCTTAGGAGTGAAGCGAAGCAGCAGTGCGACAACCACGCCGAGCGTAATGGCCCCGAGCACGAACCATGTTGCGATGGGCATACTCACGAAACCCATCACAAGAAAGCCGACAGCTACAAGTAGACCAGCAATCTCCGAATCCACTTGCATAATGCGAAATGGGCCGGGATGCCTGCTGGCGTCGCGATCCTTCATGGTCTTGATTGTCCCACTGCTCCATCTCAAAAGCATTGACTTTCGCGTAATTGTTGTAACATCGCGATATCGCTCATTGACAGGGGTTCTGAGTGCTAACGCGGCAACTATCGGGATTGGTCACTGTGACGGCGGCAAGCCCAGAAGACTGGACTCGGGTCTGGGCACTTCTCTGCCGTATGTTGCCGGGTTGCAAACTACTCCATAAGTAGTAGTTTCCGGACCTTAGCGTTTTTGACTACGCCAGGTGGGTACTTGTAAAGAACTTACCAAAGGTTAAAGTGGCGTAGCGCCATAAGCTGATTCTCCCCCCGGCCCAGGTGCCAACAACCAGGAGGGCAATCCAAATGAAGAGGATATTTGCTGTGTGCGGTACTGGCAATGATCCTGATACTGGGGGGCAATGCCTTCGCTCAAAACGTGGGCGACTATAGCTGTCTATTTCGTCACCTACTACTCCAATGCGAATACCGCGGGTGTTCCGGATGCAACCCTGCGTATCGTCAACGACGGTGACGCAGTTTGCACCGGCATGGAAATCGCCAAGGGTAATGTGATATGCGACTCCATCAACGACGATATCCGGAACCCTGTGGGCGGCGATCTACGTGTTCGACGACAGCCAGGAGATGAGGTCGTGCTGCGCCTGCCCAATCACGTCAGACGGTCTGCTTTCGGAGTCCGTGAATAAAGAACTCACGTCCAACGAATTCACCGGCAGGGGAGAAATGACCCGTGGCGTTATCAAGGTCATTTCGTCTTTCAGCAGTGACCCGACCTTCCCCGAGCCGATTCCCGGGCTGCGGGCATGGTTCACGCATATCCAGGCAACGACGAGCACATTCCCTGCTCCCGGTCCGGGGGCTCCTGTGAACGTCGTGGAGAAGGGGCCGTGGTTCGTTACCGAAACCGCGTTGGCCGACTCGAACCTCTCGCAGACTGAACTCGGCAACCTGGGGACGCTATGTTCCTATGGGCTCACCATTGGCAGTGGCTACGGAACCTGCCCCTGCACGATTGAAGACTACGACTTCTAGTCTTCCGACTTGAGGGCGGTAAGGGTGGGCTGAAATAACTTCGTTGGGCCACCGATAAACGGCTGGGAGTTTTTCCCGGCCGTTTTCCTTTTCATTCCCAAAGGCAAAAGAAAAGCCGCAACAAACATGGAAGGGTTCTTGGCGAAACATCGCGATCACGCTAACGATGCGATCATTGGTGTAATCGCTTATATCGACAACACGTTTTACTTACTCATGGTAGTCCGTTATTCCGTCCATCGCACCGAACTGTTGAATCTTATTGGCTGGCTAAATTAACGCCAGAATTCAGGGCTAGGAACTCATCCCATTCCTCTGTGATCCGCGTCCTTGCATTTTTCCCGCGTTTGGAGCAACGTTTCACGTTGGAAAGGAGTGCCTCCGAAATCATGATCAACGTTCTCATCCACCACGAAGTCGCCGACTATACGGCCTGGAAAGCGGCGTTCGATTCCGCTTTCGACTGGCGGCACAAAAACGGCGAGCGCAATTGCCGTATTTTCCGCAGCGCTGGAAACGTCAACGACCTCACTCTTTTCTTTGAATGGGAGAGTCTGGAAAAGGCGCGCGCATTCATAGCTTCCGAGGAACTCAAAACCAGAATGGCGAATGCAGGTGTCAAAGGTGCGCCTCGAGTCGACTTCCTCACTGAGGTGCACAGCGTCCGGCGCAGCGCTGCCGACTGAGCGCGCAGCGCACATATTCAGTGAGGATCGGCATCCGAGAGGTTCGGCATCCATTTCCGGCGATTCGCATCCAAAAGTAGTCGAGCCGGCAACCAGGACCGGAAGTGGATACCTCCATTTTCGCAATTTCGTTGTCTTCTGGCTTGCCCCCAAATTCGCAGCTTAAGGAGAATTTCATGCCAAAGAAACCAAGCTCCAGCAATCCGCACAAAGCTTCAGCCCAGCCCCGCTTCCACCAGACAGCCCGCGAACTCCAGTCCTTTGGCACCGTGACCAATGAGATGCCGTTGCAACTGATCGAACCCGTCCGGCTGGAAATGACCGAGCAACTCAATCTATTGTTGGCCGACACCATGACTCTTCGGGATCTCTACAAGAAGTCCCATTGGCAGGTGTCCGGAGCCACTTTCTATCAACTTCATCTTCTGTTCGATAAGCACTACGGAGAGCAGAACGAGATCGTCGACACGATCGCGGAACGAATCCAGCTTCTGGGCGGAATCAGTATCGCCATGGCAGCGGACGTAGCGGAAACCACGCGTATTCCTCGCCCGCCCAAGGGCCGCGAAGAGGTTCCCGTGCAACTGTCGCGCCTGCTGGACGCCCACGAGATCATCATCATTGCGTGCCGTGAACTGGCCGAGCGCTCCGCCAAACTGGGCGACGCGGGCACCAACGACCTGGTAGTCAGCGATGTGCTTCGCACCAACGAACTGCAGGTCTGGTTCCTCAGCGAGCACCTGGTTGACGCGCCACTGGTCGAAGCCGAACCCATGCGGGAATCGGCATAAACACAGCTGGATAGATTTGGAATCATGTGTGGAGGCGGGGCTCTGCCCCGCTTGGACGGGGCAGAGGCCCGTCCCCACACTAGTGGCGCGCGGAAAGAATGTGCAGGATCTCCTGCAGTTCGTGCCGCAGGTGCGCCACATTGACAGAAGGGGCCCCGGAAACGGAAGCGCGGTCTGATTGCGTCGGGCTTGTTTCTTCGCGCAATTGCACGCGCGCACCCGCGATCGTGAATCCGTCTTCGTAGAGAAGTTTCTTGATCCGCACCACAGACTCCACATCGCGCTTGCGGTACATGCGCTGCCCGGTGCTGCTCTTCACGGGCTTGAGCTGCGGAAATTCCGTCTCCCAGAAGCGCAGCACATAGGCGGGCAGCCGGCACAAACTGGCGACCTCGCCGATGCGGAAATAGAGCTTGTCGGGAATGATGATTTCGGCGTGGCGGGCGGCTTTCCTCGACACTTTCTTTTGCCGGCTCATGGCGAGACGTTCGCCATGCTGTATACGCGTTTCTAGCACGAGCCGCGCCGCTCGACAACCCCCAAAAGTACAAATGGCCGCCCAGCGAGGAAAAGCCTCGCAAGAGGTGCTTCTCGTGCGAGGCTTTGGGGAACTTCGGTACGAGCATCCGCTCGCTTAGTGTTTCTTTTTCTTGGCGGCTTTCTTCTTGGTTGCCATGAAGTGTTTTCCTCCGTTCGAACGATTTATTCTCCCAAGGTTCTCGACAGGGCACCTTGATGCCCGAGCTACTCAACTTGTAGTATGAGCAGCTGTCCTACCACAAGATATTGCCACCATATGAATTTGTCAATGAAAATATCACTTCCCGGAGCATATTGGTGAATTTCGTGCCTTCCCCTCCGGAACCACGAAAATTTCGCCATTCGATGCAGAACCTTCCCTCTGGAGATCGACCGAAGTCGCGCTTCGCCGTGTGCGATAATTTCAGAGAAAGAAAACTATGTCTGATCGCAAAGTGTTCTGCGCAAAACTGAAGCAGGAATTGCCCGGGCTCGCCGAGCCTCCCTTCGACACCGACTTGGGAAAGAAAGTCTACGAGCAGATCTCGCAAAAGGCCTGGGACCAGTGGATGGAACACTGCAAGATGCTGCTGAACGAATATCGCCTGAACCCCGCGCGCAAGCAGGATCAGGAAGTCATCGTGAAGCAGATGGAGCAGTTTTTCTTCGGTGAGGGCGCCGCGCCTCCGGCCCAATACGTTCCGCCGACGCACTGAGCGCAACTGAGCGCACTGAACCCACCGAAACGAAGAGCGGCGCGGGGCCAGCCATGTGGCGGCCGCCTCCCTTCTGCAAGAATGCCTCCAGGCTGATTACTGACAGGTTACTTCCTGTCCTCTCAGCTAGTCCCCAATTCATCACCTCGTAACACTCCCCTGCGAAACAATCGAGCTGTGGATTCGCAGGTCTATGACACGCTGATCCTGTCGGACCTGCACCTCGGCGCGGACATGAGCCGGGCGCGCGAGGCTTGCGTCGTGCTCCGGGAAAATCGATATCGCCGCCTGATTCTGCTGGGCGATATTTTTGCCGACCTCAATTTCGGCCGCCTGAAAAAAGAGCATTGGAAATTTCTCGGCTTCATTCGCAAGCTCTCCAATCCCAAGCGCAACGTCGAAGTGGTCTGGGTCGAAGGCAATCACGACCACGGCCTGACCCAGATCATGTCGCATCTGGTTGGCGTCCGCGTGTACCAGGAGTATCAATGGGAATATCAGGGCCTGCGCCACATCGCCGTCCACGGTCACCAGTTCGACGGCTTCGTGGTGAACAACGTGCGCTTCAGCTACTTGTTCGGCACGCTGCTCTACCTGCAACTGCAGAAGTGGGATTCGAAAAGCAAAACCTTGACGCGCTTTCTCGACCGGCTGAACACGCGCTGGCTGCGCTTGTCCACAAAGGTCGCCGAAGGGGCGCTGGCCCATGCGCGTCACCACCACGCGGCCCGCATTTTCTGCGGCCACACCCATGCCGCCATGCACCAGCACGAGCATGGAATGGACTATTTCAATTGCGGAAGCTGGATTGACGCGCATCCTACCTATATCACCGTTGGTGAAGAGGGAGTCCAGATCCATGAATACGTTGAGCGACCCGACGATCGTCATCCCGGCGAAGAACAAGCGAAGAACGAAGCCCGGCTGATTCCGAATTGGCCGAATTCGGCGACGAGGTGGGATTCGTCGAAGATGGCGAATACGAGGGTGTAGCTAGCTGACGAGAGTGCACGACACTGCGTATTTCTATTGCACAAGATGTGAGGAACGAAAGGAACAAAGACGCGAGGACTAGTGTAGATGAGTGGGAGAGGTAGAGGGACGAGGAGTTATAGCAGCCACATGATGGTTTGCGTGTGATCTCGAACACTCGCGTAAGCTGGACTGTCGAATCAGAAAATGGAACAGCGAAATTAACCTCCGGTGGCGCATACAGGAGGAACTCACGGCAAACTTCAGCCGGCCGGATGGTCTTTTGAAATTGAAAGGAAGATCGTTTGCCAAAGGACGAGGCACGCGGGAAGAGGACGCCGTACGTTGAAAGTGAATACCGAACACAATGCAGAAAACGCCAAAAACCACGAACACTGCAGACATCGCAATGGCAGTATGCCGCCGGACGCTGTGAAGACTGTAGGCCGAATTCCTGCAAGGGTGGTAGAACCTCTCAAGTAAACGATTATAAGTAACGCAACTACGGCGGTCACGACAGTGGGAATCCAAACGACCTTCGCCGGTTGGCCGGCCTGACTCCTCGACTCGCTCGGCTTTGTCGCTCATTTTCGAGAACCGAATCCGGGAGATCATACTATGCGCTCAAGGAACGAACAAACGGTGATGATCGGAATTTTCGAGTCCAGTTGACTGGGTTGGACCTGCGCTCTGCGCCAAATCTGGGGGCAGTCAATAGGTGAGAGGGGGTGAACCTTGCGCAAACTAACCATCGTTTTCCACCACGCCGGCGGAGGGCATCGCAGCGCAGCCGATGCTCTCAAAGCCACACTGCCGTCCAGGACCAACCTTGGGACGTACAGTCCTCGACATTCAGGAGTTGCTCGATCCCCTCGACCTGCTTCGTCGCGCCACGGGCCTGCGCATTCAGGACACCTACAACCTGATCCTCCGCAAAGGCTGGACGCGCTTCACGCCCCAACTCCTGGTCGTTCTGCAGGGGACCATCCGCTCTCTACCATTCTCCGATCGTGAAAGCGCTGCGAGCTTACTGGGCGCAACATCCGGCGGACTTGGTGCTCTCCGTAATCCCGCACTTCAATCGCGCCATCGCCGACAGCCTGCGCCCAGGAGACTCAAGAACGGTGGACACCCACACCTTCGCACAGAACGCGAATGTGTGGCGCACCCGCCTTTCGTCACGCTAATAACCGACTTGGCAGATTACCCGCCACATTTCTGGATCGAGCCGGAATCGGAATACATCATCGCCGGGACCGAACGCGCCCGGCAACAAGCCTTAACCATGGGCCATCCCGCCGACCATATCTTCCGAACTTCGGGAATGATCCTGAAGCCCAGGTTCTACGAAAAGACCACCGTCGATCGCGTCTCGGAAAGGCAGCGGCTGGGCCTGGAACCCGATTGTCCAACGGGCATTGTCTTGTTCGGAGGCCATGGCTCGCAGGTGATGGTCGACATCACCAGGAAACTCAACGAAGCCGGCAGCGGCGTCCAGTTAATCCTGATTTGCGGGCACAACCAAAAGCTCGCCGCTGAACTCAAGAAACTGCAGACCAGGAAGCCAATCCTGTCGTCGGATTTGCTCAGAACGTCGAGTACTACATGGCCTTGGCCGACTTCTTCATTGGCAAGCCAGGCCCGGGTTCGATCAGCGAGGCGCTGCAGTTCCACCTGCCCGTGATCGTGGAATGCAATTCGCAAACGCTGCCGCAAGAGCGCTACAACGCGGAATGGGTGACGGAGAACGGCTTCGGTATCGTCGTGCCGAGCTTCAAACAAATTGCGCCCGCCGTTCAACGATTACTCGGCCGCGCGACTTTCGATGAATTCCGTCGGAAGGCCAGCGAGTACTCCAATCGAGCCCTGTTTGAAGTGCCCGCAATCCTGGAACAATGCGTGGAGCACACGACGGCTGCGATGCAATCGCAGGCTGCCGTTTGACTTGAGGGGCCTTCCACGTTGTCATCTCTCTAAGTGTATTGTCATCCCGAGCGAAGCGAGGGATCTGCAGTTCGCCGCAAAATGCAGATCCCTCGCTTCGCTCGGGATGACAAAGTCTCGGGGGATGACAAAGTCCAGGGAATTGAGAGTTGAACAGCGTCACGTAACTTTCGCCACGCGCCCCTAGAAATGAAACGCGATGCCGGTTGAGAACCGCACGCCATTCTGGCCCTCGCCATAAAAGCGCGTGTTGATCCAATCGAGCTGCCCCCGGAACGTTATCGGTCCGGCGATTCGATAATCCAGGCCGCCGCCGACCGCATTGACGAATGAAGTATTCGAGTCGGAAATTCCGTTGCTTCGGCTGATGTGCCCCGCACCAACCAGGAACTCGCCGAACGGGCGGAAGCGTTTGACCTGCACCGATAATCTCGGGCCGAACAGAACGTTGTGCGCAGCGATGTCGGCGTTGATGCCGTTGTAATTGTGGCTGCCATAATGGCTATCGACATCGACCACCACGCCAATCCATGGCAGGAACTTCCCCTCCAGCGTTGCCTCCCATCCATTCGTATTTGTGGTGTCATTCGAGACGACCGGAGTGCGGTCATAGGAGTAGCCAAAGAATACGTTTCCCCTCGTTGGAATCTGCGCCCAGGCAGCGCTCGACAGCATCGTCAATAACAAAACAAGATTCCACACTCTTCGCATTTTTTCTCCTTTTGTTAAGCATACGGTTTGAAATATGCGTGCGGTCCGAAGGAAAATACTTAGCGATATAGATGCAAGAGCGGCAGAAAAATTTGCCTAGCCCGCGCGGCATATTTGTTCGGGTCAGCGGAACAGCATGAAAAACAGGGCGTGGAGGAAAAAGCGAAAAAAGCGCGCGATAATCACGCGAGGTGTTACGAGTCGGCCAGGAACTCGTATTCATCGATGACGGCTGCCACCGCCATCTTGCCGGCGGGGTTGCCTCCTTCGACTCGCACCACGCGGCCTTTGCAGCGCACCCTTATGCTTTCCGTAAGCGTGATCTCGGGCGGCAGGGTCAGCGTGAAATCAATCGCGGAGCCGGCTTGGATGGCGGAATCGACGTAGAAGCAAATTCCGCGGGCGCTGACGTCGCGGGTCTGCGCCTCGTGCTCCTCCGCATTTTCGCCGTAACGTACGCTGACCGGCAGACGAAGCGCGAATCGCCGCGTGGACCGCTTGTCATTGTCCTGCTCGTTCTGCGTCTGGGCCATCGAACCTCCTCAGCAAGGGCAAGAGTTTCAAAGATTCGTCGGAAATCGCCTGTAAGCATGGCAATTTGCGGCAAGCCTGTCAAGCAGAGGCTTGAGGTCAGAGGTCAGAGGTCAGATTGCAGAGGTTAAGCACTGAGGTGTGTCACCTCTGCAATCTGACCTCTCACCTCTGACCTCATCCACTACAATTAACCCGTGGTCTTCGTCCTCGATAACTACGATTCGTTCACTTACAACCTCGTCCAGTACCTGGGCGAATTGGGTGCTGAAGTCGAGGTTCGCCGCAACGACGAAGTGACCGTCAGCGAGATCGAGGCGATGCAACCTGAGCGCATAGTGGTTTCTCCCGGACCCTGCACTCCGCAGGAAGCCGGCATCAGCATCGAACTGATCCGCCATTTCGCGGGCCGATCTCAATACAAAGTGCCGGTGCTCGGCGTCTGCCTCGGGCACCAGGCGATCGGCGCAGCATTCGGCGGCCAGGTGGTTCGCGCGAAGAACTTGATGCACGGCAAAACCAGTCAGGTTGAGCACGACGGCAAGACCATCTTTCGCGGCTTGTCTTCGCCGATGACCGCGACCCGCTATCACTCGCTGATCGTCGCCGAAAACGGCCTGCCCTCCGACCTCGAAGTCAGCGCTTGGACTCGCGATCCAGATGGGACGCGCGTCATCATGGGCTTGCGACACCGGAAGTTCCCAGTTGAGGGAGTGCAGTTTCATCCCGAGAGCGTGCTGACGGACGAGGGGAAGAAACTGGTGGCGAATTTTCTGCGGGGTTGAGCCCGCTCATGGCAAGAAACACGAGGAAGGGAGCATTCTGTATTCTTCTTCCTGCCTGTTAACTCCGAAGGCCCTAGGCCCCCCACCCCCCCCTACCCCCCCCACACCCATCTTAACGTTAATAGAATCATAGGGTTGGCAGGACGCCTTCGCAAAGTATTCAAACATAAAGACTTATATGTAAAGTATTCCGGAATCAGGACTTAGCTCTACATCCTATGCTTTTCTGGATTGGCTGTGGACCGACGCCTCCATCGCCTCAAATTACGGTTGCCAAACTGACCGCTGAAGAGTGTGCGTGAGAACTGGGTCGTCCCTCCGGGACTTAGCTCACTCTTCCCACTTTTCCCAGCGCTGAAGCGCTGGGCTAAGTTGGTTCGCCCCTCCGGGGCTGGATTCGCGAGTTCCTCGTTTCACCGGATTGCCCAAAAAAACCAGTTCTCGCGCGCACGTTGGAGAGCTTTGGCAACGCGCGGGGGCGTTTTGGGAGATAGACACACTGCACCCTTCTCCAATCAGATTTCCATTGTCGTGCAAAGTGGGTTGGAGGTCTGTGACAACGCTCACAGGTTGGGTGTGATGAAAAAAGTCAAAGACACCACCCAGAGTTACGGTGGGTAGAACGACTTCCAATTACGGCGGCGAGATCAGCCGCACGGCCACGGGAGACGCGCCATTGCCAAGAATTGGGGTTGCGGTCCAGCCTGTTGTTGCACAACCTGCGATGTTGATGACGGTGGTCTTTACAGTGCCCGCATTCGGACTTGGTGAGCCGGGAGGCGGCGCTCTGAATCCCTCCGGATTCAGAAATAGTTGCACGAAGCCTATGATCTGCACCGGGCTGGCCGGTGCGGTGGCGCTGTTATTAAACACTGGCACCGTGACCAGCGAATCGCTGACCATCTCATCGTTTGTTGCTAGCCCCGGAATCGGATTACTACCGCCCGCTACGAATTCAAATGGTGGTGAGATCTGTCCTCCCGCGATGGCTGCTGGATTGACGGTATCGCCCTGATTGGTGTTTGAGTGCGCCAGACAATTCACCGCGTCCACCGTATCTAAATCTCGATTGGCGTAGTCGGACATGTCTAGATTCACGCTGTAGTTCGATTGGGGGTTGCTACCACATGCGATGGGGGTCTGGAAACATCCGGCAATGTCTTCCTGATACGGGGTAAACCCGGCGGCACAGGTGGGCAGCGCAGAGGGTGGCGGCGCGAATGATGTCAAGGGCGGAGTAAGACCAGACGTTGTTGAGTCACCGGGATAATATTTCCACGGCGCTGGCGGGAGTGGCGCAGTAGTGCAATTGCCACCAGTACAGGCGACACTCAGCCGAGTAGCAGGGAGGCTCGAAGTCCACCCCAAAAGAGTCGTGGTCGCGATGGATCCGTCTGGATTAAAAATAGAAGTGCCGCCGCTGGGGTCCAAGTTTGGCAACAGCCATGGTTTCGCGCAAAGGGGTGCGACCGGCAGCGTCGTCCCACCGACAGCAGTTGCACCCGAAGGATTGTAAACCTCCGCCGTGGCTGACGCAGCCACAGTGACCTGCTTGACACCCCAGACGCGTGCAAAGAACGTCGGGAGATCGGTCCTTTGCACCTTTACGGTGACAGTCGGGTTGGTATCGGGTCCAGCAAAGACACAACAAATAATATTAGCGGCGGTCAGGTTCTGTCCCCCAATTTGGTTTTGCTTCGCGACCTGAACGGCGACTGTTTGGGCATTGGTTTGTGCGCTTAGCATCGACGCGCCACTCGTATCTGAGGTCGTTCCCGAGTTGGCAAGCACTCGCGCTGCGGCCAGCGCCACTGCATCGGCCGCCAATTGCGCTTCGCTGCGCGCGGTGTAGAGCGTCACCGCGTCGATCGACAGTGCGGCCATCGCTCCGATGATAAACAGCATGAACACCGCCACCAGCGTGATGATGACCCCTTGCTGGTTTTTCCGCCCCGAGATCTTTTGCCCCGAGATCTTCCGCTTTCGACGCACACACCCTCACATCTGATTATGGACCGTGGCGCTCTCCGTCACCTGCGTTGTAGCCGCATAGCTCGCGCCCGGAATCAGCAATTGAATCACACTATTGAAACGCCAGTGATATGGATATTGAACCTGAATGCTGGTGCCGACGACTGCCGGCGAAACCGAGGTGACTACCGTCCCGCGATTGATGGCGATAATCAGGTTGTCACCAGGATAAGCACCGGTACACCCGGACATCGTATAAGTCCACGTCAGGCCAGCGGGCGGCGCCGGGACCCATCCCGGCGGCGTCGCAATTTTGCAAGTTCCCTGGTTCGCGTTCGGCAGCACTCCACTGCCAGCCAGCGAATTGAAGATCGCGGTCACCACCGGTTGCAGCGAGTCCGGACTGCTGGTGGTCGTCTCAATATCGCTCGTCGGCTGGGCGCCGGCAACGATGGCGCCTTCCTGCGCCGCTTGCTCGATCTTCTGCTTCTGGTTGAAGGCGCCGCTAAAATCGTAGATGCCCACGATGAACACCACCAGCAGCGGCAGCGAGATGGCAAACTCCAGTATCGCCGCGCCCTGCGCATCCTTCAGCCGACTGCTCGTGCGCTGATGCGGAATTCGGAGGCTAAGCATCTAGTTCTCCATCCTGCTCTGCGCTTGCGCCGACAATTTAATCGTCTGCATGTTGAGGGGAGTGCCCGGGAAGTTGAACTGGAACGGGTATTGAAAGCTCACAATGGTTCCGCATTGTGGGGGCTGGGTGGAAGCGGGAGAATTCAGTTGAACACTGCGACAGATGGTGACCTTGTCGGCCGCGGTGTTGCATGCCCCCGTAGGATAGGGAGGATTCGCGCAGAAGAGCGGGGAAGAAGGAGCGTTAGCGATAATCTGAGTCGTATCGATATTGGAAGATTTCATCACGGCTTCAACCGCACCTGTTACCGTGGCATCAGTGGCAGGGGTATTCCCGCAGGTGGCGCATGTTGCACGCGCCGCCGTGATCGCTCCCTGCTGCGCCGCCTGCTGGATGGTGGAGTAGATGTTGAAGGCGCGTCCAAACCAGATGATACCGAACAGGAGCATGGCCACCAGGGGCAGCACCAGCGCGGCCTCGGCGATCTCCGCCCCGTCAGTGCTTCTGAGTTGACGTGCGATAGGTGTGATGTTCAGTTTGATGTTCGGCAAACTGCAGATCCCTCGCTTCGCTCGGGATGACAAAAACGAATAATGACGATGACAAATTCTAAACATATGCGGACAAATTCTAAACATACGAGGATGACAAAGCATCAATCGAATTGAGAACTCCAAATTACAAATTAAATATCACCAATATCACCAATTATAATTTCCCCAGCGCTCGGCCCATCCCGTAGAACAAAACCGCAAGCGCCATGGCCACGCCGAACGGGATCTTCGTTGCCTGCGGATCGTCGAGCGATACCTCAGGTCCGGGCATCCGCCAACTGAAGAGTGCCGCCAGCAAATGCGCCATGTTCAGGAGCGTCCGCTTCAATCGTCCCTTCCAGACGACCACGGCCAGCGCCATCACTCCCGCCACCAGAATCGTGCCCATGAGCACGCAGAACAGTTGCCGCGGGCCGAGACAAGCTCCCAAAGCGCCGGCCAGTTTCCAGTCTCCGGCGCCCAGGCTGCGGACGAGCACGAAAGGCAGCAGCAGTCCAAGGCCCAACGCCGTGCCGAGCAACGCGGCCTTCAGTCCCGGCCAGCGAAAAAGAATCGTGTTGACGGCGACGCCGGCCGCCAGGCCCGAGACCGTGAGCCAGTTCGGAATCCGCCGGTAGCGCCAGTCGAGAATGCCCGCGCCAATCGCCACCAGCACCGCCGGAATCCAAGGGGCGAGAGTCATTGCTCTTCTTGTACTTTAGGGCTTTCGGGGCTGGCACTCAATAGCGAAGTTCTCAGTTCCCAGTTCTCAGTCTCTTGACTCAGGTTTCGCTGAGAACCGAGAACCGGGAACTGAGAACTGCTGCCTTTTGAGCAAATTAAAAGGCCCGGTTGCCCGGGCCTGAAATTGGAATCGAAAATGGCTAGCCTAGCGCGTAACCGGAGCCGAGTTTCGTTCCGCAATCACTTTCTTGGCATTGTCCGCCAGCGCTCGCGCTTGCGGCATAAGCTCGAGAGCCTTCATTACGTCCGGATCGGTCTCCGCCCGCACCTTCAAGCCTTCTTCCTGGCCGAAGGCATCGACGAAGAGTTCGCTCTTGAGGTTCGAGCGCAGCCAGTCATTGCTCTCGATCATCTCGGCTTCGGTATAGGGAATTTTTTCCTCGTCGAGGAATTTGCGGAACTCCTGCAGCAGCGCTTCGTCCACTTCGAAGTTCTGCGTGATCTTGTGAGTGCTCGAGTAGCGCTTGGCAAAATTAAACAGCGCGTAGTGCTGCAGCAACGAGTCCTGGAATTTGGTGGACTTGTAGGGCGTAAGTTTCACGTCAGGAGTGATGCCGCCGCCGCCATACACCGGGCGTCCGCCATCCGTGAGCTTGACTTCGTGGTTGGCGTTATTCTCTTCCCCCTCGCGATTGTAGTAATAATCGTAGAGCGAGAGATTGGAGTAATCGCGCTGGATCAGGCGTCCGCTGGGGGTGTAGTACTTGGCGGTGGTGAGGGCTAGGCCGGTATTTTCCGCCAGCGGATACACGGTTTGCACCAAGCCCTTGCCGAAGGTGACTTCGCCGACGATCAGGCCGCGATCGTGATCTTGAATCGCTCCGGCGACAATTTCGGCGGCGGATGCGGTGCCGCGATTGACCAGCACGACCAGCGGATAATCCTTGCCGCCGTTGCCGCGGGCCGCTACGTACCGCTTTTCGGGCGATGACCGGCCGTGGTGCGAGACGATCAACTGTCCCTTCTTGAGAAACTTGTCGGCCACGCCTACGCCTTCACTCAGCAGTCCTCCGGGATTCTGGCGCAGATCGAGGACGAGGCCTTTCAGATCGCCCATCTGCTCGAGTGCTTCGGCCACCTCATGCTCGGTGGTTTCCTGGAACCCGGAGACGTGCATGTAGCCGATGCCGGGCTTGATCATGAAGTGCAGGTCCACGCTGTAGCGCGGAATCTCATCGCGGACGACGGCGAATTCGAGCGGATGGTCGGAGCCTTCGCGCAACATGGTGATGCGGACGGTGGTGCCTTTCGGCCCCTTGAGCAGATCGGCGACGTCGGAGGTGCTCATGTTGTCGGTGGGCTTGCCGTCGATGGCGGCGATAATGTCGCCCGGCCGGATGCCGGCGCGATAAGCCGGAGTGCCGACGAAGGGAGCGATGACAATAACTTTATTGTTGCGCGGACCAACCGTCATGCCCACGCCGTAATACTTGCCGCGCTGCTCTTCCCTTAGAGCGGAATAAGACTTGGGATCGAAAAAATTCGAGTGGGGATCGAGCTGGTGCAGCATGCTCGGGATGGCGCCGTCATAAATTACCTTGTCGGGATTCACCGGGTCGGCGTAGTTGTCCTCGATCGTTTTATAGACCTCGGTGAACTGCTTCAAGCTTTCGCGGACGTCGGAGTCGCTGCTGGGCGTGGCTGCGGGGCTGACTTTCTGCGCGAACAGCATTCCCAGCAAACCGAACAGAGCAAGGACAAAAACTATCAGGAAGAGTGAACGAAAGTTGGAACGACGAGAACTACCAGCCATGTTTCGACATCCTCGGGCAGGGACGTCGAGGGCCCCAGCCACCCCATCTGACGCCAGTATAGCATGCGAAAGCGCCTCTTTAACTTGGATGCAAACGGGCGCTCGGGGTTACGGCGGTGCGAGGTTTCTTGGCGGTTGTGGGAGATGGGAGTTCCCGGGAGTTCCGAGGTACTCGAAGAAGGGAAAACTCGACCCGGCTGCAACTCTGCCAGCATGGTCGTCCCCGTCGTCTGGCATGGTGTTTTCTTCGCGATCCGACGGTCGCTTACTTCTGCGACGTCTTTCTGTGGCGAAGCGAACGCCCCTAAGCCATAGCCCATTCTGCGGCTTTGAGGGGAAGAAACTACGGCCCGGGTGGCGACCCTTGCGTCCACTATCGACCGGCGCTGGTAGGGGAACCGGTATCACTTTACCCTCTGTGCTGAGGCCCAACGTCAGGACTGATGCGCAGTTCTGGCACAGCCAGTAATATTCCGGCTGCTTGGGATTCGGTAATCGGAGAACTGGGTCCGCTTCTAGTCGAAACAGTAGCCCCTCTTGCAGATAGCGAAAGGAAGCGGAGCACGAAGGGTTGGTGCACTTGCCGAGCATTTCAAACCTCCACCTCAGCTCGGATGCTGCAACTATTTTCCTCTTTGCGGTTACAGCTTGCTGTAACCGAGGTCACGCATCAGCGTGACGCGGCGGCGGGTTCGGCGTGGCAGGAGCACTTGAACCCGGGAGGGGGCCCCCGCGTTCCAAGCTCCTTCGCCTTGCAAAAGCACTTACAAGCAGTACAATTCGGGCAAATTCAGAAACGAAAAAGGAGATCCCTATTTAAACGGGGCCGGATCACGGCGGACGTGATCTGCCTTGTGGTAAGAGAGGATATGGGCTCAAGACATTCCTGGAGGAACAGAATATGAAATTTTATCGT
>CAWCDV010000027.1:0-181220 GCA_963794365.1 uncultured Acidobacteriaceae bacterium
TTTTACTACGGAGCTTGTTGGCGAGCCGCTCGTGTTCGTTCGTGGCCTGGACGGTAAGCTGCGCGGCTTCTACAATGTCTGCCGCCATCGCGCCGGGCCCCCGCCTCCGGATGCGGCAACCGCAAGCTGTTTCGCTGCGGCTATCACGGTTGGACTTACCGGCTCGACGGCGCGCTGCTCGTCGCCCCCGAGTTCGACGGCGTAGGACTTCGACCCGGGGAGTTTGGTCTTGCCCCGGTGCGGACCGAAGAATGGTTCAACCTGATCTTTGTCAATCTCGATCCCGAGGCTCCGGCGCTCGGCGAATGCCTGGGCGACCTGCCGGCACAGGCCGAGAGGTTCGACTTCGCGCAGCATGAAGTTTTCCGAACGGCGCACCTATGAGATGAAGTGCAACTGGAAGACCTACGTCGATAACTATCTCGAGGGCTATCATCTGCCCAGCGTGCACCCGGGCCTAAACCGCGAACTTAATTACAACGAGTACACGGTCGAGCCTTATGCGCAGCCACGTGCGCCAATGGAGCCCGATCCGAGGCGCGCAGCCGGGCGACGCCGCGCCGCGCCGCTACCCGGTGGGCAAGGACCTCACCACCGACTATTTCTGGATTTTTCCCAACTGGATGCTGAACTGCTATCCGGACAATGTTTCGATGAATATCATTCTGCCGCTCGATCCCGAGCGCACGCTCGCGATCTTCGAGTGGTATTTGCCGGAAAAGGATCTGGGCAGCGCGGCGGCCGCAAGCGCAGTTGCTTTCAGCGATGAGATCCAGATGGAAGACATCGCGATCTGCGAAACTGTTCAGAAGAACCTGCACTCCCGCAGCTATCACAGCGGCCGCTACAGCGTGAAACAGGAAAAGGGCGTGCATGCGTTCCATCGCATGTACCGGGAACTGATGCCGGAAGGTTGACGCGGCGGGATTCTGAGTGTAACGGCCTGCTCTCGACAGTTGACCAGAGGGATACAATCCTGACGAAATGTTCCTGAACCGAATCCAGACGAAGTTACTGAATAGCGTCGCCCTAGGACTACTGTTTGCCTTGGCGTGCACTCGCAAGTCCGCTCCGTTGCATGACCCATCGCCACATCGCGTGCAGTTCGTAACCGTAGAAGACGGTACCAGTCTCGAGGTGCTCGACTGGGGTGGCTCGGGTCCAAATGTCGTTCTTCTGGCGGGGTCGGGAAACACCGCGCATATTTATGACGATTTTGCACCCAAGCTGACGGGATTTTGTCACGTTTACGGCATTACACGCCGGGGATTCGGTGCGTCCAGTCACCCCGCAAGCGGCTACTCTGAGCAGCGTTTGGCAGACGATGTGGTTCGGGTCATTGACTCTCTTAAGATTGCATCGCCCGTTTTAATCGGGCACTCCATGGCTGGTGGAGAAATAACAACGGTTGCGACCCAGCACCCTAATCGGCTGCTCGGCCTCGCGTATCTGGACGCGGCGCGCGATCCTACCCGTGATTATTCGCAAATTTCAAAAGCGTTGGAAAGCGCGCACTTGCACCAGGTGACACCCTCCGGCCCGAAGGACAACTCTTTCGCGGCATATCGGGAGTGGCAACTTCTGAGGAATGGATTCGCGTTTCCTGAGTCTGAGCTCCGCAGTACATACGCATCGAATCCTGACGGAACCATGGGGGAGTATAGAACCCCAGACGCCATTTTTGACGTGCTCGGCCAGCCACCGCAGAAAAGGAACTACTCCGCCATTCATTTACCCATCCTTGCAATATTTTCGCTGCCAAATTCGCCTGCGCAAATCATTTCTCGGTATTTTCGATTCAACGATACGGACCAGCGTGCGCCCGTTGAAGATGCCTTTACGAAGGTGGTCGCATTCATACGGATTGATGAGAAAAGCCTTCAGTTGACTTCTCCAAGCCATGCTTGTAATACTGGGCCAATAAAAGTTCTGTCACAGACCTACCGCATTAAGAATTTGTTCGGATTTCGTAACAGGTATCCGATGCCACAACCCGCAGAACGAGATGCATATACCATCACCCCTTTTCGGAGCCATGGATATATGTATCGGGATCTGGTTGACGCTCTCAGGCGCGTTCTGCGGGTGGAGCGACGGTTAAGTCCGGAAGAACTGCGCCAGCTTGCAGAGGCGATCATTGATTACGGGCGAATGATAGGACGTGAGGAATTGTCTGCGCTCACGCTCCCATACGTAATCGTTGAGATTCCAGAATTGGCGCGCCGATTCAGCGAGACAACGCAGACGATTAAAGACGCGCTCCTTCTACTAAACGACATGGGCCGTGCTGAACCTGCTGATCGTGGCGGACATTGGAAATTGAAACTGGCAGGTACTTTCCGCCCGCGCAGGCGCGCCACAGGAGCGTGATTATTTTTTTATTTTCCTGTCAGGACGCACTCAGCAGTCCAGGCGCAAAAGTCCACGCGTAAACCTGTCCTCCACGCTCTTCAAACGCACGATCTATAAGTGGGAGGCTCTGTCGTGGAAGCAGGAAAGAACAACGTATTGGAATCCGCGCTTAAGGGTTTCGAAGGAACTTGAGAGACCGTAAATTCTGTGGGCGTGCCCATGCTGCTCGCGGTCAGGCGCATTCCACATACCGACTGGATCGTTGGGGTTCAGGTGCCGCAAAGCGAGGCCTATGAGTCCATTGCCCAATCGCATGTCCGAATCTTATGTGTATTGAGTGTCGCAATGCTGGGGGGCCATCCTCATCGGCGGTACGGCCATTCGTCGCGTAAGCAAACCGCTTCAGCAGCTAGAACGGGTCGCCTCTCGAATCACCGCAGATTTGGAAAATGCCGAGACGAAAGGGGCGTACAAGCCTTCGCCGCCCGTGCTCGATGGTCTCAAACACATTCGTTCCCACGATGAAGTCGGCCTGCTGGCGTCATCGTTCGTGCAACTTGGTACAAAACTCAATCTCACGCTCGCTTCGCCGCAGCATTCCGCTGAGGCTGTTCGGCAACAAAGCCGCAGCCCTGCAACGAGAGGTTGTCGAACGGAAACGGGCGGAGGAATCGTTCCGATACCAGGCTACTACGATGCTCTTACGGGACTACCCAATCGGACTCTTCTTCAGGATCGATTTACCAAGGCACTCGCCAGTGCTCGTCGGCGAAAGGACAAAGTTGCGCTTCTGTTCCTCGACCTCGACAGGTTTAAAAACATCAACGACTCGCTGGGGCACTCGGTGGCGACCTTGTTCTGAAGGAGGTCGAACATCTGAAGAAATGGGCGCGTGAACAGGACACCGTGGCCCGAGTAGGTGGAGACGAATTCCTCATCGTGCTCACCAGTGTAGAGGACATCCCCGACGCCGCCGTCGGGGTGGTCTCTTTACGAATTCACTGTTCCAGATTCAAGAATGTTGTCCAGATTTGAGACACGTATAAATACTCCATTCGTTTGCCCGGCTATTTGATCTTCAAGAAAACACACAAGAAATGTCCGATTTTCAGGTTGGTGACCTGAGTGCTCTAGGGAGGATGAAGACGGAGGACTTTTGTGAACGACGACATGATTCTGATTGTTGATGACAGTAAGTTCATTGCACACGCATATTCCAAAGTACTGCTAGGCTTTGGTTATCGAGTTCTGATTGCCTGCGACGGTAAGACCGGACTTTTTGCTGCTACCACTTGCAGCCCGAGCCTAATCCTTCTCGACATGCTCATGCCAGATATGGACGGCGTAGATGTGCTGCGAACGTTGAAGCAGACACCATCGACATCCCATATTCCCGTGTTGGTGATCAGCAGTCTGCCCGTAAAGAATGGCGACAAGCTCATCCAAGAAGGGGCGCAAGGATATTGCGAAAAGGGCTCCATGACTCCGGTGAAATTGGAGCGCACCATTTCTCGAATCTTAAAGAACCGCTTATTGGTTCCTAATGAGTCAGCCGTGTCCGCCGAGGGAATGGCTCCTGCGTGCCTCGTGTCGGCACCGCTGGGCTAATCTGCGGCATCCGGCATCCTAATTTACTTCCACGACTGTTCAAAGTTGAACAGATGCAGAGTTTACTGCTTTTGTAAATTATTCCCTTATCTGACCAAAACCGGACGGCGGTGGGGTGCTGTCCGAGGTCGTCACATGACGTAAAGCAGCATGCGGCCCACTGTCGTTCGCTTCCTTGGTGGCGTAGTGGCTCTTCATTTCGTCCCACATCCACTACGCCTCCGTGCTTTTTGTTGTGTGGGAGCCCTTCCTCGTTACCTCCCGCCGCTGCACGACGCGACGGTCAGCGGCCTGCCAAGGGCATTAAGGGTGGCTGGGTGTCCTACAGTGTTCTCAGCCCATCTGAAGTTTCCCCTGTTAGATTGCCGAAGGAGGAACTGCGTTATGACACTATTAACGCGGGAATCAGAAGACCATGACGACCATGACTACGATGAGTCCGTCATAAAGCCAGAGACCGATGAGGAGCGAGCGGCTCGGCTGGAAGCGCAGCGGCAGAAGGACGCGCCCAAGGCGCTTTAGCAAGCAGGCAGAATACCGAAAAGCTGCGCAAGGGCTCTCCGCCTTCACCCGCTCCAGACATAGCCGAACTTAAATATCCATTGGAAGCACATGGGCTGGAGAAGCTCCCGAGTAAGGCCGATATACTTTTTGGGTGGATGCGCCTCGAAAATTGCACTGATCTCGGCTTTGCTTTGGCTGCGGGTTGGGGACTGCCGTGCCATATACTCGATTTGTATGCTGAATTCCGAAGCCTGACCAACGGCTTGCTCAGGGCGAAAAGTTGGAGACGAGTCTATTAGAGGCTTGTCACTATTACCGATACCACCCGCCGTCGTCCGCAGTAACGCACTCAATGCGACAGGCCACTAGAGTGCGGGATCCATGTACTTGTCGCCTCACCGCGCGAAAGGCAAATAATCCGGAACACCCTTACGTTGGTTACATTCCGACGATCCGTCCTTGCATCTAATCTTGTTAGGAACCCACTGATGAACACCACCCCGCCGAATCTGCTCGGCACGGTACTGCTCGTCTCCAGAGACGAAATTGTAAGCCGTCAAGTGACCGATGCGATGCAGCAACTTGCGGTCTCCGTCGAGGTCTGCGTCGATATATCCGCTGCTGCCGATCGGCTGAGCCGCCGCAAGTTTGAGGGGGTGGTCATTGATTTGGCGCTTGGCGAAGGGCGACCAGGGCCTCGTCTGCCTCGAACACGTGCGGGCCTCCGCCTCAAACCGAACCGCCGTCATTTTCACACTCACCAGCAGCAGCCAGGAGACTGCCCACGCTCTGAAAGCGGGCTCCAGTTTTGTGCTTCAAAGACCCCTCACCTCGGAGTCCATCGGTAACACGCTCAAGGTCGCCTACAAATCCATTATGCGCGAGCGCCGACGCTATTTCCGCTATCCCGTCGTCGTCCCGGTAGTCCTCAACCGAAAGATGGCACCCGTGGTCTTTGGTCAAACTGTCAACATCAGCGAGTGTGGCATGGCGCTTAGCACTTTAACTCCGCTGGCACCGGGGTCGGAGGCCACCGTCCAATTCACCCTGCCAGACTTGCTCCTGCAGATCACAGCCGAATCCAAGGTGTGCTGGAACAACGAGAAGGGTGAGGTTGGTTTGTCCTTTCACTTCTTGCCCTTTGATTGTGCTTCTCAACTCCAGTCATGGCTAGCGCAGAAGTTGGAAAAACAACTACCCTAGCTGGTGCCTGATAAATTTCGCGAATCCAGTCGGTCCTGAGCCTGTGGAATTGCCAGCCGCTCAACGGGCGCGGTGGGCAAAGATCAAGTGGCAAAAGGTTGTTTCAATCAGTTCCTGCACAGGACACGAACAATGTCCCCAGCCGCCCGTAAGAGGATTGTCGCACTCAGAAATCTCGCTAGGCAAAGTGGCGGAAGGCACAAAAGACGGTCCTAGACTCCCGATCAAACTATGCGGTCGTTGGCGAGAAATCGCCATCTCTAACAATGTCGGCGGTGTCAATCACTTTCCGAGCATACTCCAGCATGGCTACTCGGGAAACCTATTTCGCCCGGTGCAGCAGTTGTCTGACTATTCGGATGGGGTGAAGTGCTCCCGTAACCAGGGAATGTGGGGCGGTGATCGCCTCCGCGCGGAGGTCGGCGGCGTAGGCCCAAGGCATGTCAGGTCAAAATGCCTAACCGGAATTTCCGTTCTAGCCCCCAACCGCTTCAGATTCCAGAGTCTGGTTCGAATTCTATTCGGCTACGTCCCTTGTGTTTGGCTGCGCACAGAGCGGTATCGGCATGGGTCACGAGGGCGTTCAAGTCAGGAGGCTTGGTCCCGCGAAATCCCGGCAAGCGGGATCGAGAAACGTCATGCACAGAGAGCTTTTTAAAAGCCGCTTCGACACCTTGCAGCCATCTGAAGAACTAGTGAGTTTGACGAGGAGATACCAAGGAACTACGCTCCAGCTAGCCGCTACTTTCGCTATTCCTTATAAGAAGAAAGGCTCCTCCCCCATGTCACTAGGAACATTGTTCGCATCGATAAGAGAGCGCCGTCGCCGCTCAGCCTTGCAATCTTATGAAGAAGGGGCTCAGATTATGAGACGGCTGCAAGAGTTGCTTGCGGTTCCCAGCCCGCCGCAAGAGGTCGCAGCGCCCTTCGCCAACGCCCGCATTGAAAACGACCCGGTATGCGTGCAAGGCGGACAACGCTGAAACTCCACGAGTGGCAGCGGGGAAGTATGACAATGCAGGGGTGCTGCTGGTAGCGAGCAACGTCTTGTAGAAGCTCATCTCCGATCTTACGGTCCTTCAAAGCTGAAGGCGTGATCGGTCTTTGCCCTGTGAAGCGCAGCATTTACCAGCCGCACTAAGTTTTCACCGTGCCTGATAATGTCGAGTTTCGATTTCTCGATATACGCCATCGCGCCCGCTTCTTTCAGCTTGTCAGCGTTACTCTGGGGGAGACTGCTAACCACGATCACTGGAATGCGGGTTGTCGCCGGGTCTTGCCGGAGAGCTTGCAGCACGTGTTCGCCTCCCAACTTGGGCAACAGCATGTCCAGAATGATGAGGTCGGGATGACTCTCCCAAACCTGCCGTAGAGCCTCTTCTCCGTCGCCCGCCTCCATGACACTAAACCCGGCTTCGGACAGGATGTGCCTGCTTGCCATCCTCATGTATCTGCTGTCCTCGACCACAAGAAGCTTTGCCGTCATGGGTTACTTTCGAATTGTTGGCTTTCCTGCCGTTCGCGAGAATGGCCGAAGAGGGCGTGGAAACCTACAAATCGCAAGGGATCGCTTTCGGCGAGAGCAACCCGCATTGGCTTCGTGGTTGTCGAGATTTTCATAGGAGTTCTTGGTACTCGTGGTTTTATGCTGCAATCCGCGATCCTTTTACACGGATGCAACAGGTACTTTAGTTTTCGCTTGTAGGCTGGATGCTTCAGCTATAAAGACTTGCGCATTTCCGGGCAAGAAACTGAGGATGTTGCGCCACAAGCCTCCCATATCTGTCGGTTTCTGGAGTCTCCGGATTGCGCGGTCGGTCAGCACTTGTCCGACATTGCAAGATCAAGAAAGGGCTTCAAGTGCGACACGCCTCGATGCGCGAGTGTCCACGTTTCGGAAAACTGTCCAGAATCCGGAATAGCAAAACGCAACACCGCTGTTCGACAACGTCGAAAAGACTGTCCTTAACTGAAGCGATATCAATAACTTGCGCGGAGGTCCTCGGCGCTTTTTCCTTTGGTCGCCAAAGTGCTTTATTAACTTGTGTGGTATCTAGGAGAAACTATGGTGACCATCGCGTGCGTACTGTACTTCGAGTTACCTGCGCTCTTCGTTGTAGCACTGTCACTTCGTAACATGATCTTCGGTGATGTGGTCTGAACCAACCGCTAAGGGCAACCATGTAGCTTGGCCTTAAAGTCTTGAGGAAAGCGCACTTCTAGCAGGAGATAATTGCCGCTATGGTTAAAATAAACGCAGATGCCGTAGAACTTGTAAAAACAACCGCGAAGGAAAGATTTGCAACATACGTGACCGACAACGAGGCTGAGCAAGCAATCGCGGATTATTTTGACCCGACGATACCGCCGCCAGACATCCCTCAAGATCAGATCGAAGAAATCGTCGAGTCGATGTGGCGTGACAATTCATACTAGACCCTACCGATAAGACTCCCAAGAACCGTTCGGTAAGCACCCTCTCTCTCAAACCAAGGTAACCGGAAAGTGATTATTTTCACACCGGGCGGAAAAGGCAGGGGATATGCTCGGCGTGATGTACACGATCAACACAGACGCAAGCGGCGTAATCCTCGTCTGCATTGACTGCCCACATACCGTGCGCGTCAGCGAGTTCGATGACAGACTCGGTAGCCGTCGCACGCAGGCCGCTCGCGCCATGTTGCAGCATGTACAAAACGAGCACAGCAAAGAGCCGATAGGGAAATCAAAGCCTCAGATCATGGAACGATGGTATTGAGCTTAGTGCGAGGGAAACGACCCGGAGAGAACCTGCTCTGGGTCGTTTTCTTCACAACACACCCATGTCATCGGAATCGGCTCGGCGGAATTCACACTGGGGGGAAAGGGTAGCGGTTAAAAGGGGGCTCAATCTTATGAACAAGGCTAGCGTATACGTCGTTGAACGAAATGCATGGTCCATCGAAAGGCAATGTGACGTGCATTTCCGCCTGACCTACGACCTCGCTAGTCCGCCCGGTATACCTTCGGGCCAGCGGTGGGCTCTTCGATGCGCCGCATCCCTCGCCCCACCTCGCACTCCAGCCATGACTTCGGTAATTACGGCATCCCGGCGATTCCGTGGTCGAATGGTCGAATTAGGGTGACGGGTGGAGTGGAAGAGCGGTTTTTACTCATCTGATGTCCAAGCAGTCTCAAATCCTCGGGGCTTTGCAGGTCGGACTCGTGGCGTTGTGCGCGATGGCGGTCTACGAGATCACGAAGCAAATATGCTTTCCGCGATTGTCCCTAGTGGCATCTCACATCATCACCATATTCTTCGTAGGCTGTGTTGGGTTCTGCATCACCTTCATCATTCGTCAGCGGGAAAAGGCTGCGGAGCAAAAACTGCTGCGGCTCGCGGCCCTCGTGGAACACTCGGACGATGCCATCATCAGCACAGAACTGGATGGCACCGTAACTAGCTGGAATCGTGGAGCGGAGCGGATGTACGGTTATTCTGCGGTCGAAGCGGTGGGTCGCCACATTTCGTTTTGTCATCCGCCAGAGAAACACGCCGAGTTTCACGCTATTTTGCAAAGGATTGCCAACGGCAAGGCCCTAGAGCGGTTTGACACGCAACGCCTCACAAAGAATGGCACGATCATCGACGTGTCCCTGTCGGTGTCTGCAATCATAGACGGCTCGGGGAGACTCGTCGGAACGTCGGGGATTGCACGAGATGTTACCGCTCGCAGGCGCACAGAAAAACAAGTCCAATTCCTAGCCTATTACGATGCTCTTACGGGACTGCCCAATCGAACTCTTCTAAAGGATCGATTGTCAAAGGCACTCGCCAGTGCTCGTCGGCGAAAGGACAAAGTTGCGCTTCTGTTCCTCGATCTCGACGGGTTCAAAGACATCAACGACTCGCTGGGGCACTCGGTCGGCGACCTTGTTCTGAAGGAGGTCGCCGAACGCCTGAAGAAATGGGCGCGTGAACAAGACACCGTGGCCCGGCTAGGCGGGGACGAATTCCTCATCGTGCTCACCAGTGTAAAGGACATCCCCGGTGCAGCCGTTGCCGCTGAGCGGCTCATGGATACAATGTCTGCTGAATTCGTAGTTCAAGGTCACTCCCTTGGCATTAGTTGCAGCCTCGGCATCAGCATTTTCCCGGAACACGGTGCGGACGGCGAAACCCTGATCAAAAATGCCGATGCGGCCATGTATAGCGCCAAAGATTATGGACGTAAAAACTTTCAGTTCTTTACGGAGGACATGAATGCTGAGGTTGTGAGCGACTGACCTTGGCACTCGCAGGCCGCTTCTTCCAGTTTTTTGCGGTCTGTGATGGACTATTTCCACTGTCGCGCAATCGCGGCCTCATAGAAGGATCGCAGGTCTTCAAGACGCACGCCTTTTTGTAGCCATTCGCTGTTTTCTGCGATGTGGACTTTGCATGGATTCTTCAAGTGCGTCGTCAAATAAAACGCTTCGAGAGCCGCATTCTCCGGGTTCATCCCCGCCACAAGCGTTACCCTTTCCTCAAACAATGCTAAGTAGCACTGGCTCCTCGCGACCTCCGGCGAAAAGTACCTGCCAGCTTCAATTTCCAATATCCGCCGCGATAAGCAGGCTCAGCACGGCCCATCTCGTTTAGCAGCAGGAGCGCGTCTTTAATCGTCTGCGCTGTCTCTCTGAATCGGCGTGCCAATTCTGGAATCTCGACGATTACGTATGGGAGCGTTAGCGCAGACAACTCCTCACGTGCTATCGGTCGCCCGTAATCAATGATTGCCTCTGCAAGCTGGCGTAGTTCTTCATGGGCTAACGGCTGCTCCATCCGCAGGGCACGTCTGAGAACGTCAATCAGCTTCCGATACATAAGGTTTCCTCTTGCGTAACCCAAGTGGCGAACTCCATCCACCCTTTTTCTCCCCGTCATGGTGGGGTCAGGAGATGATTTCCGTGGTCAATCAAGAGCGGCTTCCGCGACAGCCGCAAGCAGGGTCGGCAGGTGCACGGGTACTCGGGTACGCCGGGACGCAGAGTGTGGGCGCAGTCGCGGCAGACGAACCGTCCGTCCCTATAGGCGATCATCGGTCTGAAGTCGATGCCCGCCATGCAATATGGGCAGCGGATGGTCAGGATTGCGTCGGTCAGAGTTGTAATGGGCGTTCCTGCACAAGAGCAATGCAGAAGCACGTAGGATTCCAGACTCCACGCCGAGTGATCCTATGAAAACTCAGGAATCGCAGAGCAGTCGTATTGATATTGAACCGACGGCCGCGCCGACATTTGGGCAGGCGTGCCGACAGTCCGGCAGAATTGCCAACCGCGGATTTGCGTTACACAGTGTAAATACTAGAAAAGAAACTTAAGTTTGACATGGCAAGGCGCGTGCCTCCTAGGTCGTTGTCTCTTGAAAAGGAGGAACGCATTTAAGAATGAACCACGAGTTTAGCGCCGGAGACGTTGTTCGATTGGAAACCGGCGGCCCTGACATGATTATCGAAAGCGTTGGAGCACAAACGCATGGTTTCACGAATGGTGCGTGGTGCGTGTGGGAGGTGGGAGACCAGAAGAAAAGGGAGTTCTTCGAGTTTGTGACGCTTTGTCATGCCGGCACTAAACCGATGGATAAAGAGCGGTAATTCTATCCTGCTAGAAGCACGATTTCCTCAAGCGACCAAACGTGATCCGATAGTCCAGCGGCCATGCTTTCTCTGTGGAAATTCAAACTGGTCCACTACTGAATTTGCGCCCAGCTATCGTCGAGCCACAATCATGCAGGCGACCTTGGCGGCCTTGGGACTGCTATCTTCCATCGCAGCATGGCTCGCTGGGGCGACACTTTGGTGGCTGGTTGCTGGAGCCACCGCCCTTCATAACCTGACCCGCAAGCCGACCTGATCAGTCCAACCACAATCCAAGCGATGAATCCCATGCCGATCCTCATTGCCGCCGCTTTAGGTCGGAATTTCCGATTTGCCCCCGGCCGACCGAAAATATAACACTTGGCCCTTCAATCTAAATGCTCCGCGCCCCGGCGACACCGACACACTTGGCATAAGTGTCCACGTATTTCTTATGTGGACACTTCTCTCCCACACTTCTGCCCATCGAGCATGTCAACACGGCCACGACCGGACGGTTACCATAATGCTAAGCAGTTAAATACTATAATATCTAATTGCTATTGTCCATGACTGTACGAGCCGACTGGCAAAACCGCGAATTTACGAAACGAAGCCAATAAGTTATTTGTTTTCAGTCTGCCGCTAAACAGAGGGTTCCGGAGAAGAGAATGACCGCTTGCGGACTTGCGTCGTCTGCCACATTCTGCGACAAGCCGCGTCTCTACGAAAATCCACTCCTACCCGCCGCGGATCATGAAAGCTGCGCCGTCTCAGTCGCCAGCCGTTCCCAGCAGGAATCCGTTAGCCTCTTCTTCCTCGGCCACCAGTCCTTCCGGCAGCCGGCCACGGTTGTATTCCGCCATACGATTTTTCCACTTGAGAAAGTCGGTGATGCTCTCAGGTTCAATGCGGATTTCCACCCGCCGCAAACTCGCCAGCAGAAGATTCATCTCGTTCTTGAACCCAATCCCGGAACGCAGGTTTTTCGCCGACGCCTTCACCCGCTCGATCTCGCGCCCGCACACCTCCAGCAACCCCCAGCCCGTGGGAAGTTCCTCGCTGCGTATCAGGCCGCGCGACGCCAGGTAATACCGCTCACAGCCGACGCCGATCTCCGGCCTTTGGCGGAAGGGCTTGTCGCGATCGGCCAGAAAATCCGCGCGCGACACTTTGCTCTCGACCAGCACCGAATGGCACGCCCTTTTCCAGCCAATAGCGTCCGGCATCTCGCCGCTGACGCATGCCTGCTCGCTGAGCACCACTCCGCAGCGATAGCGCCGCAACCATCGCACCGCCATCGAAACCAATTTCGCATGAGTCAAATTCGCATGAGTCACACTTGCGCCGTTCACACTTACATGGGCCACACTTGCTCGGGTCACAAAGAAAGTTTGGAAGGGGAACGTCTTTCTGAACAGTGTCAGAGTAGCTACTTCTACGCGAAGTCAGCGTGGCTTCGTATCAGGGCATCGCTTTAGCGATGCCGAAAACCGCCTGCTATTGATGCCCCTTTAGGGGCTGCGCCGAACTCCGCAACGCCCGCACCAGCACCGGCCGCCGCAACAGGGTTTCCAGTAAATGCCGCGCCGCAGCGATGCCCTCCGCCGAACGGTCCAGCGCCGAGTATCCCGCCGCCCGCACCCATACGCAACCGTCCTGCAGGCTAACCTCAAGCCGCGGAGCGCTTTCGTGTTCGTCCCACCGCGCCCATGGCGCAAGTCCAGCGCGTTAGCCAGACGCAAAACCCCGGCCAACTCCATGGCAAGCGGCCGATCCGGCAGCGCCAGCGCTTGCATGGTCTTTCCCCCCGGACGCGGCAATGCTCCACGGTGATAGCGCGCCACCACCGCCGCCATTTCCAGTTCTCGCGCACTCCAACCGAGAGGCCGCGCCAACCCGCGGATCATCCGGTACGAATCCTTCTGGTGATTGGCCTCGCCCTTGGCTTTGCCGACGTCATGCATCAGCGCCGCCGCTTGCAACACCGCTCGCGGGTCATATTCCGAATTCTGGTCCAGACCTACCGGCGTGGGATTCGGCGCCCCCACATCCGGCGTCAGCAGCCCCGCATTCTTCAACCCGTCGTACAACAGAAGCGCCAACTGCGCCACGCGCTGGGAATGCGAAAAATCGGGATCCAGATATCCCGCCCATACCCGAAGACGGCTGATCGCCGCGCCGCGCAGTTGCGGGCCCGACGGCAACTCCGCCCGCCACACGCGCCATAGCGACTGCCGGCCCACCATCTTCTCGCGATAGCGCTCAATCCTCTTAGTGCGTTCCACGTTCAACTTTTCGCGCCAGTGGCTCTGGCTTTCCATATCGGGGAACGCCATAATCTCGACCGCGGTCGCCCACAACACATCCAGATCGTGCACCTCTCCCAGCAGATCCTGCAGTTCTTTCAGATCGTCGCCCCACAGCGCGTGCTGCCGCGGCAGAAAATTTTCCACCGTGTAACGGAAGCGCTTGATGCCGATGCGCAATTCGTGCCAGCTAACCTGCGACCGCGTCCGCAGGGCGTGTTTGTGCAGATCGTAAGCGGCAGTCCACTTTTCGAGCGCCAGATGCAAATACACCACGCTCCCCGGACGCACCCGCGAAGCGCGCTGCGGCAGAATTCTCGACCACTGCCGCCATTGCTTGCGGTCAAACTGATGGAGATCTTTGAACGCGTGCTGCTTGCAAGCGGCTTCGCGCGCGTGCACGTGATGGAGCAGTTTGACAGCCACCGGAATCGCCCGACTTTGGATCGCCCGACTTTGGATCGCCCAACTTTGGATCGCCCGCGGGTGCCCCATCCTTGCGCGTTCTTTGCGCAAGGGTAGGCGCGTCTCCCGCCGCTGCCGAGTCGCCGGCACGGCCCAGCTTCTCGATCCACTCGGCCATCACCTGCATGTCGCGCAACTCACCCAGCGCCTGGAAAAGTTTCTTCCCCGCCTTCTTCATATCCTTCCATGAAGAATCGGGATCGATCGCCATCAATCCATCGGCGAGAGAACGGCAGCGCCGCAGCGCCACTCGAAGATCGTGCACCGCATCGACGTCGAAACCGGCGCCCGCCCGATCGCACTCCACCAGCACGCGCTCCATCCAGGCCCGCAGGCCGAGCTTCGGCTTGGGGCTCGCAGGCTTCGGACTGGGCTTCGGGGTTGGACTGGCTCCCAATGTGTTCCTTTGCTGACGGGAACCATTGTCGCCTCTTTGCGCGGATTCTTCTAGCGGAGCAAAGCTTGCGGTGTTGTTGCTCTGCAGACGCCTAAGTCTTCTCCTCCCGATTACTTACTTTTGAAAACGAAGCTGATCTCCTTCGTTTGGTTTGCGCCAATCGTGACTGTCTGGGTTGCCGTGCCCAGTTTCTCGTGCCAAGCCTTGATGGTGTATGTCCCAGGCGGCAGATTGGGCAGATCAAAACTGCCGTCTTGCTTGGTCACCGCAAAATAGGGATTCTTGAGAACAGCAATATATCCTCGCATCCAGGGATGGATGTTGCACTTCACCGGGATCGCGATTTCTTCTCTCGCAAAAGCCTCCTCCAGCCTGGCGCCCGGAGGCTCAGCCTTATTCCACTCCCGGTTGTTGGCCGGTATCGGGTGAATGTTGTGTGAAGTCGGATCGTCGTTCACCACTTCGATGGGCTGGTTTTCCCGCACCGCCAGTACATGGGGCTCATAAAGACAGCCCTTTTGAGAAATGACAGCCGGTTGGGTGGGTGGATCAAACCTTCGATCGCCCAGCCCATCCGCGATAAAAACGATCGCATCTTGCAACCCGCCCTTCGAATCAACGACGACCTCCCGGGTAAGAACAGGTCGAGAATGCTGCTTGGCGCAGCTTGGATCAGCCGACATCCTGATGGGCTCAGGCGCGGGCACAATACCCGCAAACTTAACTGCGCCTTTTATTACGGCTGCACCGGCGCTGGTCGTAGGCGAGGGGAGATCTCCTGCCTTCACTACTCGCTGGCTGGAAATGCAAATAATCAATGTCAAAAGGCTTCTAAGAACAAAGTTTTTCGCTTTCATACTGCACCTCTCTGGGAAGGGTTGTTCCCTCACAATTTTTCTTCGCGAACAAAGTCGCAGCGCCTATTTGGTTTAGCGCACGTGGTTGTCGAGCGCTGCTCGGCGTGCTAGAAACTCGCTGTATCCTCGCTGATAGCCGGCCGTGAAAGACGACCGATCCTCCGCCCTTGACCACCGGCCGACTGCAACGTGAGGCTCCCTGCCGCTCTCGGCTGCAAGTCTTCCCAGATACAATCCATCGCGAAACGCTGCGTCTGTTATCTGGGCCGCATTGTCGTTGGTGATTGGGCTGTTGTGATGACGATCGCTGTATAGCATTGACATTGGCACTATGCTGAGTGCGATCACTGATGCGTACAATGAAAGTATCTTCACTTTTTTTTCCTCCCGATCTTGGTTCCTCCCGATCTTCTTCCTGAAGCTGAGTAACATTGAGCTAACTCACAGCGCTAACTCATATTGATCGGAATCCTCTGTCTCGATATGGCAAGCGTAAGGCAGTGGACGCGCAACCTTGTCATCGATTGGTCACGGATTAGTAACTTTGTCGTCATATTCTTGTCAGGAATTTGCTAACTTCTGAGTCGATCCGGATCGTCCCGAGAGCCTGGGAGAAAAAGCTGCTAGGCAGCAGCGGCCGCGAGACGCGGGGCATCCGTGTACAGAAGAAAGGTAGAGTCAGAAAAAAGATGTACAGAAAAAATTGCCAGCCCATGTTCACACTGGCATGGTTCAGGCTGGCATTGTCCTGGTGTAGAGACGGGCCCTGCGTCGTCTCCTCTGGCACCTGCCGACGCGGCCTATTGGAGCCTTCGGAGCAAATTTCACGGGCTCATTTGAATCCGTTTTGATCTGAAGCCGGGCAATTTTTGCAGCCGAATTGCCGGAGTCGCGGAAAAAGCGCCGGAATGCGCATATACAGGGTTTACTGTATTGCCTAATTCTTCACTGCAAAGTATACCGAACGGCGGCCTAACTAAACCGCAGCATCCCAGGAGACAATATGGCTAGCTTCCCACCGGTGGTTCGCGCCCGAGTCCTTCGTTTCCAAACCTTGTTTGTGCTTCTCCTGCTCATGGCGTTCGGCCTCTCCTACGCCGTCGCGCAGAGTTATCCGCCCTACGGACCACACGTCCCAACCGCCCAGTTCGATCATGTGATAAGGCCGCAATTAACACCGCCGGCGGTGTCACTATTGAACGATGGAACCGGCAGAGTAGCGCAGTCCGAATGGAACACCGAACTCGTGGGCTATGACACGCTGGACGGCCGCTCCACCTATCAGCCTCTGGTCGTCCACCAAGGCACCCGTTACATCGCCTACATGGCTCACCATGCCACCGTGGGCATCAATCGGTTGAACGGTCAAGTCGAACCCAGCGGAACCTCCATCCTCGACGTGACCAATCCCGAGCATCCGAAGTATCTCTTTCACATCCCAGGACCTTCAGGATCACTCGACGCTGCCGGTGCGCAAATGGTCCATGTCTGTGGCGGGGACATGCTGCCCTCGTCTTCGCCTGAGGAAAAGGAGCGCAAACATGGCCGCTGGTACATGCTGCGATCCCACGGGAATTCATCCGGGCTAGCGACGCCGATAGAATCACACGAAATCTACGACGTCACCAATCCCGCGAAGCCTGAATTTCTCGTCACCGTCGTCGGCTTGCTCAGCAACACGCATAAGAGTTACTGGGAGTGCGACACCGGCATAGCCTACCTGGTGGCGAATGACCCAACCCTAGGTTGGCAACACAGCGGTTCGACCCAGCACCTGAAAATCTACAATCTGCATGATCCCGCCAATCCCGAGTACATACGAGACTTCGGGCTGGTTGGGCAGCAGCCCACGGCTAACCCTGCGGCCCCAGGATACGTACAGGAAGGGCCCGTCACCCCTCCGTCTGGAGTCCATGGACCGATATCGGCCGGAGTGGAGAAAAACCGCCTCTATATGGCCTACGGTGTCGGTGGCAACGGCGTCCTCCAGATTCTCGACCGAAATAAGGTGCTGACGGGATGCGCCGCCAGGCCGGGCTGCGCCACCAGCCCCACCCAAGCCGAAATGCTCGCCCCGCAGAAGGGTTTCTTCACCCTGCCGGGACTCACCCTGCAAGGCGGCCACACCTCTTTCCCGATCTTTGGGGAGGAGGACGGAAAGCCTCGCAATCTTCTCCTCGTTTCTTCCGAAGAAGGGGGCAACGAGTGCTCGGCCGGAAGCGCACCCCACGCCTTGTGGTTGTATGACATCACCAACGAGGCGCACCCAAGACAGATTTCGGTCAATGCCAAAGACCCGGCTCTCACGCTTTTGGATGTGGCCAACGGCTTTGACGGGGTGACGTTTAACTGGGTGTCCAATGGCCTCGCCGGTAACGAGTACTCCGGTGTCTATCCTACGAACCTTACCCCGCAGGATCCCGTTCCCCAACCGAATAGCTTCTGCAATCAGGGCGGACGCTTCGGCGCCCACAGTCCCTCCGAGCTGTTCTATCCGAAGTATTACGGCAAATTGGCGATTGCCGCCTGGTTTGCCGGCGGATTGCGGGTTTTCGATATTCGCAACCCGGATCACGCACGGCCAATCGCTTATTTCGTTCCCGCACCCAACGACACGGGCTGTGGTCCCAAGGGCGGTCCTTCCCCGGGTCCCGGCTGCACCTTCGCCAACACTGGCAGAGACAACCACATGGTGAATGGAATCCAATCCAACAACGTTGAGCTCGACGACCGCGGCTATATTTACGTAGCCGATCGGGCGGGCACGGGCATGCACATCGTGAAACTTACCGGAGACGCAGCCAAAGCTGTGCAGTAGTTCCTCAGGGGGCGTCGGAGGATCTTGACGGATCCGCCGGCGCCTTCTCGCATCCTGTTCATTGCGGCTGCAAACGCGAGGCTGCAAACGCGAGGCTGCAAACGCGAAAAGGAGAAACGCGCCAATGAAGATTCGAGCGATGTGGTTACTGGTTATCCCCGCCCTGCTCTGCACGTTCACCGTGGCTGCAGAACCCCCTCACGCCGGTGAAGCGACCGCCGGCGATGTCGTTCTTGCCAACGTCGCCAAAATCGAAGTGGGGATCTCGACCAGAGAGCAGATCAAGGAACTCCTGGGAACCCCATACCGCATGACAAATTACGGAGACTGCAGTCACGAGGACTACCAGGAGTTTTGGGAATACGTGGGTCATGATGCCAATGGCATCTTCAAAATTCACATTGAGTTCGACGATGCGGGCATAGCTCGCATTGTTGCCAAGGACACCAAGAAGGGGCCGATCATCGTCTTATACGCGGCGCCTAAGCCTGAAAAACCACATCAGCATTCGAGCACCGGTGGGTAAATTTCCGGTGGGTAAATTCCGGTGGATAAACTCCAGTGGCTAAATTCCGGGTGGATAGATTAAGGACTGCGCTCGCGCTTGCGATTCTGCTGTGCACGGTCGGCGTCGCGGCCGCGGCCCGGCAACCGTCCTCTCCACATCCGCACCGTCGGCGCGTGCACCCCGCGCACCGCGTTCCTCAACGCGGCAATGGGCGGTTGCTCGTGAGGACGACTCACGGATATTCTGTCCGGCCGGAATGTCTTCCTGAGCGAAGTGCGAACTTCACGAAGTGAAGTTCCCACGAAGTCGAAGGACCCCTACGTCCCCCCGATCAGCGATGGCCTCGGCCGCAACCACGCCCGCCTCCGAACCGCCCCCGCTTCCGCCCCCCGTCGCCGTGTATCGCGAGGGCTCGCTTTCGCTCACCGCGCAAAATGCGCCTCTAGGAGACATCCTGGAAAGGGTCCGTGAATCAACCGGCGCCATCGTCGAGGCTCCGCCTCTGGAAGAACGCGTTAGCATCCAACTCGGGCCTCAGCCTCCCGTGCAAGCCATCACCACTCTACTCGAAGGGATGCATCTCAATTACGTGATTCTGGGTGGCACAAGCGATCAAGATCGCCTTCAATACATCATTATCACGACCAGGCCCCAACCTGCGGCGGACTCCCAAAGGGCCGCACTGGCTCCAGCCCGCGGGCTCGAAGAGGTGGCAGCCAAGGCGCAGGCCAGCGCCCTGATTCGCTTTACCGAGGAGACTGGAGGCGACGAGGGGGTATGGGATAATAGACCCCAGTCACCCGGGGCGCGTGCGCCATCTTCGCCTGCGCGTGTGTCCGCGCGAGAGTAGATCGGGAAGAATCCCTGGCTTGCGGTCCCGCATTTGCCGTCACTGACGCTCGTGGAGACGGGGCTTGCCCCGTCTCACTCTGCGGCGGGAGACGCGGCAAGCCGCGTCTCTACAGCGAAGTACTTCTAGTTACTCAGCACCTTCTCGCGCTCCTCGGCATCCTGGAGTTCTTCGCGCGGCGAACTCGGCAGCGCAAACTCCAGCACTTCGTCGATGGTCTTCACGTAGTGCGTGGTTAATCCCGTCAACTGCTCCGGCGTCAGGTCTTCCTCGACATTGGTTTTGTTCTCCGCCGGCAGGATCACGTCATGCACACCGGCGCGCTTGGCGGCCAGCACTTTCTCCTTGATGCCGCCCACCGGCAGTACATTCCCGCTCAGCGTGATCTCGCCCGTCATCGCCGTCAGCGGACGAACCTGCTTGCCCGACAGCAACGACACCAGCGCGGTCACGATCGTGACCCCCGCCGAAGGACCGTCTTTCGGAATCGCTCCCGCCGGCACATGAATGTGGATGTCATGGTTGGCGAAAAATTCTTCGTCGATGTTCAACTGCTTCGCATTCGAGCGTACCCAGCTTAGCCCGGCCTGCATCGATTCGCGCATCACGTCCTGAATCTGACCGGTGATCGTCAGCCCGCCTTTGCCTTTCATCTGGTTCGCTTCGACGAACAACACGTCGCCGCCCGATGGCGTCCACGCCAATCCCACCACCACGCCCGCGCGTTTGGTGCGCTCGGCAATTTCGCCTTCGCTGCGAACCTTGATGCCGCCCAGAAACTCCTGCACGATCTCGTTGCGTAACCACCAGCTTCTCGGTCTTGCCTTCCGCCAACCGGCGCGCCTGCTTACGGCAGATGGTGCCGATGGTGCGTTCCAGGTTCCGCACCCCCGCCTCGCGCGTGTAATGACGGATGATGTGGCTCACCGCCTCTTCCGGAAATTCGATCTGCTCTTTCGTGATTCCGTTTTCCTCGATCTGCCGCGGAATCAGGTACTGAAACGCGATGTGGACTTTCTCCTCCTCGGTGTACCCCTGCAGTTCGATAATCTCCATGCGGTCGCGCAGCGGCTCGGCGATCGGATCCAGCATGTTCGCGGTGGTAATGAACAACACCTTGGAGAGATCGAACATCACGTCCAGGTAGTTGTCGCGAAAAGTCGCGTTCTGCTCCGGATCGAGCGCCTCCAGCAACGCCGACGCCGGATCGCCCCGAAAGTCCCGCCCCACCTTGTCGATTTCGTCGAGCATGAACACCGGATCTTTCGTCTCCGCCCGCCGTATCCCCTGAATGATCTGCCCCGGCAACGCCCCTATGTAGGTGCGCCGGTGGCCGCGAATCTCCGCTTCGTCGTGCACTCCGCCCAGCGACAGACGCACGAACTTGCGCCCCAGCGCCCGCGCAATCGATTTGCCCAACGAAGTTTTGCCCACGCCCGGAGGCCCGACGAAACACAGAATCGGCCCTTTCATGTTGGGCTTCAACCGCCGCACCGAAAGGTAGTCCAGGATGCGATCCTTCACCTTCTGCAAGTCGTAGTGGTCGGTGTCGAGAATCTCTTTCGCCTTCGGAATTTCAATTTCTCCACCCGAAGTCTTCGCCCAGGGCAGAATCGCCAGCCACTCGATGTAGTTCCGTGTCACCGAATAATCCGCCGCCATCGGCGACATGCGCGCCAGCCGCCCCAATTCCTTCAGCGCTTCTTTCTTCACATCGTCGGGCATGCCCGCGGATTCGATCTTTTGCTTCAGTTCGTCGGTGTCGCGCTGGCCCTCGTCCTGCTCGCCCAGTTCTTTTTGGATCGCCTTCATCTGCTCGCGCAAGTAGTACTCGCGCTGCGTCTGCTGCACCCGATCCTGCACTTCCGACTGGATCTTGTTCCGCAGTTGCTGCACTTCCAGTTCTTTGGCCAGGTGCTGATTGATTTTTCCCAGCCGCGCCCGCACGTCGCTCGTCTCCAGCGTCTCCTGCTTATCGGCCGTCGAAAGCGAGGGCAGCGACGAGGCGATAAAGTCCACCAGCCGTCCCGGTTCTTCAATGTTCATCGCCACCGTCGAAAGCTCGTCCGAGAGCGTCGGCGAACCGGCCACGATCTGCTGGAACAAGGTCAGCACGTTCCGCTGCAGCGCTTCAATCTCGGAATCCTTGGGCGGAATCGTCTCCGGAACCGTGGTCACCCGCGCCCGCATGAACGGCGAGAGCTGCGCGAAATCCGCCAGCCGCACCCGCTCCAGTCCTTCCGCAAAAACAAACAGACTCTGGTTGGGCATCTTGACCACTTTGTGCACCACCGCCAGCGTTCCGATCGAATACAGATCGGTCGGCTGCGGCGTGTCCACCCGCGCCTCGCGCTGCGCCACCACTACGATGGTCTTGTCTTCGCCCAGCGAGTTGATCAGTTGTACAGAACTTTCTCGCCCCACCGTCAGCGGCAGCACCGCATGGGGGAATAGGACCGTGTCGCGCACCGGCAAAATCGGCAGCGACCGCTCGGTGGTTTCGTAACCAGTGTGCTCGGCAGCAGAATAAGAGATAGGATCGCCCATGATTTTCACTTGAGTGTCTTTCACTCAACCTTGGATGAACTGAACTGCCAAAAAGATGCAAGCCTTCGTGTTAGGTTGTTGAATTCTATACCTTTTTTAGCCTTTTGCAAGGCACGGACGGGATTCGGGCCCGTTCCGACAACCGAACCTGGGGTCGTCCACCCTCTTAAACTCCAAGCTACAAGCGAACGCCCAATCGCGCAGTGCACCCCCTCACACCTGGTTGTGATGAATAAACCGTAGGCAACGGCCTCCGGAGGCAGCCTCGCCCACGCATCCCCCGACATCTTTCATCGGCGTTGCCCGCCGGAACCACGAATCTCAAAGTGCTAGGGCAAGCGATTTCTCATATCACACCCGAAGAATCATGACCTCCGTAGCCTTGATCAGGGCGGCTGCGGTCTGCCCCGCCTTCAGTTGCATCTCTCGCGCCGAAGTTGCCGTGATAATCGACGTGATCTGCTGGCCGCCGATCGAAATCTTTACCTCTGCCATCAGGCCACTGATGCGAACCGAATCGACGCGTCCCACTAGCTGATTGCGCCCGCTGCAGCGGCGCACGACCTGCTTCCGTTCTTTCTCCGTTCTGCCACGCGTTCGAAAGAGCAGCTTGTCAACCTCGCTTCGTGGAATCCGGTGGTGTCCTCCGGCCGTCTGAATACTGCGAATCTTCTTTTTGTATATCCACTGCTTGATGGTGGGGAAGCTGATGCCGAGCTGCAAAGCCGCGTCCCGAAGTTGCAGCAGATCGTCAGTGTCGGCATCCCGCCCGGATTTGTTCCGCTTCCGCATCGGAACGAAATCGTACAGTCATTACATTGCACGGTCAACACAACGTACGGTCAACCCGCTGAGTTCCCCGACCGAATCGCTGGCCCGCCCTTATGAATGGATATATACGCATAGTATTTGACAGCATAACTGTATTTCATATACATTTCAAAGTCCTTTGATCCAAGACTGATTTCGGGAGGGTTTAATGCGTAGTGTTGCTCTGTTCTTCGCGGTGGTCGTTCTCTGTCTTTTGTGGCTTGCGATGGGGGCGTTCCCGGCGTGGGCCCAAACGGGAGCGAGCCTTTCCGGCGTGGTGACGGACCAAACCGGCGCAGCCCTTCCCGGTGTCGCGGTGACAATCAGGAACGTCGACACAGGTGCGAACGCGCACGATCGCAACCGACGGCGGGGGGCACTATCAGGCGTCCGGCCTGCCTCCGGGGCGCTTCGAGATTCGAGCGGCAAAACAAGGGTTCGCCGATGAAACGCGCACGGGAATCAGCTTGGCGGCTGGCCAGGACGCCACGGTCGAAATTAAGATGCAGCGGAGCACCCCCGACGCCTGCGCGAGCGGCCACGAGTTCGCCACCACCGATTGCACGCTGACCTGGCACGGCATCACGCTGTACGGTGCGTATGACGTCGGCGTCGGCTGGGTCAGCCACGGCTTACCGGAAAACGGCTATAACTACGAAGGCGAATCTCTGGTGAACCGAAACGGCTATCAACATCGATTCCTCGTCGCACCGAACAACCTGTCGCAGACGGGTCTGGGCATCCGGGGCAAGGAAGAGTTTCGCGCATGGCTGGTCCGTTGTGTTCAACGCTTCAACTGGCATCAATCCGCAGTCCGGCCTGCTCGCCAACGCGTCAGCCACCGACATCATCAACAACGGCCTTCCCAGGGGCAGCTATTCGATAGCCATCGACGGCGCGCGCGCGGGCCAACCCTTCAATGACGAATACTATGGCGGCATATCGTCCACGCATTTCGGCACGCTGACCTTCGGCCGTCAGCGCGCTCTCGGCACCGATGCGATGCTGCATTACGATCCGGCCGGCGGCTCCTATGCCTTTTCGTACATCGGGTATAACGGCACGATGGCCGGCGGCGGCGACACCGAGGACACCCGTTGGGACGACGCCCTGAAGTATCGCCTCACCTATGGCCCGGTCCATTTCGGCGCGATGTATAAATTCGCCGATGGTTCTGCCGGCTGCTACTCGGCCTCCGCAACCTGGACTGCCGCCACCTGTACGCCGGAAGCGGCGCATAACAACGCCTATGGATTCGACCTCGGCGGAGACTACGGCAAGTTCTCCGCCGACGTCGTCTACCAGCATTACAACCAGGCGATCAGCGTATTGAACCCCTTGCTGGGGCCTCAGAGTCCGACGCGGCGCCATATCAGTCGACCACCGACAGCATCAATACAAACCCCATCACCGGGGCGCAATCTGATCGACCACGAACAACACCGTATATGGCATCGTGACCGACAACAACGCAATTATGGTCGCTGCCAAGTATACGTGGGACCCGTTCAAGTTTTTTGCCGGCTACGAATACATCTGGCAGAATAACCCGACGAACCCGTTGGGCGTTGGCGCCTCGGACCAGGGCGGTTATTTCATGAGCGGGGTCGAAGACAACAATCTTGATTCTGAAAAGCTGGTGAAGATCTGGTGGACGGGCGCGAAGTACACCTACCGACAGCAAAACCGACTTCACTTTCTCCTGGTATCAACAGCGGCAGAACGACTTCCGTGTTCCGCCGACCTGCTCGGCCGCAGCCGGTTTCCGCGCTTCCTGCGCGGGCACCCTCAACGAGGGGTCGCTCTATGCGGATCATCACTTCACCAAGCGTTTCGACGGTTTTGCCGGAATTGCGTATTCCTGGGTGAGCGGCGGTCTGGCCATCGCCATTCCTCATGGCCCCGGCGTCCCCTATAACTCCAACAACAACTTTGCTCCGACAGTCGGCGGTCGTTTCACCTTCTGATCGTTTCCGCGGCGGGCTCAGTCGAGAGCCGTCCTAAGAAAACTTGTCATCCTGAGCGAAGCGAAGGACCTGTTGTTGCCGCGGGTGCGCGGTGCCCCATTCAAGCCTGCCTTTGGCTTGAGTGGGGATTTTCCCAAGCCGGGGGTGCGCCACTTCTCGAGTTTGAGAAGTGGCCCTCCACTGCGATGGATCGCTGGTGGCCTTATTCTAAATTTCGCGCTCTTTGCGAAATTTAGAGTGGGGATCTTGCCAAAACCAGGCTTGAGTGGGCCACCGGTCAGTAGTGCTATCATCCGCCGATGATCTCCCCGATAACAATCCCATGCCTATCCTGCGGCAAACCAATAAGCCTACAGGTCGTGGGAAGCGAACTGCCGGAGCGGGCTGACTGCTTCGCATGCAAAACATCGATATACCTAGTTGAACCGTTGGGCAATGTACCGGCGATGCTAATTATGGAGCGCGCGAAGTGGGAGCTAAACAATAAAGACGTAACTATGGCTGTATTGCTAAGCGCGATGGCCGTTGAAGCACAGATGTCATGGCTATTCTTCAAGTGGAGGGCGATCGACGACGGACTATTACCCCATCAACAAACTCAGGCTCACAAGGAGAAGTGGGAAAAAGAATGGTCCGATATGCGAACGGTTAGCAAACGATCGGACGAGTTGTCTCGGCTACTAACAGGCAAGGAGTTTGACAAATTCGCACAGCAGAATATGGAATGGTTGAAACCCCACCTTGACGAATTTGATCCCTCCATTTCGGTGAAAGACTTTTTTCAGAACCGGCTATTCGAGAAGCGTAACCAGGTTATTCACTATGGCAACATTGATTTTGAGGAAGGGGATGGACAGTCATGTGTCTCATTGGCATCGGCCTTACTTCGAGTCCTAAAGGCAATGGATACGGAACGCATCAAAAAGATGGACGAAGATCATAAGAAGTCCCGCAAATAACCAAGCCGTGGCTGGGTGGGTGGAACGGATGCCGATTCCATTCATCCTTGATTCATCACATCCGCGCTGTGTCCCCCATCACAGACTCCATTCTTATGCATGCGAAGAATCATTCCCAGATCGTGGCAGCGAAGCGTGTGTCCGCCTCCAGAGGCGGCCAGTTGCTCTTTGAAAATTCGATTCCCCAAGCAGGACTTGACAAACCGATGGCGACGAAACCGGGGTCTAAACAGCCGGAAGCAGATTGAAAGCCCGTAAGTCCTTATTCTGGAATACTTTGCATGTAAGTCCGTTATTCTTAGAAATCTTTGCAAGGCTAGCCCGCCAACTCAATGATTCTAATAACGTTAAGAGGGGGGTGGGGGGGTAGGGGGGTGGGGTCCGTCACTGACCAGAAAGACATCGAGGCATTTCCAGACCGGCGTTGACTCGATAACGACCGGGCAAGGGAAATTTATTTTCGAGTAAAATCTACTCCCACTCAATCGTCCCTGGAGCCAGATGCCTCACGCTTCCGGATAGATCCCCAGCACCTTCACCAGGTCCGAGATTTCGCCTAAATGCCGCAGGGCATTGCGCGAGTCTTCATCGTCGCCGCGCAGCAGATCCACAAAAAACACGTACTCCCACGGACGCCCGCGCAGGGGCCGCGACTCGATTTTGCTCAAGCTGATGTCGCGCAGCGCAAACACGCTGAGCGCCTTGAACAGCGCTCCCGGAATGTTCTTCACGCTGAATGCCAGCGAAGTCTTATCCGCACTCCGCGCCGCCCGCGGCTTTCCCCGGCGGATCAGAAAGAAGCGCGTAAAATTCTTCTTGTCATCCTCAATCCCGGCCTTCAGAATTTTCCCCTCATAAACTTCCGCGGCCCGCCGGCTGGCAATGCCCGCGGCATCGCGCAAGCCCTCCGCCACCACATGCTTCACGCTTCCCGCCGTGTCGTAGAACGGCACCCGCTCCAGCTTCGGATTCTTGGCAAACAGGTCGCGGCATTGATCGAGCGCCACCGGATGCGAGAACACGCGCCGCACATCTCAAGCTTGGTGCCCGGCAGCGCGATCAGGTTATGCACGATGCGCAACCGAAACTCGCGCACAATATGAACCTCGCGCTCCAGCAACAGATCGAAATGTTCGGCGACCGAACCCGCCAGCGAGTTCTCAATCGGAATCACTGCCCCGTCGACCGTTCCGCGCTGGACGCGGTCGAAGACCTCAAGCGAACGCGCGCACGGCACCACCGTCGCCCGCGGCAACATCGTTTCCGCCGCCTCGTGGCTAAAAGAGCCAAGCTCTCCCTGGATCGCAATCTTCATCAAGCCATGTCCTCTTTTAGCGGCGACAAGTCTCGTGCCGCGGCATCGCTATCAGCGATGTCGCAAGCTCTTGCAAGACCCGCGTCCCTTAAAGGGACTGGCCACCGATCCAATCCGGCGAAATCATCCGCACCAGCGAACCGCGCCAGCTCCTTCGTCATAACCAGCGCATCCAGCTGGTTCGAATAGTACCCGGCGACCGTCTTTTCCCACGAAATACCCTTTGTTCTTGTAAAAGCGGATCGCGGCCGCATTATTCACCGGCGTCTCCAGTGCCACTGCGACTGCTCCCGCCCGCAGCAATTGCTCTTCCGCCGCCTCCAGCAAAGCCGAGCCGACGCCCGTCCGCCGCGCTTCTTCGACCACGTCGATGGTAATGATGTGCCCACTCTTGCGCCGAATCTCCGCCACGATGAAACCTAGAATGTCTGAAACTTGCCGCGCCCGCAATCCTCGCCGCCTTCGACTTCGGCCACCAGGGTAAACGACCCCGGCCGCCGCATATAGAAGGCAAGCTCCGTCCGCGAGTACGCCAATTGCGGATCAAAGCAAGCCTGGTCAATCCGCCAGAGCGTGTCAAAATCGGCTTTCTCGAATTCTCGGATGCGAAACGACACGCCGCCATTGTAGCGGGATGATGGCGTTAGTCGCAGGCCAGGCCGCAACCAAGGGGCGGGTGTAAAGGCTCCTGTCACAAGCCCCACCGGCCGACCGTTTTTTCCTCTTCCCCCCTTGCGCAGTTGCATCTATAAGAAGTACGATTTCTCCCCCGAGGCAACCGTGGGGCGTTTCATTCTCATTGACGTCGTCGTAGCGCTCGCGCTCTCCCTCCTCTGGTATGCCTGGTTCGTCCGTTACAACCGGCGTCGTGCCGGCAACGTGCTGCGGTGGGTCCAGGCGGCATGCCTCGGAAAAGGCCGCGTCGCCGATCTGCGATGGCAGGCCAGCAGTTCCTGTCTGAAAGCCACGCTTCATCTTTCCTCGCGCTGGTTTGAGGAAGCCCATCTCACCATTCGCCTCTTGCCGCGGCCGCTCCCCGTGCAGTGGGCCCTGAGCCGCTGGCGCCAGCAGCAGGAAACGCTCACTTTCGAAGCCAACATGGGATTCCCCCCCGGCTTCCATCTCGACGTCATCCGTCATCGCTGGTCGGGCCACTCCGGGCACGAACGAAACTCGGGAGCGAAAGCCTCAGCCTCGAAGGGATTCGATCGCACGCGCGCCTGGACCATCACCCGCCCCGGCCCCGTCATTCTTACCACCAAGGAAGACTGGCCCGTAGAACTCAGCCCGGTGGTGAACGCGCTGGCGAACTGGCGCGACAAGGATTTTGTCGGCGTCCGCTTCAACTCTACCTCGCCGCACTTCACCGCCACGGTGGCGCTCGAAAATCTCTCCGATCAGAAAGCCGCGGCCGCCTTGCTCGGCCTTTTCCGCGAACTGGCCGCCAGTTCCTCCGCCAAACAGCACTAAGAAAGCCGACCGCCGCGATTGAGAGGTGATTGGCCGCAAGGGAAGTAACAAGCGAAGCGCCTGAATGCCAGAGCGAACACGGCCGCCAGCCGAAACGGAAATCAGTTTCGCGCGCTTCATAACCACCTCGTTGCAGTTCAAAAAAGGGCAAACCGCTGAGCTCTCCAGCTAAGTAAAGCCAGGACTAAAGATCGTCCGGAGTGCGGTGAGATTCTGCCGGATGGTTGATCCAGGAAGTTTCCTGATTAAGTCCCCGGGGTACCCCGTGCACCCCTGTGTACCCTGTGGTGAATGCCTTTTGCCGACACTTAATCAGAGTTGTCCCTAAGCAGGTTTACGAAAAATCGCGGCTTTTTCTTTTGCCCTTGGAAGTAAAAAAGAAAACGGCCGGGAAAACTCCCTGCCGTTTCACGAGGAAGTGCCGCAACAGCTATCCCTAACGAATCTTCCGCCCTGCCGTACCGCCCCTCAAGCCGAAGACTAGAAGTCGTAGTCTTCGAGCGTGCACGGGCACAGTCCGTAGCCGCTGGCCAGCGTGAGGCCGTAACCACACACCGTCCCGAGGTTTGATACTTCAATCGACGAGAGGTTCGAGTCGGCGAACGCGGTTTCGTCAACGAACCACGGCCCCGCTTCCTTGACGTTCACAGCGTGCCCCGGACCGGGAGCGGGAAATGTAGTCGTCGTTGCCTCGATGTGCGTTGCCCATCCCCGCAGTCCGGGATACGGCACCGGGTTGGTCGGGTCGCTGCTCGAAGACGAAATGACCTTGATAGCGCCACGCGAAAACTCTCCATGGATGGTGAATGTGTCGGACGTGAGCTCTTTATTCACGGACTCGGAAAGCAGCCCGTCTGGGGTTATTGGGCAGGCGCAGCACGACCTCAACTCCTGACTGTCATCGAACACGTAGATCGCCGCATTCAGAATTCCGCCCGCCACACCTACTTTTGCGAGGGTGCCGTCAATTGCGTAGCCGCTGCCGTCGTTGACGATACGCACGACCGCATCCGGGGCGCCAGCCGTGTTCGCGTTGGAATAATAGGTGACGAAATAAACGCTGTTGTCCCCCACGTTTTGAGCGAAGGCATTTCCCGCCAGCATCAGGGTGATTGCCAGTAGCAATAAACCAAGCCTTTTCATTTCTTGGGTCCTCCTATTGTCTGTAGTGCTTGGCGCTCGGGGGGAAACAGCTGTAGGCACCTACCCAACTCTTAGTCCTGTGGTGAGTTCTTTACAAGTATCCTCGTGGCTTAGTCAAAAGCACTAAGTTCCGGGAACTACTCCTTTTGGAGTGTTACCCAACTTGGTGGGGTGCCCGTTCTGCCCAGTGTGGCTATGTTCCACTTTTTTCGCGATGCACGGGATCTCGGTCGTTTCCACTGTGGGCTTTGGTCGGCCTGGATTCTCCGTTCCATCGAAGGAAGTTCTGATTAAGTCCCCTGAGTCCGCCGTGTACCCCTGTGTACCCTGTGGTGAATGCGTTTTCGCCAACACTTAATCAGAGTTTCCCGAGAGGATTGCAACCCACGGCCCCGCCCTACGTTCTTCAGTGCTTTGTATAAGCAGACGCCGCAGTGCTAGGGTCAACGCTACAACTGGTCTCATAAATGGTTTTGGCTAGGGCACGGCTTCAGCCGTGCCGTTCAGGGCCGATAGAATGCGGGCTTTACAGATTGCGGAAAAACTCGATTTTGTTCTTGCTTTTGGGTGGCGCAGCGGATAGACAAAAAATGGACGCAATTGATGAATTAGTGGCGCGCTCTCAGGATTGCAAAGAGGTGCGGAGGTTTCATGAGTTCCATCGGAACCATCCAGAAGTGCTCGATTTTCTCGTAGAGGAAATTAGGTCACGCTTCAACCATGGCTTCACCGCATTTTCATATCACAGCCTATGGGAGTATGCCCGTTGGAAACTCGAGATGGAAAAAGGGCCAGGGAACACCTTCTTTATGGATGATCGTTGCGCACCCTTCTACGCCCGCGCCATCGCCATTCTGCATCCCGAGTTCGACGGCCTTGCGGAATTTAGCAAGAGCAAAGCTGACGCGGTTCTTGGAACTGAAATTGGAGCCCCGGCCCGAAAAACCTCCGAAGAACTATGCGCGCCGGGCCAGTGGTACAACCTCGCAGTCTGGTTGAAGGCGCACCAGGCCGCCCACTTTAGCCCAACTCCCCATAACCAGACCGTCAAGCCGAACGCGCCGTTCCTAAGCCCACTTCGCGCATGACCGCTGTGAACTGAAAACTGAAAGCTGACAGCTGACGGCTGTTTTCCTAATTCTCACTCTCCACCGGCGCCCGTTTCGGAGCCCGCAGCGCCTTCGCGGGCGCGCCCGATTTCCCCGGCGCGACCGGCGGCGCCGGCGGAATCGGCGGAGCCGGAGCCGCGACGGCAACCGTCCCTTTGCGGATCTCAATCGTTCCCTTGTCGCAGTTCATCACCAGCCGCGGGCCGTTCGTTCCGATCGAACCGCTGGCGCTGGATTGCTTGTCTTTATTGTCGGCTTTGATTTCGTCGAATTCGCTCTCGATCTCCCCATCGTGCGTCCGCGCCTCAACTTTGATCGCCGTATTCGGCGGAATCGAAACCTGCACGTCGCCCCGGCGGTTGTCGATCTGGATATTCCCCGGCTTGTACAGCCCCACCGAGACCGTCCCGTTTACGTCTTCCAAGCGCATGTCGCCTGAGAAGCCTTCGAGCGTTATGTCCTTCGAGCGTGTCTTCAGCCGCATCGGTCCGCTCAGCGAATCGGCGCGCAGGTCGCCGGAATCCAGATCCATCCTGCCATCCAGGCGCGAAAATTCCATTTCCGTGCGCGCCGAGCGGAAACTCACCGTCTTGCTCACTCGAGCCAGCCGAGTTTCCCGAAACTCTCCATTCACCTGCACCGCGCCATCTACATCTTCCACCGCCACTTCGCCCGCCCTGCCCTGAACGGTCACGTCTCCCTTCACATGCCCCATCCGGACAGAACCACTCTCCAGATTCAGCGAGACATTTCCGGTGTGGTCGTTGACGTTCACTTCTCCGCGACGATGGTCAACCTCAACATTGCTGGCCATGCCCGCGATGGTCACGGCTCCTCGGCCCGAGGCGATCACCAGTGCGGTGTTGACTGGCACATAAATATCCAAGTCCGTGGTCACGCCCTTGTCGCCCGCGCCCTGGGTGTTGGCGTTCAACGTGAGCACTTTATCCCCTTGGGTAATCGAAGGATCGGTCTTGGCATTGTAGCGGTCGGCGTCCTGCTGATTTTCCGCGTGAACTTTCTTCCGCCAGGAGACCTTCATCTTCTTGTCGTCCGACACATTGACCGTAATCGTGCCGTGATCGTCATTGATGTGCAGACTATCGATGCGCAGACTATCGACGTGCAGATATCGTGAAGGCTGTTGCCCGCCGCCGGCAAGGCGCTGCTGAGTTCGCCGCTGTAGTCGAAGCTCGATCCGCCAAAGATTTCGTCGATTCCTTCATCATCGCCCAGCTGGATATGCTCCCCGAGGTTCTTCCAGTCCACCCGCGCCGCCTGCGTGGCAATCAGTCCGGCCACGATCAGGAACAGCATCAGGAAAACGCCCCCGACGCCAATGCCGCGCACCGGCTGGCCATAGCGCTTGGCCTGTTCGTATTCGATCAGCTTCAGCGCGCCCCACAGGATCAGCAGGGCCGGCCAGAAGCGCGCGAACAGCGATCCCAGGTGGTGGATATCCATGATCCCCATCGTTCCCATCAGGAACAGGATCCCCATCACGATCAGCACAACCGGACCGGCAATCGAACGGTGCGGAGGAGGCGGAGTCGGAGTCTGCGGCATCATTGGGCTAGCCACGATTCACCTCACTTGTCGGCGGAACTGGCGCGGCGACGGGTGGAACCGGCGGCGCCGGCAGGAATCGGGCCTCCCGCCGGATTTGCGCCCGGCCAGCGGCGAAATGTGTCCCTCCACCGATGCGCTTCCCTGCAGCAATTTCAAAGCGCCAACCACCAGCAGAATTACCGGCCACGTGCGGTGAAAGCCCAGGCCGGAATCGTGCAGGTTGTTCGAGCAGGAACAAGACGCCGATAGTGAAAACGATCACCGGACCCGTAATCCGCCGCGTGCGGCAGCGTGCACATTGGCAGGAAGCGGCCGCCGCCAGGTTCTGCATAGCCACGGGAAAGCCGTGGCGAGCCATCCTCTCCCTCGATTGAGCTGCATCCCTCGTCGGCCCCAGCAAGCCCCAGTTGCGCGCGAACATCCAGGCGCCGACGAACGATCAAAATCAACGGCCAGAAACGATCCAGTCCATATTCGCCCAGGCCCATGGTATGCAGCAGAAAGAGCACGCCCAGCAAAATGAGTACGATCGCGCCCATCGGAATTTTGCTGGCCTCGATCTTTGTCCCGCCGCTAAAAGTTGCCGCCAGACCGTAAGGATCGGGAGCGGGCAGACCGGCTTGAATGGCGCGCGCCGAACGCACCGCATCGACAATCTGGTAAATGTAGAAGAAGCTGACTGCGATGCCGCAGATAACCCCCAGAGCTTCGCTGTGCCCGTTCTCGCCAGCGCTAATCCCGCAATCAGCAAAGCAAAGATGGCCAGATGCGCCAGTCCCTTGGCGTATTGTCCCGTGTAAACGGCGCCCACGCCGAAGGGAAAAAATCCAGCAAGAATTCCGGCCACCGCCGGGTTGGGGCCGCTGCTTCCGGGCTGCGGTGGTGGAGGAGGCATCGGCCCCGGCGCCGGGGAAAATGTCCCGGGAACAAATCCAGCCGCCCCCGCCGGAACGCCTCCCGCTCCATCTTCGCTCCCAGGCAGTCCTCGCAATAGATCACGCCCCGCACGGGACGTGTACAGTTCGCGCACAGCGCCTTTCCGCAAGTGCGGCAATAGGCCACTGCTGGCGCATCGGCATGATTAGCGCAGTTCATACAAACCTCCGATTCGTGGTCGCCGTCGAACTGCCGCCGTCAGACGGCAGGAGTGTAGGCATCCCCGCAGCGCGGCTAGAACCGGCTGGCTGTATTCCTGGGAGTAGTTGCGATCCTGTCTTTGCTCTGGTTGCCCACTGGTATCGTTCTTGCGATGTTCTTTCGGTTCCGCGGGCACGGGCTCGGCGGGAGGGTTGGCCCGCTTCAGTTCGCGCAGCTTCGATTCGATCTCGTACACGAACCGGATATTCTCGTAGTGCTGCACCACCCAGACCTGCGCGCCGTTATACGCATGGCGCACCGCCGCTGGCCGCAGGTCGATCCTCGCCACGTCCTTCGCCTTCACGCCCACTGCGTTCAGCGCCAGCGAGAACGAGAAGAAGATCATCCCAAACGACATCACAAACCGCGGCTGACGCACAAAGGCCGTCACCGGTCTGAAGAATGTAGCGGAGAAGGAATCCCACCACTCGCGCACCCGCTCGCCCCGCGGAGTCGTCCTGCCGTCGGCCGCCGCCGCCGCCGCAAGTGATCGCCGGCTCACCACTCCACTGGTAGCCTCCAGAATGTTGCGGACCAGATAAGCCGGAGGCTCGACGGCCTCCAGCGACCGCAGCCACTGCTGCCCCGCCTGCACCTCCGCGAACAGCGGACCGCAAACCGCGCAGACCCGCCGGTGAGCCTCGAAGCTCTCTTTGCGAGCCGCGCTCAACTGCCCGTCCAAAGCGTCGCCAACCAGCGCTTCGAACTCGGCGCACTCCATCCCGTGCTTGGTTTCCTCTGGCATCACATCACCTGCCTATAGGTACGTTGTAGGAGGCGCGCAAGTTCCGCTCGTCCCCGGTTAATTCTAGACTTGACGGTCCCCTCCGGAACCCTCAAAGCCGTGGCGATTTCCCGATAGTCCATGTCCTGTAAATCCCTCAAAATCACCGCCTCCCGCAGCTCCGGAGACAGCTTCTGCAAAGCCAAATGCACCATTTCCCGAGTTTCCCGGCTCTGCACCGCGGCATCCGGAGGCAGCCCCCGGTCCGCGATCTGCTCGCTAAGCGGCTGAGCATCCTCCCGCTCCGACGGCGCCGAATCCAAAGAATCCGTGATCCGGTCGCCCTTGGACTTCCGAAAATGATCCACCAGCAGGTTGCGGGTAATGGTGGTGACCCAAGTCATAAACGCACCCTTACCAGCGTCATAGGTGTTCAACGTCCGGTACATCCTGATAAAGACCTCCTGAGTGAGGTCCTGGGCGTTGTCGGAATCCCCGGCAAACCGGTAGCAGACGTTATAAATCCGCCGGTGATAGCGCTGCACAATCTCTTCCCAAGCCGCGGCATCGCCCCCAACGCAGCGACGGACCAGCAATCCGACAACCTGGGCTTCTTCCAATCCGAACTCCGTGGACTCCGCGAGGCCTACCGTCGCTCACCACAAATCCGCAATCTAAGCTAACGCTGTTGCGTGGTCGCCAAATTACCCTGTCATCCTGAGCGAAGCGAAGAACCTATGCATTTGCCCGAGCGACGCACAGACCTTCAACAGCACACCAGAGATACGTTTCTGTCGGGCAGGAAGTTCCCTTGAATCATGAAGCTAGCGATTGTAGCAGGAGAAGGAACGTCTCCCACTAGGTTTGGGTTCCCCTGTGGAGGCAAGGGTTTCCCCTGTGTTCTTTCCCCCGTCCCTGTGCCCCCTGTGGTTGGCCCTTTCTACCGCAAACTTCTCTGGGCCTGCAGGAGCAAAAAATCAACCCGGCAAAATTGACATGGACGCGACAAATCGATCACGCGAACGGATTCGCCACCACGACGCCGAAATATTTCTGCCCCGCATTGAGATCTTCCGACAGGATTCGCGCGCAACCCGCGCGTTCGGCCGCAGCCACGATCATTCCATCATAGAGATGGATTCCGTAGGCGCGGCGTGCTTCGACGGCCCGCCGAACCAGTTCCCCATCGGATACAACCAGCTTGATCGCCGAAATCTTGTCCAGGATGGCGGTCACAGCATCGGGAGTCGCTAATGGCGAAGCTTTGTGAAGCAACGCGGATGCAAATTCGGACAAGACCTGCACTGAAATCACAAATTTCCCCGCGACCGCAGCCTCCACCAGTTCTTGCGCGACTCTCTGTTTCTCGCGATCATTGAACTGATACGCGTATACCAGCACGTTGGTATCGAGAAAGTCAGCGCCGCTCATGCAGGTCTTCTCGTTTCCAGGTGCGCTTCCCCATGTTGAACTGATACTTTTCGAAGCTTTCTCGAAGCGCCTCCATCTCCCGGCGCTTGCGCCCGGATTTCGCATGTTCAGCGGCCAGTTCTTGCAGATGCGCGCGCACCAGACCGGTCAGCGTAGTATCGCGCTCGACCGCAATCTTCCGGACTTCCCTGACCAGATCATCATCCAGCGAAAGCGTGATATTCATGCACCCATAATAAGGGAAACCCTTAATAAGGGCAAGTTGGACCAGGCGCTGGCACTTTCGGCGGAATGCCCAGGAGCCCAATTCGCCATTCTCATAAATTTGTCATCCTGAGCGAAGGAAGGACCTGGTCCCACCACCCAAATTGTCATCCTGAGCGAAGCGAAGGACCTGCTTTTTGCCGCGAGCTGCAATCCCGCAAGATGCAAATTCAGATAGGCACTCTCCCCAGCGGCACGATGAACTGTATGCCATCAACCTGCTTGCCCTGGAGCCTTTCATCATTGGTGACGAAAAGATCCACGCCGCGCTAGCGGCGCACGCCAACTGAATGGCGTCGGGAGCCCGAAGCGACCGATCCAATCGCAGCGCCGCATAAACCTTGGCCGCTTTCACATCGAAGGCAATCAAAGTCGCCGCCGAAGAAATGGCATGTTCATACTTTCTGCAAAGTTCGGAGTCATTCCGCTCGGTGGGTTTCACCAGTATCTCGCCCAGTGTGAGCGTGGAAGTCAGCAACTGATCGCCGCGGTCGAGCATCTTCAAGCGAAGCTGCCCGACCCCCTCGGAGAGCGCCCCATAGTCCTCGAACAGAGTAAATGAACAGGTTGGTGTCCCAAAAAACGCGACTCATTCCCAACCCTCACGCAGGCGGCGCACATAATCGTCGGCATGTTCATCCGCCCATAGACGCTTGCCCGACCCCCGCAACGCCAGCAGCGGATCCTCATTCAAAGCATTGCCAGCCGCAGCCGAACACCAGTCGCGGTACCAGCTGAGCAGGACGTCGTAGCCATGCGGCAGGTCGTCAAGCTCGGGCGTGATCTTCGCGCCCTCGCGCTCCGGATGGTATGAATCCCCCCTGCGGAAAAGCCGCCGCCGCCCCGGCCCAGTTTCGAACAGCATCCGATAACGCCCCGGATTCGGAGGCCGATTAGCCACCGAGTGTTGAATAACGTGAACGTAGACCCCGCGCCGAAGCGGCTTGTGCAGCCCTTCCCGCGCCGCCCGTCCGACAATCTCCTCAACCGCGAAGTCCGCCGCGTCGGGACGTTCGCGATGCAGCAGAGCAGTAGCGATCCAAACTTCATCCGCAACCTTCAAGCAGCAGTTTGGGTCGCTGTATTTGCCATGACCGCTATCGCCCCTATAATTTCAATTAATACCATGTAGTAATGTAATTTCAAAATATCATGATTTGTCATCCCGAGCGGAGCGAGGGATCTGCATTTCGAAGAAAATAAAGACAAAATAAACGGAATTATCACATCAACAAACCAGACGCGATTTTCATCGGTCCTGTCTCACATTTTCGTCTTTTGTTCGCTACAATTGGAATGGTGTGGCGAGGAGGGTTTCGGCCTGTGCTTGATGGCTTGCCGAAGGGCGACGTATGATGTGTGTCCCGTTCGTTTATGGCCGCAAACAAATTTTTCCTCGCGCCACGGATCGTAGCGGCTAAAAAGTATATCGACATCAGCCGCGACGAAATAGAACGCAATCTCAATGACGAAAATGGAGAGGTTGACTACGACTGGGAAGAGACCATCACAGATGATTTTAATACCGAATGGAACGTCACCCTCAAGCTTAACATTTCGTGCAAGCCAGCGTTGGTGGTCGCATGGTCGATTGCACTGAAGTTGCATCAAATTCGGATAGACGGGATCGACTGGCACAATACGTTCTGCGATCCAGAAGGCAACAAGCATCATGGCTGGCATCGGCACAGATTTGACCCTAAAAAGGAAAACGCAGACGGCCAGCGATTGCCGACAAACGTGATGGAGGGTGTATCTGACAAGTCAACCTTCCTGATTAGAACGTTGAAGGAAATGAATATATCGTTAAGCGGGGTCGATCATGGAAATTATGAGCTGTTCACAGATTAAAGAAGCCTTAATCCGCCGCCTGAATGACGATATTGCTGTCACGATGGTGCAAAATCAATGCGTGTTTTCGCTTCCTTTCCGATGCTTGGACGAGCGCATTACAGATGTATTTGTTGAAAAAATGTTGGGGGATTTATACAAAGTCCACGACGCTGGCATTACTACGTCGCATCTTTTCGCTCAGGGTATTCACATTACTGGTCATAAGGCCGATATGTTTGAAGAAGTCGCCAAGCGGCTCGGAGTCGGATATTTGGGCGGAACCTTTGAGGTGTCATGCAAAGAATCGGAAATTCAAGATGCGATCTTGGCGGTTGGACAGTGTTCCTCCCTAGCCACGTTTGAGGTCGCCGCGCATAAGCCAATTGTTGAGGAAGATCCTGTAACGACGCGCGTCCATCGCTCCTTGATTCAATGGAAACCGGATTACATAAAGCAAATCGGTAGAAATGTGCCCGTGAAGGGAAGAAAAGCTCGGCACAGTTTTGACTTCGTCAGTTTCCCGCAAGAAGCCGAGTTCGTAAATACAGTCGCCGTCCAGATACTAGCGCCGTCCCATAGCCCGCAGGGTCAAGCGGAACGATATGGGTTTCTTGTCTTGGATACAGAACAGCTTGCTCCCTACGACACGTGGAAACGCTTTGCCATTGTCACAAAGGTCGAGTCGTGGGGCAATAGACCGCTAACCCTTGTGCGCGACCTATCAGAAGAGACGGTTACTCTTCTATCCGGAGAAGAGGATAAAGTCGAAGACCTTGTGCCGCAAGTAATGGCGAATCTCTCGAAGGCAGCCTAACCGCGCTTCGCTTCTGCCCACCGTGGCGGGTGGCGCAGATCTCTCCGGCGTTTTAGGTGCAACACCGGTTATGAATTGTCAGCAGAGAAGAAAACGGGGGTGCCCCACTTCTCGCGCCTTTCGAGAAGTGGGCCGCCGCGCAGCCGACGCCAAAGGGCGAGACCTGGGATTCCACAGGCGTGGCCACTGCACATCACCGATTTGCCATCCCGAGCGTCCGGGGCCCCCAGCCAGCCGCTTTTGCTGGCTGGGGTGGGGGAGCGAGGGATCTGTATTTCGCCGCAGACTGAATATCCGTTTAACTGAGAGGAGATATCCGCAATGAAGAGGAAGCGAGCTGTTCTTCTTGTCCTGGTCGCGCTTCTCGGTCTTCCCAGCCGCCTTCCGGCGCAGACCGAGCCCGCCAACTCCATCCAGCAAGCCATTCTGGGGACCTGGAAGCTGGTTTCCTACTTCGGCGAGGAACCTCCATCCGGCGCAAAGTCCGATGTCATGGGAGCCCATCCATCCGGTTACATCAACTACGGCCCCGACGGACGCATGATCGTGATCATTGTTGGCACTGACCGTAAGAAACCTGCAGGCGCAGTAGCTACGCCTGAAGAAGCAGAAGCCCTAATCAGGAGCATGCTCGCCTATGCCGGGACGTATACGATCGACAGCCAAGCCAAAACCGTCACCCACCACATAGATATATCTTGGGACCAGTCTCGTACCGGCACCGACCATGTTAGAAGTTACAAATTGGATGGCAACCACCTTACGCTGACGACGGAACCCTCCACCGACCCAGCCACCGGCAAGAAAACAGTGCGCACGCTGCTCTGGGAGAGATGGAAGTAACTCAGGCGCAGCGCGCTTCAAGAAGTCTGCAGAAAAACTCCGATTAGCGCAGGTTCTCGGGAAGGGCACGACTTCACAGGCTGCGGAAAAACCCGTGTAGAGACGGGGCTTGCCCCGTCTCAGACTGCTGAACAACTCTTGGTTTCATTTCGGCCTTGGGAAGGGCACGGCTTAGAGCTTGGGCTCAACCTCGAAGAGACCGCTCAACCGGGGTGCCCAGCCCCCCAAAACATGAGCGTTGTAACAATTACAGCGTAATAACTACCCGCATGTGGCCATTTAGCCACACCGCCCCCTGAGCATTATCAATGACTTACAAGACCACCCAAGCCTCCAGTCCCGGCGCGTGCAATTTACCCTAGCCTAAAACGTACGTAAATGTACGTACAATAATACCTGCACAAGTGTTCCACGTGGAACATATCTCCGTTTAGCAAAGAACGGCCCTACGCGAACCGGACCTTAACATCCGGCCCCTTATCCAGGTGAATGCTCTCAATAAATCGCACCCGTCCCGTCCTCAAAGTCAGAACCACCGAAGAAGTCCGAGTCCCTTCGCCAAAGAAGCGGACGCCTTTCAGCAGCGCACCTTCGGTCACGCCGGTCGCGGCGAAGATCATCTGCTTCCCCGGAGCCAGGTCTTCCGCCTCGTAAATCTTGTTCTTGTCTTTAATCCCCATCTTCGCAATGCGCTCTTCCAGTTCCGGTTTGTCGATCACCAGCCGTCCCTGCATGTATCCGTTCAAGCAGCGGATCGCAGCCGCCGTAATCACGCCTTCCGGTGCGCCGCCCGATCCCATGACCGCATGCACCCCGGTTCCAATCACCGCCGCGGCAATGCCCGCCGAGAGATCGCCGTCGCCAATCAGCTTGATGCGCGCGCCCGCCTTCCGGATATCGGCGATCAGCTTCTCGTGCCGCGGACGGTCGAGCACCACCACCACCAGGTCCTCCACGCCGCGATGCAGTCGCCGCGCGATATTTTTCAGGTTCACGGACACCGGAGCGTCCAGTTCCACCGCGTTCTTGCACGACGGCCCGACCACGATTTTTTCCATGTAGCAGTCGGGAGCGTGCAGCAACCCGCCTTTTTCCGAAGCCGCCAGCACCGTAATCGCTCCTGGCGCTCCGGTGGCGCAGAGGTTCGTGCCTTCCAGCGGATCGACCGCGATGTCGATTTGTGGAACCTCGCGCCCGTCCTGATACGTGCCGCCCACCTGCTCGCCGATATAAAGCATGGGCGCGTCGTCGCGCTCGCCCTCGCCGATCACAATCGTGCCGCGCATCGGGACCGTGTCCATCGTCTTGCGCATAGCCTCCGTCGCCGCCTGGTCGCTCAGCGGACGGTCCCCTTGGCCCATGGTGCGCGCCGACTCGATGGCCGCAATCTCCACCACGCGCAAGAATTCCAGCGCCAGATCGCTCTCAATGTTTTCCCCAAAATTCTTCGCGCGCGGTTCGGGACGGGTTTGAGTGGCCATAAATTCCTCCAAAATAAATGCGACCAAGAAATATAGTCCCTTCGGAGCAGAGATGGAAGGGCCAGCATCACACGGTGTGGCATACCCGCCGCCAGCCTCCGCAACGGCAAACCGTCTGCTAATCTTTCCTCATGCCCACAGAACCCATGCCCACTGTTCCCACGACCCTTGAACCCATGCCCACTGAACCCACGACCGCCGCCGCAACGGCCAAGAACCGCAAGGAACCGGCCTATCTCTTCTCCGAGAAGCAGGTTGCGGAAAAGAGCGAACTCGCCCGGCGTTTTCTGGACAACCGCACGCGTCTGAATGAAAATGTCCACAAAGCCGACAACCTCCTCGTCAAACGCTTCTACCTTTTGGATCACAACACCTACCTCGAAGGCGCTCTGCCCGCGAAATACAAAGAATTGATGGGGCTGGCTGCCTCCGCCTGTTTGCGTTGCGACGACTGCATCTACTACCACGCGATTCAGTCCTATCGCCTGGGCGTGACCCGCGCCGAGCAGGAAGAAGCCATCAACGTGGCGCTGGTGGTAGGCGGCAGCATAGTGATTCCGCACATACGGCGGGCGTACGAGTTGCTGGAGGAACTCTACGGGTGAGTGGGTTGCCTCCACTATCTGCGGGACTAGAATAAAACATGCAAAAACAAGAATGAATCCGGGAGTCATTCCGAAATTTTCCACTGAGGCAATAGGCTAGAACGCGTCAATCCCCGTCACGCTAGCCCCAATAATCAGCGCGTGGATATCGTGCGTGCCCTCATAGGTCTTTACGCTTTCAAGGTTCATCAGATGCCGCATGATGGGGTAATCGTCGGCCACGCCGTTTGCCCCCAGAATATCTCGCGATAGCCGGGCGCACTCGAGCGCCATCCAGACGTTATTTCTCTTCGCCATCGAGATGTGCTGGTGCTGCACTTTTCCGGCGTCTTTTAATCGGCCGACTTGCAGCACGAGTAACTGCGCCTTCGTGATCTCGCTGATCATCCAGGCGAGTTTTTCCTGCACCAACTGATGCGAGGCGATGGGCTGATCGCGGAATTGTTTCCGCAACAACGAATATTGCAGCGCGCAGTCGTAACACGCCATCGCCGCCCCAACCGCGCCCCAGGCGATTCCATAGCGCGCCTGGTTCAAGCACATTAGCGGAGATTTCAATCCGCCCGATCCCGGCAACAGGTTCGACTCCGGGATGCGCACATCCTGCAGCGACAAGCCCGAAGTCACCGAAGCGCGCAGCGACCACTTGCCGTGAATGTCGGTGGCCTTGAATCCAGGGCGGTCGGTCTCGACCAGAAATCCGCGTACCTTGTCACCCTCATCCTCAACCTTGGCCCAGATCACCGCCACGTCGGCGATAGTGCCGGAGGTGATCCACATCTTTTCGCCGTTCAGCACATACTCTTTGCCAACTTTGCGCGCGCGCGTCCGCATGCCGCCCGGATTCGATCCGAAGTCCGGCTCGGTCAATCCGAAGCAGCCAATCTTTTCGCCTTTCTGCATCGCCGGCAACCAGGTGTTTTTCTGTTCGTCGTTGCCGAAGGTATAAATCGGATACATCACCAGCGCCGACTGCACGCTGACGAACGAGCGCACGCCGGAATCTCCGCGTTCCAGTTCCTGCGTGACCAGTCCGTACTCCACATTTGACATGCCGGCGCATCCATATCCGTTCAATGACGCGCCGAAGAATCCAAGTTCGGCCATCGGCTTCACCAGTTCGCGCGGGAACCGGCCGGCGCGATTGCATTCCTCAATGATCGGCACGAGATTGTCTTCGATGAACTTGCGCGTCGTGTCGCGCACCAGGCGCTCGTCGTCATTCAGCAACGTCTCGAAGTCGATAAAGTCCACACCACGGAATTTGATGGCCGGCATTACGAATCACCCCACAAAGTCAGCAGCGACTGGGAAACCCCTTCAAAGTAGCAGAGCAGCGTTCTGTTTCAAATTACAAAATTACCCGATTGCACAATTACCAAATCTACTCCACGTTCCAGCCGCTCACTTCGATCTCCGGCTTCGCCGCGCCCAGGCTGCTGGCGCGATACGTTGCCGTGATCTCCCGCTTTTCGCCGGGCAGCAGCGAAATGTAATTGTCCTGCCAGACCACCGGCAGTATTTCCTCGCCGCCTTTGCCTTTGTCCAGCTTCAGGCGCACGAAAAACACTACGGACTTGCTGGGATTTTCTACGGTGACGCGGGTCACCGCATCTTCGCCATTGCCGTCGCGCCCGCTGCGGCTAGATACGTTCAGCCTCACCTTGGGCAACTGCGCGAGTGCGCTATAGTCCGCATACGACGCGGTTGGAGTCGCGTACCAGTTCGACTTCGCCCATTCCATCCTTTCCGGTTTCGTCGAGAGCCAATAGAAGTTCGACCCGACCAATTTGCCGCTGCCATCGGTGATACGAAGATCCAAAAAGTATGCCGGCGACAGCCCTTCGATCGGCGGCAGTTCAAACACTTTCGCAGTGCTGTCGGCGGCGGCATCGAGCGCAGTGGCCTTGGAAAATTTCTGCGTTCCATCCAGATTGAACACCCGCGCTCCCAGCTTCAGGCCCTTGGCATCCACATATTGGCTGCTTACCAGCCACACCGAGTGATCGTCGTATCCATAGACGGGGTCGAGCGCCTGCAGCGCTTTCTTCGCGCCGAAATATCCGCCGCCCGGCCGCAAATAGTAGTCGTACAGATGCCAGATCATCGAAGGCCACGCGTTATTCAGCATCCACTGGATCACGCCCGTCGAAGTGTATTTGTTGCGGCTGTAGGCCTCGAACATGGCACGCACGCCTTCGTAAGCCATGAGCTGCGATTTGTAGGTGAAGTCTTCCGCGCTGCTAGCCTTTCCGTAGCGCGCATTCAGCGCGTCGCTGAACATCCGTATCGTAGTGAAGGCGCCGCCGCCCGCGTGGAAATTCCAGTACTCATCCCCAGGACCATCGCCCGGCCCATCCACCGACTCGTCCAAAGGCCAAAGATGATCTTTGGGAACCATGCGCTCGACGCTCTCCATCGGCGGAACCGCCGTTCCCATGCTGGTTTCGGTGTTGAAGCCATAAGCCCCGCCACATCCGCCAGCGTTGCAGGTTTGCTCTTCCACCTGACGATGTGCATCCGCTTCCCAGTACGACGGCGCCACGTATTCATAAGGCCCGCTCATCTTCACGCCGCTTGCGCCGGTCACCGTGCTCGTCTTCGCCGTCGCCGAAGACACCACCGGATTCGGCCACCGCAGCTCCGCTTCAATCTTCAGATACATTTCTTCCACGGCCGGTGGAGGAGGATTGTCGCTGCCATTCAGCCACGCCAACAGGCTGGGATGGCCTCGCAGCCGGTAGATCTGGTCGCGCAAAGAGGACTTCGCAATGTCGTAGTCCTCATTTTTCCAGCTCTCCCAGCGCTCCCAGAAATCGCAGCAGCACCATCCGGCCATCACCAGGATGCCCTGCTGGTCGGCCATTTCATAAAATTCCTCGGTTTCGAGTTTGCCCTCCAGCCGGATCGTATTCAGTCCCAGGTCGCGCACGTAGCGGAACTCGTCGGCCAGCCGCTCCGAGCTCTGCCGAAGCAGCATGTCTGGCGTCCAGCCGGCGCCGCGAATCAGGATGTTCTTGCCATTGACCTTGAACAGGCGTTTGAAGCGACCCGGCGCCTGCTCGGCGACTTCGGATGTAATCTCGCGAATGCCGAACTGCGTATGGGACACATCAGAAATCTCGCCGCTGTCCCCGCCGCTCGCCTCGCTATTTGCCACGCGACTTGCCACGCGATTTACGACAAACGAAAGATTCAGTTCGTACAGGTTCGGCGTCCCCATCTGCGCCGGCCACCATAGCCGCGGATGGCTCAGGTTGAGCTGCGGATATTGCGCCGGCGAGAAGACCACGTCTTTCGACTCTCCTGCCCCGAGTTCCACCGCTTGCGCGAATTCGGTGTTTTCGATTCTGCCTTGGAGCGTCCCTTTTACCGGCTGATCGCTGGCATTTTTCACCAGCGCCGTTACCGTCAAGTGGGCGGCACTGGTATTTGCATCGCCGGCGAGCGAATCCACCGTCGAGAGCACCGCCGCATGCCGCAGCGCGACCGGTCCACTCGTCGTCAAATACACCTCGCGCCACAGCCCCATGTTCTTGTCGGGCGGCAAGGGATTCCAGTCCACGAAAGTGATCGCCAGGCTGTTCTCCGTCGGCGCCCACACCTGCACCGCCAGCACATTCGTTCCGGGCCTGACCGCGGCCGTAACGTTGAACTCGTAGGTCCGCAATGCGCCGGCGATTTCCTTCGCATTGGCGAGCTGTTTTCCGTTGAGAAAAATGTTGGCGCGGTAGTTGATGCCGCGGAAGTTCAGCCATACGGTTTTCCCGGCGTAGGCAGAGGGCAGCGTGAACTCCTTGCGATACCACCACGAAACCGCATAGGGACTGCTGGGCAGCATCGGAATATTGGAAAAGTTGAAGCCGATGGGATAGCTGACGCCCGGGTACTGCCGCAGATTCATGGCGTAATAAGGATCCGGCAGCAGCCCGTTCTTTACTTGCGCTGCCACCACCGTCGTCGGAACCTCGGCCTGGATCCAGTCCCCGGTTTGGAACGACGCGCTGGAGATCGCTTCACCCGTTGCCCTTGCCTTCGCGGAAGACTGCAGTGCCCACCCTTCGCGCAAAGGCAGCGTCAGAGCAGGAGCCCGTTCGAACCTGGGCTGGGCGGCTGCGATTGCAAGCGCAACAGCAAAGAACGGGATCAACAGCCGCAATGTCTTCATGAGAGTATCCCGGATAAATTTAAGGAACTGGATAAATTTAAAGATGAAGAAAGGGGAACGGGGACAGAATGACAAAGTCTGCGAATAGAGAGTTGAATAGAGAGTTGCAGAGCGGAATCTCGCTTTCACCACCGGCAACTACCCGAATCTCGCCCGGTGCTCTTTCAAAACGCAGCGGTCCATCACCACAAACATTCCGGCCTTTCGCGCCTTCTCCGCCGCGCGTTCGTTGATCACGCCTTCCTGCAGCCAGATCGCCGCAATCTTCAACTGGATCGCCTGCTCCACGATCTCATCCACGAACTCTGGCCGCCGGAACACATCCACCAGATCGATCTTCTCCGCCACTTCGAGCGGCATTTCGAGCAATGACGCGATACGACTTTTCTCCGAGCGCCTCCGCAATCCGCGGATTCACCGGGACAATCTTGTATCCGGCCGCCTGCATGTAGGCAGAAACGCCGTGACTCGGCCTCAGCGGACTGTCCGACAATCCCACCACGGCGATCGTCTTCGTCCGTGATAACAATTCGTAAATAGGATCGGATTGCTTCAACCGCTGCTATTTCCTTGTTTTTTCCATCTTCTGGGCATACAAGCGCATCGCCAGCTTGCGAATCGTGTCGGCAACCTCTTTGTTCCCCGCTAGATTCTTCAGGTCATGAACCAGCAGGTTCTTCATCAATGTCAGCGAGACATCGAGCGGCGTGCGCGGGTTGAAGACCAGGTTCCGCATGATGCTGTAATTCTTCACAAACTTCCGCTTCATCGGAATCGTGCGCAGCACCGCCTCCAGCACATTTTTCTGCGTGGCAAAAGCTTCCACCTCGCCCTCCGAAACTTTGGGCGACTCCAGCACCGCCACCGCTACCAGCTTCGTCGAATCGCGAATCAGGATCGCCCGGTCCTCCTTGCTGCCGCGCATCGCCAGCGCGATCCGGCTCTTGATGTCGAGCTTGGAAATCTTCTGCAGAGCGCTGTCGCGCCTTTCCTCATGAACGGGAATTGGTTGCCTCTTGCCCTGGGCAGAGACGCGACTGCGGGCCCTGCGGACTTTCCCGCTGCCGCCATCGCCGATCTACCCGCTGCCGCATCAGCACTGGCACTGCCCGCGGCAGCTGCGGCCTGCGGCGCAACCTCGCCCGCCGCCTCGCCGCCCGCGTTTTCGTGCGCCATTCCTGAGGGCTGGAAAGGCATGGGCTGGAACGGTTTGTCTTTTTCGGCCGCCAGTTCCGCCGCGTTCGCTTCCAGATACTTTGTGACCGTACTCTCGATAACGTGGTCCGGAACGCTCATTTCGGTTGCGTCCCGATCTTCTGCCCGTCTGCTTTCCAATGCCGCCAGCTTCTTTGCAATCTCGCCGAGTTCATTTGGACGCAGGTGGGCATTCGTCTGCAACGCCTGCAACAGGCGCAGAGAGTTCATTACTCGCGGGCTCGTCAACAAAGCTTCTACGACCGAGCGCGTCCCTGCCACTGCCATCCCCGCCAGAGATTCTTCGCCGACCGTCGGATTCTCTGCCAGTGCCGGCAGCAGAGAAGCCCTCAGGTTCTCCAGAGAAAGAAAATATTCCAGCACCTCAGGGCTGGTCTGGGGATCGGCAGCCGCGGCCAGGCTGGCTTTTTCGTCCCAACCGGCCAGCGTTAGACGCGCCTGCTCGCCAAACAATTTGTGATGCAGCGCCAGATAAACCAGGATCTCAATCGTCTCCCCCGGCGGCACCGCGAGGGCGCCGCGCGCCGCCGATTGCATCAGGTTCGACGGAAACTGCGAATTGCGGATCAGATCAATCATTCGCGGCATCGTTTCATCTCCCGGAATTGGCTGCAGATTTCTTCTTCGCCGATCTTCCGTCTCTGGCCCGCGCTTCCTTGCCCACCGCCCGCTCCAATTCCGCAACCGCAATCTCCAGTTCGCGCGTAATGCGGTTCGGGCTTCGCCGCTGGTATTCGTCGCTCAAGGCGCGATAGTACCAGAGCGTGCCTTCCTTTTTCCCCGTGAACCGCGTCCAGATCGCTTCCCCGTGCTGCCGGTAATCCGCCAGAATCGTGCGCACGTTATGCAGCTTGTCGGACGCCGAAACCAGCCGCGTCTCGGCGTCGGCATGCTTCACTTCGCGCAGATAGTCTTTTTTCCGCTCCACCCACTCCGGCTTCGGCTCGCCGAACGAATCCGTACAACCCTCCACAATCTTCGCCACCCGCGCACCAAACTGCTTGCGGACTTCCCGCAGCCTCGGCATGCCGCCGCAATCTTCGACCACATCATGCAGCAACGCCGCGATCGCCATGTCTTCGTCGCCGCCCGCTTCCAGCACCAGCGACGCCACCGCCATCAGATGCGAGAGGTAAGGCACCGCCGACTGCTTCCGAGTCTGCCCGGCGTGTTTCTCGGCGGCATAGCGGAAGGCGCGCTGCAAGCGGGGTCCAAGCTGCGGAGGCTTCAGCCGGAATCTTCTTTCTATCTTTCATAGAGCCGCAACCCTAAACCTATGTCATCCTGAGCGCAGCCAAGCAATTCGCGAAGCGAATTGCTTGGCGGAGTCGAAGGACCTCTACAGTTTTCCCCGCCCGCTCCCTCACAGGGAGTTCTAACCATGCCAGCCAATGGCGACCCCCGAAGGACAAACCGAGAATGCCACACGTTGGACTCTCACTGCTTTTTCTCGCCCCGCCGCATCCGCAGATAAGCCTGCATCAGCGGCCGCAGATCGCCATCCAGCACACGATCCACGTCGCCGATCTCCAGTTTCGTGCGGTGATCCTTGATCATCCGGTACGGTTGCAGCACATAGGAACGGATCTGCGAACCAAAATCAATGTCCAGTTTCGAATCCTCAATCTTTTTCGTGACCTCGCGCTTTTTCTCCAGCTCGAATTCGTAAAGTTTGGAGCGCAGCATGCTCATCGCCTTCTCTTTGTTCTTATGCTGCGAGCGTTCATTCTGGCAATTGGCTACCAATCCCGTCGGGATGTGCGTGATCCGCACCGCCGAATCGGTCGTATTGACGTGCTGTCCACCCTTGCCGCTCGAACGGTAAGTGTCAATCCGAATATCCTCGGGTTTAATGACGACCTCAATGCTGTCGTCAATTTCGGGCGAAACATACACGCTGGCAAACGACGTATGCCGCCGCTTCGCCTGATCGAAGGGCGAAATCCGCACCAGCCGGTGCACGCCGATCTCGCTGGTCAAATAACCGAACGCATACTGGCCAATCACCGAAAATGTCGCGGACTTGATTCCCGCTTCTTCTCCGGGCTGGTAGTCGTACATCTCCGTTTTGAATCCCTGCCGCTCCGCCCAGCGCAGATACATGCGCAGCAGCATCTCCGCCCAGTCCTGCGACTCGGTTCCGCCCGCTCCGGGATGAATGGTCATGATCGCATTGAGGCCGTCGTTCTCGCCCGAAAGCAGCGTCTCGGTTTCCACGCGATCCACCAATTCGCGCAGAGAGTCCAAGTCGCGTTGCAAGTCAGCCGCAACGTTCTCACCTTCGCCTGCCAGATCGAAATAGGTGGCGATGTCGTCGGTCCGGCGCGCCAGGTCGCCTTCCAGCGACAACAGGCTTTCCAGGCGCTTCCGTTCCCGCATCACGCGCTGAGATATTTCAGGATTCGACCACAGATTGGGATCCGACGCCTGCTTTTCGATTTCGGCGAATTGCTGGCGCAGCTTGCCGGCGTCAAAGATACTCCCGCAGGTCGTGAACCTTGGTCTTTAAAGAAGTGTATTGCTGTTCCAGTTCATCCAACATTGCGTATCACCCGGCATGTCTTATGCGGTTGGTCGTTAGTCGCTACGTCGCTAGTCGTTCGCGAGCTCTTGCTAACGACAAACGACCATCGACTAACGACCAAATACAAAACGCGCAATCAGCGCGCCCCCTGAAATTATCGCACACAGATATGCGAACCAATCCCCGTGCCGGGTGTAAAACGTGGTACTCGAAATCAGCGCATAAGGCGCCGCCAGCGCGGTGCGAACCTTCCGCGGAGTTGCCGCCACAATCCGTCCGTAAGGATCGATCGACGCCGTCATCCCCGTATTCGTCGCCGCCAGCAGCCACCGGTCATTTTCGATGGCCCGCATTTCGGTCTGCTGCAGGTGCTGCTTCCAGGCGCCGCTGTCGCCGTACCAGCCGTCATTCGAAATGTTCAGCAAAACCTGCGCGCCCGCGAGCGGTCCCTGCCGCACTTCGTCGGGAAAGATCGATTCATAGCAGATAAACATTCCCAGCCGCTCGCCTCCGGCATCCAGTGGCGTGCGCGACGCACCTCGCTGAAATTCTCCCACTTCCTTGGTCAGGCCTCCGGCAAAGGCAAACAGCTGCGGAAACGGCAAATATTCGCCGAAGGGCACAAGATGCATTTTGTCGTAGCGTCCAACCCAGTCTCCAAGCGGACTGACCAGGACAGCCGAGTTGAAAATCTGCGATCGTTGTTCGCTCCTCTCTCCGCCACTGTCTCCGCCGCCGTGCGTAGCCGGAGCAACTCCAATCGAGCCCGCCACCACCCACGTTCCCGACTGCCGCGCCAGCGCGCTCACGGCATCGCGAAACAGAGGATCGTTCGTGTAAAACGGCGAAGGCGACTCGGGCCACACAATCAAGTTATAGGACAAGACAAACATGTCAGGAGACCCGCCGGCCTGTTGTTTGGCGGGTTTTCCTCCAGGGGGATGCAAACTCACGGCAGTCAAGTCGCGCAGCGTGTCCTGAAAAAATTCCTTCGTCCACGCCGCGCCTTCCAGGATCGGAATATTCGGCTGCACCAAGAGCGCAGTGTGATCGGCCGCCACCGGAGGAGGCGCCACCAATTGCCCCGCCTGCAGGATCGCCGTCGCCACGCACGCCGCCACCAGCAGCCGTTTCCGCTGCTCCTTCGCAACCAGAAACGCAGCGGCGAACACGCTGTTCACAAGCAGGATTTCAAACGAGAGCCCATAGACGCCGGTGAGTGTAGCAATCCGTGTGAGCGCAAAATTCGCGGTCTGCGAATATCCCAGAAGCTCCCAGGGAAACGCGGTAATGCGCGTCCGGGCAAGCTCCACCGCGACCCAAAGAAACGGAGCCGCCACCAGCGCGCGCCGCAGCGCCGCTCCCGACGCGGCGACTTTTAGTCCAGACTTGTCTGATCGAGACTTGTCCAATCTAGAGATGGTCGATCCCGCAACCAGGGCCAGCAGCAGCCCGAACATTCCGTGATAAAGCCCGACATACAGGCAAAACAAGATCAGCGCCAGCACCGCGGCCGGAATCGGCAGCCCGCCATAGCGATGCATGGTGTCGAAAATCCAGTAGCAGGTCCCGGCAAACCACAGAATCCCGCACTCGTAGCCCAGTACGAACCCTTGCCACGGCGTGGCGGGCAGCAAGCGCGCCTGACCATCCAATTGCAGAGTCTCCGGAACGCGCGCCCGCAAGATCGCGACCAGCAGCGGTGTCACCGCAATCCAAGACAGCCCATACATCCCCGGCAGCGGAAAGATCACAACCTGTAGGACTGCCGACACCAGCGCCAGTCCCCAAGCCCTTCGGTGGATTTTGAGCACGCATCAGAATAGCAAACGGAATTTGATCCGTCGCAAGAGCGTCCACGAATGGCCGCGGAACTGAGCCGCGTCCGTCTGCCCCGGCCGCGTCACTGCGATGATTCTGCGCACGGAAGGGAGGGACATCGCAATCAAGCGGATCGAGTGGCTCAAGGACAAGGGTGTGGGAGTGGACCGCGATGAATGGGTGACTATCACCAATGTCAAAATCGACGGCGACAAGGTGGAAATCCATCTGGAAGGCGGCGGGGAGGGGCGGCGGGGCAGCAATCACGCCAACAAAATGGGGGCGTCTTACAAACGGGCCGGGGGCTCGCGGCTGAATCTGAAGTTTCAGAAAGATCTGACCGACAACGACATCGCTCCGCAAAATATCCTGACCTTCATGGCCAGACTGCTGGAGTGAGCCGCATCGAGCAGCAGCTCGCGGAGAAGGAGATGCCGCCCGACCTTCGCGCCGCCATCGAAGCGCACACCGTGCAGGAGAAGATGACCTACGAAATGGTGCTGATGAGTTTCGGAGATCCCGATCAGAAAAAGGTGGATGAAAGCGACGATACGAATCTGCGCGAGACTTGGTTCTACTTGAAGAACGGGCACCGGTGGGTGGTGCACTTTGAGAATGGCAAAGTGGCGAAGACGCAGGTGTTTTGAGGCCGCCGGGCGGGTCTGTTCACATTGCCGCAAGCAGTTCGCGGAAGGTGGCCGTCCCTACCTATACCTTACCAATCGAACCTCGACTCGCCCGTTCACTGCACTTTCGGCGAATCCAGGTCCGCGGGCTTTTGATCGTCCGCATGAATTACACCATCTTCTTCCGCATAGAAGGAGCGGTGTTCGCTGTCCATCTGCTTGGGCGTCATGGTCAGCACGAAACCGTCCTTGTGGGGACGGAAGCTGACCGTGTAATCCCCCCGAATGGTGGTGTGCGCCATGCGCTTGGTGAAGGACCCGGTGCCCGCCAGCGCCTCCAGCGACCCCGTATACTTGTCATGCCGTTTCTTGTAAGCGTGCTCCGCCCGGAGCACCACCCGCATGTAGCCGAGCGCCTGCGCTTCCGAATCCGAGCGCGCCGGATCGCCCGGAAACTTCGGCTGATACGTTGTTGAAGGTTGCGCCGACGTTTGCGCTGACGCCTGAGCTGACGCCTGCGCCTGCGCCAACCCCAGCCCCGCAACTATCAAGCCCACCCCCAGAATCGCTGCAAAATACCGTCGCATCCGCCTTCGCTTCACCGCAAAACCCTCCTCTGATGCCTGATCTTGGGGGTTACCCCCGTAATTTGTCTCGCTCGTCAATCGTTCCAATTGTTGGCCGATTCAGGCAATCTGGAACAGGATGCAATCCTAACAGGGAAACCTAAATGAAAGCTGCCGTCGCCAGAAAGCCATTGATACGCGTTGCCGTAGTAGAAAGCGATCCTCTGCGGTTTGTGGGATTCCGGGCCCTCTTTGATACCGAGCCTGATCTGGAGCTGGTCTCCGCCTCGCTGGCCGACCTTGGCCAGTTGCCCAACATCGATCTCGTCCTGCTGGGCAATCGCGGTGGCCAGAACCTGTACGACATCATGGCCAGCATGAAAGCCGTCCGTCCCGACCTGCGCATCATCGTCACCGGCTCCGGCATGGACGATGAAAGCGTCCTCAAAGCCATCGCGGCCGGCGCCAAAGGCTACGTGGACGAGGCTGCCTCAGCGGCCGAGTTCATCCAGGCTCTCCGCGTTGTCAATCAGGGTTCGGTGTGGGCTCCGCGCCATGTTCTCTCGACCTTCATCGAACGCGTGAGCGCATCCCCGGGTCGCATCTTCCCCGCCGGGCGGATTAACTTTACCGATCGCGAGAAGGAAGTTCTCGAGATGCTGGTTGCCGGCCGCTCCAACAAAGAAATCGGCTCAGCCCTCGGCATCGAAGAGCGCACCGTGAAGGCTCACGTCGCGAAACTGATGCGCAAAGTCGGCGTGCAGAACCGCATCGCCCTCTCCGTCCATGCCATCACCCATTCGCTGGTGACGGCGAAGTAGGATTCATTTCCAGAACCGGATCCCCATCCGGTCGTTTGGCCGACGCCCTGTCGGCCGCTTTCCGGCCCGAACTCTGAGGCTCGCAGCAATGGATTAACTTTTGCCTTCGCTGCTCGCTCGATCTGCTTCACAGCCCGTGGTCAGTGCGGCACCTGGCACGGCATCAGGAATGCCACATCCTCCCGGAGGATGCCTCAGGCGACGGCGCTGCGGACGTGTTGGTCTGTAGACGGCACTTGCGTGGGAAGATAAGGCAGTCGCGCCGAGGAGGCCCATCGCGAGCGTAGCGGACCCAGTAATACGCTGGAAATGTCTTTTTGGGCTCTTCTCATGGAGAGAAACTTTTTCGTCGTCCGCACCAGCCAGTCGTTTCCATAGCAGGATTGGAAGCCCTGTTCGAGCAGAGATTCCAGCACGCCGGGCGCGCAATGTGGGTGGTTCCAGACGAGATGCTTGGTGTCGAACTTAGACCAGTCTTTTTCAAAAATACCGTAACCGGAATCGAGTTCATGCCACATTTCCGTCTGTGGATGCGGCGTGACGATGGTGATTTGCGTGACATCGAGCTTTAAAGAAGCCAATGTTCTCAGATCTTCAGCGATCGATCCCGGCGTCTCCGGCGGTAGGCCGATGATGTAATACCCTTGGGCGTACAGGCCAGCGCGCTCAAGTCGCTCGGCGAGTTCAAACGCGGCCTGTGCTTTCTCGTTCTTGTGCATCTGCTTCAGGATCTCCTGGTGAAAACTCTCGATGCCGAAGAGCGCGCCTTCCATGCCGCAGCTCCGCCAGTCATCGAAGTTGCGCAGGAGCAGGTCCACGCGCGACTGCACGAGCCAGCGGACTCGGTGGCGCGCCAATAGCTCGATGACCGCGTCGGCATGCGCGGGAAGGTTTCCGAAATTCTCGTCGAGCAGCAGGACAAAATGAATGCCGTGTTGGACATAGAAACGCAGCACTCGATCCAAAGACGCCAGAGAGATTTCCTTTGGTTTCGGCGCAAACGCAGTGGTCTGGCAGAAGGTGCAGCGAAAACTGCATCCGCGTGAGGAAAACAAAATACCTAGCGGGAACGACCACCCTCCGGGCAGGCGGAAGCGTGTGATCAGCGGTGGATGCCGGATTTCATCGAGACGCGCCCCCAGCTTCTGTCCCAGGGCGTCTTCACTGTAGCCGGTGAACACGTGATCGAAGTGCGATTGGATGGAGGGGGTCAGAGCGCCGTAATTGCCCGCCCACAGTTCCCGGATGCCTGCCTGCCGCGCTTCGGCGGCCATCGCCAGGATGTCGTTGGTCTCTTCGAGATAAAAGGAAAAACCCACGGCATCCCAGCCCCTCTTGAGCTGAGCAGAAAATTCGGCGCGCGTCGGATATTCCAGAATTGCTAACGTGCGGAAGATTCTGCCGCAGGAATCGCAGGCCAAACGAGATCGTGCGTGGCATACCGAAACGCCAGCGAAAATTCCGCGGCGCATTTTCGCGAAAATAATCGTACAGGCCGGAGTCGCGGCAACGCGTTGTCAACAAAATTCGAGGCATTTTTCGTCCCCTGTGCCACCACCACAGAAGCGGACTTGAGCGCAGGCAAAAACTCTAGCACATCTCTAGCCCCAGTGCGAGAGAGCGCCAAGGGCTAGCCGGGACAACGGCCAGGGATTAGGCCGGCCAACCTACGGTTACCAAAGTACAGTGACCCCAGTAATCTTGTCCGCTTCCTCCACCTGCCGCATACTCGCTTCACCTACCACAGAACCTGGGAGACGGGGTTGGAAACGGAGATTAGGGTCGCCGCTTTCAACCCCGCATTTTTTTTGCCTTACTGCCTGACTCACCCTGATCACTCCCCCGGTATCCTCCGCTCCGCATCCTGCATCGAATAGAATCATAAGTAGCAAATACGGAATCCATACTCCCATCTCCCAAGAGAGGCATGATGCGAAATCTCCTCGTTCTGCTATTGCTCGTTTGTTTCCTGACATGTTTCCAAACAACGATTCTTTCCGCCAATACCGACGACGACGCCAAGGCCGCGGAAGTCCAACACCAAAGCCTCCGGACGTGTCGCAGCCGCGGGCACGGTACTCGAAGAAATCCAGGCCGCCCCGACCAGCGCATTCCCGAAGAAGTACTCGGCTTCCGCCGAATGCGTGGCCGTGGTTCCGTCGCTGCTCAATGGCGGCTTCGTCGTCGGCGGCCGTTATGGCAAAGGCGTCGCCAGTTGCCGCACTGAAAAAGGCTGGAGCGCGCCCGCTTTCTTCGTCATTGGCGGAGGCAGTTTCGGCTTGCAGATCGGCGGCCAGGCAACCGATCTCGTCATGCTGATCATGAACAAGAACGGCATGGATAACCTGCTCTCCAGCCAGTTCAAGCTCGGAGCCGATGCCAGCGCCGCCGCCGGCCCCGTCGGACGCCACGCCTCCGCCGATACCGATTGGAAGATGAGGGCGGAGGTTCTGACCTACTCGCGCTCCCGCGGCCTCTTCGCCGGACTCGAACTCGCCGGCGCCGTCATCAAGCAGGACAAGGACAGCACCCGCGAATTCTACGGCCGCATGGTGCCCTTCACCACGTCTCTCAAGGGAGAAATCGAAGCTCCCCAAACCGCCTACCCCTTCTTGAGCACGCTAGCCAAGTGGGCGCAAGCAGGCCGCAAAGTAGTAAGTTCGCGCAGTTCCCGGTATCTCAGTGGGCGTCTCCGCCTCGTCCCGCGGGTCAAAGCCTCGCCTTCGCAGCAACTGCTGACGCACCCGCCTTGCGTGACCATCCCTCGACCCCTAAACTCCGCACAGTGCGAGAACGCCTCGAGTACGCTCTAGTCTGGCCCTGGGTAAAGCTCCTGGGCTTGCTCCCCCGTCCCCTGGCGCGCGCCATAGGCATCACCCTCGGCTTAACCGTCTACGCGCGTTCACGGACGCCTGCGCCGCGTCGGCCTGCGCAACCTGGCCCTCGCCTTCCCCGAAATGTCGCCGCGCCAGCGCCGCCGCCTGGTTCGCGGCGAATTCATTTCTCTCGGACGCCAGCTCGCCGAAGTCTGCCTCTTCCCCCGCTACACCCGCGAAAATGTCTCTCGCATCGTCGTCTACGACGGCTTTGAAAACTTCGAGCGCGCCTACGCTCGCGGCAAAGGCGTTCTGTTTCTCACCGGCCACCTCGGAGCCTGGGAACTCTCCGCCTTCGCCCACTCGCTGCAGGGGCATCCGCTGTCGATCGTCATGCGCTCGCTCGACAATCCCTACATCGACGCCCTCATCCAGCGCTACCGCACCATGCACGGCAACCGCACCGTCGACAAAGACGATTTCGTCCGCGGCCTGCTCTCCGCCATGCGCGCCGGCGAAACCGTCGGCATCCTCATGGACACCAACATGACCCCGCCGCAAGGTGTGTTCGTCGATTTCTTCGGCATCCCCGCCTGCACCGCCAGCGGCCTCGCCCGCATCGCCCTGCGCACCGATGCCGCCGTCGTCCCCGGCTTCACCGTCTGGGATTCGAAACTGCGCAAATACATTCTGCGCTTCGATCCCGCCGTCGAACTGATTCGCACCGACGATAACGAGGCCGACATAGTCGCCAACACCGCAAAATTCACGAAGGTCATCGAAGACTTCATCCGCCGCTATCCCGACCAGTGGCTCTGGGTCCACCGCCGCTGGAAAACCCGGCCCCCAGGCCAGCCGCCACTGTACTAGGTGCGTGGAGACGTGTGGCGCCCGTCAAGGTTGTGTGGGGACGGGCGCCTCGCCCGTCCAAGCCGAGCAAAGCTCGGCAGCTGCCGCGAGTGGCAACGAAGTCGGCTCGGCGTTGTACACACCCGCCCCGGAAAGCGACAATAGACAACCATGAAGCATACCCTGCGCGATCTCGCCGAGAAGCTCGGCTGCCCTCTCCTCGGAGACAGCTCCATCACCGTGACCAGCGTCTCCAGCCTGCAATCCGCCAACAGCGACAGCCTCGTCTTCGTGGATGACGCCCAGCATCTCGACGCCGCGCTCCGCTCATCCGCCGCCGCCGTAATCGCCGGAGACTTCGCGGCCGGAGCCTTCGCCGCCAGCACCGCCAAGCCCATCCTGATTTCCGCCCAGCCGCGCCTCACCTTTGCCCGAGCCGCGCGGCTGCTCCGCGACCCCCCGACCGCAATCGCGCCATTCATCCCTCCGCCATCGTTCCCGCCTCCGCCGAGATCGGCAAGAACGTAGCCATCGGCCCGCGCGCGATTCTCGGCGAACACGTCAAGGTCGGCGATGAAACTACGATTGGCTCCGGTTCGGTCATCGGAGACGACGGCGGTGACGCGGTCGGGGGTAATCGCAGGTAAAGATCGGAAGCCATTGCCGCCTCGACCCGAACGTCACCATCTACCCCGGCACAACTCTCGGCGATCGCGTCATCGTGCAGGCGGGAGCTGTCCTCGGCAGCGAAGGCTTCGGCTACGTCCGCGATTCCGAAACCGGACGCTACGAGCAATTCCCGCAAGTCGGACGGCTGGTGATCGAAGACGACGTCGAGATCGGAGCCAACTCCACCATTGACCGCGGCGCGCTCGACGAAACCCGCATCCGCCGCGGCACAAAGATCGACAACCTCGTCCACGTCGGCCACAACGTGCAGATCGGCCAGGACGTAGTCATCGCCGCTCAAACCGGCCTTTCCGGCAGTGCAGTCGTCGAAGACAACGTCATAATCGGCGGACAGGTAGGCATCGCCGACCACGTGCGCATCGAAGAAGGCGCCATCCTCGGAGCGCAAAGCGGCATCCCAACCAAGAAAGTGATTCGCGGCAAAGGAGTCGTGTTCTGGGGAACCCCGGCGCGCCCCATCCGGGAGTATCTTAAAGAATTGGCGTTTCTTTCGCGCTCGGCCAAGAAGCAACGCTGAGCAACGAATGAATTGTCATCCCGACCCTGAGCGTAGAAGGGGCGGGATCTGCAGTTCGCCGCGAGATGCAGATCCCTACGCTCCGCTCGAGGATGACAAAATCTGTAAGATGCTAAGAGCCGCTTCCCCATGCCCATCCTCGTCATCGGCGGACACACCCGCAGCGTCGGCAAGACCAGCGTCGTCGCCGGCCTCATCGCCGCCCTGCCCGCCTTCCACTGGACCGCCCTCAAAATCACGCAATACGGACACAACGTCTGCTCCGCCAACGGCGAAGCCTGCGACTGCGCCACCGCCGATCATTCCTGGGCTGTGTCGGAAGAAAAAGACCGCTCCGGCGAATCCGACACGTCGCGCTTCCTGGTCGCCGGCGCCGATCATTCCTGGTGGGTCCGCACCCAGCAAGGACACCTCGCCGAAGCCATGCCCCGCATTCGCAAGATCCTCGCCGCAACAGAAAACGCCATCATCGAATCGAACAGCATCCTGCGCTTCGTGAAACCGGATCTCTATCTAACCGTGCTCGACCCAGCAGACCGCCGACTTCAAAGCCTCCGCGCAAACTTTCCTCGACCGCGCCGACGCCGTCCTGCTGCACTCCGTCCAAGATTCCGAAGGCCCAGCCTGGGAACGAGTCTCGCTGAAACCTGTAATAGATCGCCCCATGTTTGAGATCCACCCGCCAAACTACGTGACGCCAGAAGTCATAGAGTTCGTTCGCGCTCGCTTAAGCGCTTCCTTAAAGTCTTTCTCGGCGCCCTCGGCGTCTCGGCGGTGAACCCGACCTTCACCCCGTATACATCCCAATCACCCGCTCAATCGCCCGCCGGCAGACCGCGCAAAACGTCTTATGCCGCGTGAACATGATGCAGTCCACCTCCGGACGGTAATATCCCTTCGCCTCGTAGTTCGCGCCCTCGAACGCTCCCACTTTCCCGGCAAACTTCTGCGAACCGAGCATCGCATCTTCCTTCTCGCGCTCTTTGCGGAAAAGTTCATCCATCTCCGCCTCCGGCTTCCCCGCCGCTCGCAGCTCTTTGCGCTGCCGCTGGATGTCCCGCTCAAAGCGATCGAATTCCTCTTTATCCCAGGGCGTCGGAATCGGCGTCCCCGGCGCGACCAGATCCTTCCACTTCAAATTCGCCGGATCGAGCAGCGCGGTCACATTCGGCTCCCACGGTTCCGTCTTCTTCTCCGGCGGCAGATACGCCACATCCGACGTGTAGTACTCATCCGCCAGCGCGGCGAACTGGTGTCCGAACTCGTGCACACCCACATATCCCGCCCACAGATTGTCGATCGCCACCGTCGCATACTGATTGAAAATTCCGCCGCCGCCGTAGGTCTGCCCGTTCACCAGAATTTCGATGAACTCATACGGCGCGAACGACGCCACATCCCGCAGCGCCCGGTTCTCCGTGGTCAGCACATAGCGCTCCGTGCCGAACGTGTCGTACGCAGCGCCCACCGGCGACCGCCGGTAAATTCCGCTCGAAGGTCGCGACACGCCCGACTCCTCCGCCGCCGGACACAGCCCCCACACGTTGAAATCTTTCTGGTGCTCGCGAAACGGCGATGTCGAAAACAGCGCCTCCATGAATCGCCGCGCGTCTTTCTCAAACTTCCCGCGCTCCGCCGCCGTGTAACCGTCGCCCAGCACCAGCAAGTCCACCTTGGTCGCCGGATCGCCCATCTTCTGCAATTCCAGCAACGCCCCCGGCGAAGGTGGACGCGACCGGTCGACGAACTTGTCTTTCGGATCGACCACCGTCTTCCACACTTCCTTCCACGCTGGCTGAAAGCCGCTCCCAGCGCGCTCTTTCAGCGACACTTCCACCGGCGCGTCAGGCGTCGGAAAGCGCAGCGACTCCGAAAATGTCCGATTCCCGTGCAGCGCCTCTTCCGTCGTCTTCCACTCCCCAAACACGGAATTGAATCCGCGCGAGTACAGCAGTTTCCCGCTGTCGCGCTCGCGCACTTCGAACAGGTAATTTCCCAGTTGACTTTCATCGATGGCCTTGTTCAGATTCCCCGGCCACTCCAGCGGTTCCAGCACCACCCGATCCAGGCTGAACCATTCCTCGTGCGAGTTTCCGGTGTGGTAATAATCCACGCGCAGTGGTGCGGGGTGCGGCAAGACTTGGGAAGATGAAGAAGCAAAGAAGAGAGGCAACAACAACGCCGAGCGTTCGTTTCATGCCCGGAATTGTAGCTTACGAGCCCGGCTTGATCTCAACCGCCTTGTCGTTTTGAAAGGTGATCGCCAGCGGCTTTCCGCCATTCGGGTAATGCAGAGTTCGCGAACCGTAATCGCCCGAGCCCTCCGGAACGCCCAGTCCCAATCGCGAAGCTGGCCTGTAACTCGCTCATCCCCGCTTGCACTTCATGAGCATCAATCTTCTTCCAGACATCCGCCGGCCAGTGCTTGTAAAGCTCGTGCGGATCTTCGATGAAGAAAATGTCGTCGGAGTAAATCTTGAAGTCGCCGCCCTTTTCCGCCCCAATCGGAGCCGCATAGCTCTTGCCCTCCAGCGAAAAGCAAGCCATCACCTGCTTGATCCCCGGAGCCAGCGGAGAAACATCGGTCACCACATCCTGAATCGCAAGCTTCTGCAAAGGCGGCAGCATTCCCGCCTCGTGCCCGAAATCCGTCTTGTGCCGCTCGCGATCATAGGGATAGTACGTGAGTTGATAACCGACCTTCACCCATACCGCCTGCTCGGTCAACTGGCGCGCCGACTTCAGATCATAAGCATGCAGCTTCTTCGGCGTAACGTAGTAGTCCGCCTTCAGCGCCGTTTCCTGCTTGGGCTTCGCGTCTTCCTTCATCGCCTCGCGCCGCTCGTACACGATGTAAGCCGCCCGCCCACCCGCAAGCACCATGGCGGCCACCAGAAAGATCTGCAGTTTTTTCCGAAACTCCGGATCGATGGCCATGATCTAAGAACGGGCTAGGTTCGTGTGGGGACGGGCGCCTGGCCCGTCCAAGCCGAGCGCAGCTCGGCAGTTGCCTGCGCTCACGGCAACTCTAGATTCGCTATAGAATATGGACAAGCGTACTCGCTATCAACAACGTAATCGAACCGTAATCGAACGAACCGAAAAGGAAATCCATGCCCATCGCCCAGGATGACGTTCTGAACGCACTCAAGCAGTGCTACGATCCCGAAATCCCCGTCAACATCGTCGATCTCGGCCTGATCTATGAAATCCGCTTCGACGACGTACCCGAAGGTCAGCAGGACGTCACTGTCGATATGACCCTCACCGCTCAAGGCTGCCCCGAGCACGTCAACATCAGCGCCCAGGTCAAGTCCCGCGTCGAGCAACTCCCCGGCGTCCGCAACGCCAGCGTCAATGTAGTCTGGAATCCGCCTTGGACTCCCGAACGCCTAAGCCCCGAAGCCCGCAAACAACTGGGAATCGAGTAGGCGAAGCGCCCGTGCGGTGACGGGGCGGAGCCTGTCCTGAGCGGAGCCGAAGAGCCCCGACTCTAGCGAACACTCAGTACTCCCCCAATTCCTCAAACGCCAGCGCCGCGCGCTTTTCCGCCAACTCTTCGATCTTGCTGCCGATCTTCATCGCCAGATCCAGAAACTTCGTTCCCTGCCGCACATACGAAGGCAGCTCTTCGCGAATCTTGGCAAACTGATTCGGATACTCCGACGCCAGCACCGCCAGTCCCACCCCTCCCACCAGCACCGCCGCCGGACGTTTCCCCTTCAGCAGCAACATGGTCGCCCCTCCCGCCGATCCCGCAATCACCGCCCGCTTCCAGTTCTCCATCTCATCTCCTCGACCGAGACTGCTCTTCCTGGCAGGATTCTAAATCAACCCTTCTATGCTTTATACTGCCGCCGACGCTCGATCGAACAACCTATGATGCGATTTCGAATTCTCCCGTTTCTTACCTCATTTACGTTCGTAGTTCTCTGCGCTCTTCTCTGTGCCTGCACTCTCGCCTTCGCCCAAACCAAGCCCCGAGCCCGCGACCTCGGCGTCCCCTTCGACGGCACCCCCGGCCCGAACAACGCCATCACCGACGTCAAGCGGCGTCGAAGTCGGACACACCACGCTCATCTCCGGCCGCGGCAAGCTCAAAGTCGGTGAAGGCCCGGTCCGCACCGGCGTCACCGCCGATCCATCCCCGCGGCCGCGACGCGAATGACTCCGTCTTCGGCGCCTGGTTCACGCTCAACGGCAACGGCGAGATGACCGGCACCACCTGGCTCGAAGACTCCGGCTTCCTCGACGGCCCCATCATGATCACCAACACGCACAGCGTCGGCGTGGTGCGCGACGCCGTCATCGCCTGGAAAGTGAAGCGCGGTGAGCCCGACATGGAGGGCTACTGGTGGTCATTGCCCGTGGTCGCCGAAACCTGGGACGGCTATCTCAACGACATCAACGGATTCCACGTGAAGCCCGAACACGTTTTCCACGCGCTCGATTCCGCGCACGGCGGCCCGGTCGAAGAAGGCAACGTAGGCGGCGGCACCGGCATGATCTGCAACGAATTCAAGGGAGGGATCGGAACCGCCTCCCGCGTGCTCGATGCGAAAGCGGCGGCTACACAATCGGCGTGCTCGTGCAGTGCAACTACGGCCGCCGCGACCAACTGCGCATCGCCGGAGTCCCCGTCGGCAAGGAGATTCCCGAGCACCCCGCTTACGGCGAAGACATTGGCTCGATCATCATCGTCGTCGCCACCGACGCCCCGCTGATTCCAACCCAACTGAAGCGAATCGCCCGCCGAGCGTCTCTAGGACTAGGCCGCGACGGCAGCTACTCCGGCGACGGCTCCGGCGACATCTTCATCGCCTTCTCCACCGCGAATCCCCGGAGCGGCGTCCCCCAAGGGAGTCCGCGACCTGAAGAATGCTGCCCAACGACAGCCTCGATCCGCTGTTCCTAGCCACCGTCCAGGCCACAGAAGAAGCCGTAATCAACGCCATGGTCGCCGCCGAAACCATGACCGGCATCGACGACCACACTGTAATAGCCCTCCCGCACGACCGTCTGCGCGAGGTCCTGAAGAAATACAACCGCCTGGCAAAGTGACGCCAGCGTTGCTAGTGTGGGGACGGGCGTCTCGCCCGTCCAAGCCGAGCGAAGCTCGGCAGCTGCCGGTAATCCTTGATTCGCTATAGCGTTACCTTCGCTGCCCCACTATCGGCGTTTTCGCCTCTGCTCGCCCGGACTACAATTCATGCAGTGAAAGCCTACCGCATCGAGCGCATCAAGAACGGCATGAAGTTCACCTGCACCCAGTGTGCCCACAGCGTAAGCACGCTCGATTTCGAAGCAAAGGCCGGCAACCTCCGCACCCAAGCCGCAACGGCAATCAACCATCACGCCACCCAAGCGCACCACGAACCCCTGATAGTTTCCCCCTCCGACGGCCAGCAGCGAAGCTGGCGCTAGAATTTATCGAGACGCCCAATAGCGATTGGGAAGCCGCAACATTATCCAAGTTGTCATCCTGAGCGGAGCAGGGACTTCACGGAGTGAAGCCCCGGCGGAGTCGAAGGACCCCTGCATCCTTCTCGCTCAGCAAGGACGAACCAGGGAATTCTCCCCGTGCCGGGCGCCCACGTCTCACTCTTTTCGAGCCGTGCGTTCTGATGGCACCTCTGACATCTCGGGGATTCGCCACAGAGTTCTCGATTTCCTGGAGTCCCCGTCCCGGCATTTCCGTGTAACTCGATGAACTAGCGAAGAAAACTGCACCTACCCCCTCACCGCCCGATCCGTGATCTCCAGCCCTTTATCGATGATCGCAAACGCCTCCCGCAGTTGCTGCTCGTTGATGCACAGCGGAGGATTGGTGAAGAAGGTATTCCAGCGAACGAAGGTATAGAGCCCGTTCTCCCTGAAGAACTTCCCAAGCGCAACCATCTCATCGGAAGTGCCGTTGAACGGAGCCATTGGCTGCCGCGTCTTGCGGTCCCGGATCAGCTCGACAATGCCGAACAGCCCAATCGAGCGCACCGCGCCCACCGACCGGTGTTTCGCCTGTAACTCCGAGCCCAGCGTCTTCATGATCGCGCCCATCTTCCGCGAATTCTCGATCAGATGATCTTCCTCATAAACGCCAATAGTCGCCAGCGCCGTCGCGCATCCCATCGGATGACTGTTATAAGTAAGTCCTCCATAGAACACCTTGTCGTCGAAGTGCCTGGCGATATGTTGCCGCATACCGACTGCGCCCAGAGGAATATAACTCGACGTAAGTCCCTTCGCCATGCAAAGCTAAGTCAGGAACAACCTTCCAGTGGTCGACCGCAAACCACTCGCCCGTGCGGCCAAAGCCCGACATCACTTCGTCGGCGATCATCAGAATCCCATACTTGTCGCACAATTTCCGCAAGCCTTCCAGATATCCATCCGGCGGCACCAGAACGCCGTTCGTCCCGGTCACCGGCTCCAGGATGAACGCGGCAATCGTGTGCGGGCCTTCGAGTTGAATGGTTTCCTCGATCATGGCCAGCGAAGTTTCGGCCGACTCCCATCCACGTTCGATCCCGTGATAAGGATCGAGCACGTGCACCACGCCCGGAAGTCCAGGCTCAACCGCCCATCGCCGAGGATCCCCCGTAAGGCTGATGGCGCCGGCCGTCGCGCCATGATACGAACGATAACGCGCGATGATCTTGTGGCGTCCGGTAAAGAAGCGCGCGATCTTGATGGCGTTCTCGTTGGCTTCCGCGCCGCCGTTCGTAAAGAAGAACGTGTCAATGTCGCCCGGCGTGATCTCCGCCAGCTTAGCCCCCAGCTCGCGCCCGCGGCTTCGGTCGCCATAAACGGATTGGCATAAGCCAGCACCGATGCCTGCTCGGTTATGGCCCGGATGACGCGCTCATCGCCGTGTCCGATGTTCACCGACATCAACTGGCTGTTGAAGTCGATGAAGCGCTTCCCTTCCGGCGTCCAGAAATAAATGCCCTTGGCCCGCGCCACTGGGATAGGATCGACCTTCGATTGCGCCGACCACTCAAACAGCGTGTGTTTCTTGGTAAGATCGACCATCTCTTGGCCGGTCATGGCAGGAACTGTAGTTAAGTAGTCATAAGATTCGTTACGGACTTGACGCTGGAGACCTAATCCGCTGAACCTACGCGCAGGCTTGGGCGTCGCCAGAGCTGTCTCAGTCTCCCACACACCCCTCGGCAACGCGACGCCAGCGCAGCTTCGAGCACATCCAGCCCTTCATCCATCTGCGCGTCGGTAATGACCAGCGGCACGAGCAGGCGAATCACGTTGCTGTAAGATCCGGCGGTGATCGTCACCAGGCCATGCTCGTAACAGTATTGTGACACTTGTTTGGTCTCTTCCTCCGCGGGTTGGCGGGTTGTCTTTGAGCGAACCAGTTCAATCGCCTGCATGGCGCCAAGTCCGCGGACATCGCCAACCAGTTCCCACTGCTCCTGCCACTTCGCCGCGCGCTTGCGAAAACGTTCGCCCAGCACGTTGGCGCGCGCGCAGAGGTTTTCTTTTTCGATGATGTCAAGCACAGCCAGCGCCGCCTCGCAGGCTGCAGGATTGCCCGCGAACGTGCCGCCCAGCTGGCCGGCGCCGGGCGCATCCATGATTTCAGCGCGTCCCGTGACCGCGGCCATGGGCAAGCCACCCGTCAGCGATTTGGCCATCGTGACCAGATCGGGTTCCAATCCCAGCCGCTCGCAGGCAAACATCGCGCCGGTGCGCGCGAATCCAGTCTGCACTTCGTCGGCGATCAGCAGAATCCCGTGTTGGCGGCAGATCGCGCCAAGCGTTGGATAGAACTCCGCCGGCGGCGTAACGAATCCGCCTTCACCCAGGATCGGCTCGACGATCACCGCCGCCACCGATTCCGCCGCCACTATCCGCTTGAACGTGTCTTCGATGTGCCGCGCGCAATACACGTCGCACGACGGATACTTCATCGAGTACGAGCAGCGGAAGCAATACGCATAAGGAATGCGATAAACCTCGCTCGGAAACGGCTCGAATCCCGCTTTGTAAGGATGCGTCTTACTGGTCGCGGCCATCGCCATATAAGTGCGGCCGTGGAACGCGTCTTCAAAGCTGATGATCGCGGGTCGCTTCGTGTAACAACGCGCAATCTTGATGGCATTCTCCACCGCTTCCGCGCCCGTGTTCACAAGTATGGTTTTCTTCGGTCCTTTGCCCGGCACCAGCGCGTTCAGCCTCTCGCAAACGGCGATGTAACTTTCATAAGGCAGCACGTTGAAGCTGGTATGCAGGAAGCGATCAAGTTGGCGGCGCACGGCCTCGACCACAGCCGGCGCGCGATGTCCGGTATTGAGGCAGCCGATGCCGCCGGCAAAATCAATCAGCCGGTTGCCGTCAACATCTTCAACCACCGCGCCTTCCGCCTTGGCCACGAAGACCGGCGTGGCGTGAAAAGCCGCCTGCACAACGGCAGCATTGCGTCGTTTCATAAGTGCCTGCGAGCGGGGTCCGGGAATAGGTGTGCGCAGTTGAATGGTAGACATAAGTCAGTTCTCAGTTGTCAGGTCTCAGTTAGTGTCCGCCCGAGCCGAGGTCAGGTTCTACTGGCAACTGACCACCGGCCACTGGCAACTGGTTCTCAGTACCAGCCGATCGGAGCTTCGTTCAGATTGATATACACCTGCTTGGTCTCGAGATATTCTTCGATGCCCCACGGCCCCAGTTCACGGCCAAAGCCCGACTGCTTGTAGCCGCCCCAGGGCGCTTCTACATAAGTCGGCTGCATGTGGTTCACCCACACGATGCCCGCGCGCAGCGACTTCACCGCGCGCATGGCTTTGAAAATGTCGCGCGTCCAGACGGCAGCGGCCAGCCCGTAGGGCGTGTCGTTCGCGATCTTCAGCGCGTCCTTTTCGTCGTCGAACGGAATCACGGCCGCGACCGGGCCGAAGATTTCTTCGCGCGCGATGCGGGCGTTGTTATCGACGTTATAGAAGATAGTCGGCTGCACATAGTAACCCTTAGCGAACTTGTCGGCGCGTCCGCCGCCAGCGGCAACTTTGGCTTCTTTCTTGCCGATCTCGAGATAGGAGCAGACGCGGTCGTATTGTTCTTTCGAGACCAGTGCTCCCATCTTCGTTTCGCGCTCCAGTGGTGGACCGATCTTGATCTTCTTCGCCTTCTCGGCCATGGCTTCGACAAACTTGTTGTAAATCGATTTCTGCACCAGGATGCGGCTGCCGGCCGAACAGACTTCTCCCTGATTGATGAAGACCCCAAACAGCGCTCCATCGATGGCGGCTTCGAAGTCGGCATCGGCAAAAAAGATGTTCGGCGACTTGCCGCCCAGTTCGAGCGTCACGCGCTTCACGGTATCGGCGGCTTCCTTCACAATGATCTTGCCGACAGCGGCTGAGCCCGTAAAAGCGATTTTGTTCACGCCCGGGTGCTTGACCAGCGGCGATCCGCAGCTTTCACCGAAACCGGTAATCACATTCACCACGCCCTTCGGCAGACCAACCTCCTCGAACCACTTCGCCAGTTCGAGCGCGGTGAGCGGCGTTTGCTCGGCGGGCTTGAGCACACAGGTGCAACCGGCAGCCAGTGCCGGAGCCAGTTTCCACGCAGCCATCAGCAACGGATAATTCCAGGGAATGATCTGCCCGGCGACGCCCATCGGTTCTTTCAGCGAAAGGCTCATCGCGTTGTCGGGAACGGGATTTACGTAGCCGACGACCTTCGTGGCCAGCCCGCCATAGTATTCGAAGCACGTCGCCACGTCGTTGATGTCGAACTCCGCTTCAACAATCGGCTTGCCCGAGTTACGGCATTCGAGTTCGGCGAGCATGGGCAGGTTCTGGCGCACCTTCTCGGCCAGGCGGAAGAGAACGCGTCCACGCTCCTGCGCCGTGGTGGTCGCCCACGGACCTTCTTCAAACGCGGCTCTGGCAGCCGCGACCGCGCGGTTAACGTCGTCCGCGTTCGCGTCGGGAACCTGTGCAATGATCTCTTCGGTTGAGGGATCGTACACGGGGAAGGTCTTAGCCGACTTACTTGCGACCCACTCGCCATTAATCAGCATCGAATAACTCTTGATGTCAGTCGTAACTCCACCAGGCATAAGTCCTCCAAGAATGCGTGGGGACGGGCGCCCTGCCGTCCATGCCGAGCGAAGCTCGGCAGCTTCCTCCGTAACCTGTCGAGCTGCGCTCGACTGGACGGCCGAGGGCGGCCGTCCCTACGTGAATCTTCTATTCCCAGGCGGCTGCTTTCAGCCGCCCGTACACAAAAAAGAAGAACGCGGCCAGCGCCAGAAAAAACAACGTAAAGCCGAACATCTTCGCTTCATACCTCCAGACTGAAGTAATCTGCTTGGCCGGAAAGAACGCCAATACGATTCCAAGCGCCGTAGTCACGAAGCCGCAGAATCCGGAAACAATCAGCGTGCCGCGGCCGTAGCGCGCGCCCGCCAGGTCGCCACCGAAAGCAAACTTCAGCAGCGCCGCAAACACATACAGAAACGGCACCAGTTGCAGAACCACCGCCAGCGAAAGCATGGTCTGGAAAGTTTCCTGCACGCCGCCCGAGGCATAAAAATTGATGACGATCAATACCAGAGATACGACCGCCTGCACGATCAGCGCCGCCGAGGGCGTCCTATATTTCGGGTGAACTTTGCCGAGCCACGCAGGCATGTAGGAATCCAGTCCGGCGACGAACGGAATGCGCGCCGAACCGCCCATCCATGCCGAGCCAATCCCCGCAATCGAAAGACTCAGCATCACTGCAAACGGAGTGATAATCCACGCCACGCCAACTTTGCCGGCCATATGGCTGACCGCCTGCACAATGCCCTGCAGCACGCTGATGTCGTTCTTGCCGATCGCGACCAGCAGGGTCAGCGTCGCCCCGATGTAAAGCAACCCGGAAACCATGCCGCCCCATGCCACCGCGCCCGGCAATGTTTTCTGCGGATCCCGGATTTCGTCGCCCATCACCGAAGCAAGTTCAAGTCCGACCAAGCCGAAGCAAATCACGCCGAACGAATTCAGAACGAACCTGGGGTCCGGCGGAATCCGAAAATCAGCGGCGGTTACGGTCGTGCCAAAACGCGAACAGACCGTAACTCCCAGACCAATCAGAACCGCCGCCGCGACAAATGTTCCGATAGCGCCCAAATTATTCAGCCACTTCCCAACTCCCAGTCCAACAATGTTGACCACCGTAAGCAGCGCCAGTAGCGCCAGAGAAGCGGTCATCGCAAAATTCTTGTTGTCGGCAAGCGCCGCATGGCCCGGGCCCATCGCAAACACAGTTACGCCGACGAAGTACAGCATCACCGTCGGCACATACAGCATGTTATTCGTCCAGTAACACCAACCGGAGAGAAAGCCGTGGAAGTCGCCGAACACTTCTTTCGCCCACAAGTACACTCCGCCTTCGCCGGGGTAACGATGCGCGAGTTCGATCACCGCGATCCCTTGCGGCCAGAAAAACAGAAGCAGCGAGATGATCCACAGCCAGACGGTCACGCCGCCGTTGGCAGCGATGCTCGGCACCACGTTGAGATTGAATACGGCGACGACAAACAGCAACACCAGGTCAAAGCGTCCGAGGACGCGCTTTAGGTGCGGCTGGTTGGGATCAGAAGTCATCGTCAGAAGTCATCGGGTGATCGGGTCATCGGGTGATCGGGCCATCTACCCCGTCCGGATCTCGGATTTTCAATCACCCGATGACCCGATGGCCAGATGACCCGATCCAATTAGTGTGTTGCTACCGCTCCCAACCGCTCATGCTGCGCGGCGGCCAGAGACGGGGCTACGTCGGCAAATGCCGCCAGGTGTTTGTCGATGTCGGCCTCGGTGTGCTGCACGGAAATCGTCCACTGCTCGTCCCACCAGTAAGGCTGGCACATCACGCCGCGATTCACCATGCCGAACCAGTAATGCCGCCACAGGTCGACGTCAATCGCCAGCCAGTCGCGGTAGTTGCGGATCTCCTTCGGATACAACATCAGCACGCCGTTGGCCCCGGCGCTCACGATGTAGCCCTGCAAGCCGACTTTCGCGATGGTCTTCTTATATCCGTCGACCAACTTGTTACTGAGCTTCTCGATGTGCGCGTAGTTCGCCCGAGTAAGCACTTCGCGAAACATCGCCAGGCCAGCCGCCATCGAAATCGGATTCGTGTTGTAAGTGCCGCCGTGGAAAACTTTGTGGTCCGAAATCAAACTCATAACCCGCTTGTGCGTGCCGAAAGCCGCCAGCGGAAATCCACCGCCAATCGACTTCGCCAGGCAGATCATGTCGGGCCTCACGCCAAAGTATTCCGAAGCTCCGCCCCAGCACAGCTTCGCGCCCGTCTTGACTTCGTCGAAGATCAACAGCGCGCCATGCGTGTCGCAAAGCGTCCGCAGGCCTTCCAGAAATCCTTTCTGCGGCATGCAGATGCCGACGTTCATCATGATCGGCTCAAGAATAATCGCCGCAATCTCATTCGGATTCTCCTTGAACCGGCGCTCCACTGTTTCCAGATCATTGAAGGTCGCAACCAGCACGTTCGCGATACTCGCCTTCGGCACGCCCCTCCAGCCGACACAGCTTTCGGATTCTTGATATCGCCGAGATCGTCGCCGGGCGGGTGCGGCTTCACGCTGACCAGCGCCGCATCATGCAGGCCGTGGTAACCGCCTTCGAACTTGATGATCTTGTCGCGTCCCGTAGCGGCGCGCGCCAGACGAATCGTATGCATGGTGGCTTCGGTGCCGCTGTTGCCGAAGCGGCACATCTCCACCGGAAAGCGCGTGCAGATTTCTTCCGCCAATTCCCACTCCATGTTGTGCGGCATGCCGTAAAGCGGTGCCTTTATGCAGACGGCCTTCGACCGCCTTGATCACGGCCGGATGCGAATGGCCCGCCATGAGCGTGCCGAAACATAGATTGTGGTCGATATATTCGTTGCCGTCGAGATCGCGAAACTTGCTGCCCGACGCTTCCGCCACAAAGATCGGATACGGTTCGTAGGCGCGATAATTGCTGGCCACGCCCAAGGGCAGGCGCTTCAGGTTCTTCTTATGCGCTTCGGCGGACTTCGGAGTGCGGCGCTCGAACGTCTCGAGCTCTTTTTGCAATGCGGGGTACATCGTGATCTCCAATAAAGCTCAGGCCGGGTAGGCCATTAGATTGGACCCGGGCGGCCGAAACCGCCCGTGGGATATAGATATTCTAGAACGCGAACTTCAAAGCAAACTGAATTTGGCGCGGGTCGCGCGTATGCGTCACGCGGCCGAAATCCGGCCCGTCGCTGATATTGCCATCCGGGTTTAGGAATTGCGTGTGGTTGAAAATGTTGAAAAATTCAGCCCGGAACTCGGCGTGTACAGTCTCGCCAATCGGCGATACCTTCTGCAGCGACATATCAAAGTTGTTGATGCCCGGTCCGCAGCAGATCGTCCGCGGCCCACCCAACGATCCCAGGGGCGCGTCCTGAATGTTGCATCCCGGGGCGCCGGCCCCGCCGTTGCAGAAGTAATAGTTACTGTTGGCTTTGGGATTCGGAAAGCGACAGGACCCGTCTCGATCGGCCGTCCCGGCGCTTCGAAGCCGCTCACGTCATTTTCGAGTTCCTGATCGTCCAGGGTCAGCATACGAATCGGGAAACCTGACTGGAAGCTGGTGATGCCCGAAACCGCCCAGCCGTCCAGGAGTTGCCCCTTTGCACCGTGGTACTTTGGGACGGGAATCTGCCACAAATAGCTGATCACCAATCGCTGCCGGGCATCGAACAACGACAGCGACCGGTTGCAACTGAAGTTGTTCAACACCCCGTTGCAAATCGGCTTCAGCGAGTTCTCAAAACTGGAAGCGCCGTCAATCGACTTGCTGAAAGTATAGGCAATCTCGAACTGCAATCCATTCGAGAACCGCTGCTCCAGCGAGGCCTGCAAGGAGTTGTAGGCGGAATTCGCAATCGTGTCCTGCGCGAAGATGCTGCTGAAAACCGGGGTCCCATCGGCCGGACAACCGTTCCCGGTGATCGGATTACAACTGGGCGAAGAATACGGCCGCAAGCCCACCAGCGTAATCGGGCTGGCCAGAACCGTTCCAGCCGCGACAAACGGGTGTCGGGCCATAAGGCAAATGCAACGTTGCGGCCAAGCGGTGTATTCGTTGGCGCAATGTTGAACAGCGAGTCGCCAAAAAACGGCCCGCAGGCGAGGCTAGTGACTCCGTAGCGTGGCAATGATTTTGCAGTCCAGGCAGGTCTGCGCGTTCCCCGGGCTCAGATCGTGAGTCGCCAGCAAGCGATGTCCCTGCGAGCCCACATAGCCGACGGAAAGAACCGTATTCTTGAATCACTTCGCGCTCAATGCCAAAGTTGTACTGCTCGGTGTATTGCGACCGGAGTTTCGGCTGCAGTTCTCCAAAGAGCACGATGGGACGGAAATTCGCCCAGTGGAACCGGCGTGCCATGCGGGGGGTTGAGAATGCTGCCGAAGGGATTCGGGAGCACACCGATTCCGCCATTGGCTCCGTTACCGCACTGGCGAGGGACACCGTGCAGCTCTGCAGAACGAACGGCGTGCTGAAGAATCCTTCCGTGATGGTCGTGCTGCCACCGAATGGCGGTTCCGCCTGGAACTGTTCCAGCACCAACTGCTCGATCGGGTTGTAGAAAACTCCAAATCCGCCGCGAATGGTCGTCTTGCCGTTTTTCCGCGGGTCCCAGGCAATGCCAATGCGGGGGGCAAATGAGTTGTAATAAGGCTTAGTCAAACCTTTGGGAACTCCGGGATCTCCCGGAAACACAAGGCCCACCGGGCAGTCCTCCTGAACGGCGCATTGGCATTGGGACAGGGATAGACGGTGCTGTTCTTCCCCGGGCGAAAGGTCTGATAGCGCCCGCCGGCGTCGTAGAATGGTTGGTTATACTCCCAGCGCAGGCCATAGTTGACAGTGATATTCGGCTTAACCTTCCAACTGTCCTGGGCGAAGAGATACAAGGCATTTCCGCGGACATCCTCCGAGTTTGTGGAACCCAGCAGGTCCGAGTCGGGAAGCCCAATGAGGTAATCGGGGAACAAATCCGAAGAAGCCAAAAGTGTTCATCCTGTGCCCGCGAATGTGAAGTATCCCCTGCGGGGAGAAGTACAAAGTCTGCAGGAATCGCTGAATTCTGAAATCGACCCCAAACTTCATCGTGTGGTTGCCCTTCACCTTGGTGAGGTTGTCGGAAAACTGATAAGTATTGCCGATCTGCGGCAACTCACCTTCGAAGTCATTGCCGATACTAAAGCCGCCGGAGACGGTGATGAAGGGCACGCCTTCGTGTTGCGGCCCCAGTCCCGGCGTAATTCCGATTTTGGGATTAGGGATGATGACGCTCGGCGTGTCCGTGGTACCTGTAAAGCAGAACGGCACCGCCGCGCCGTTGCAAGAGTCCACGACCAGATGGTGGTTCTGCGGAGACAAGAACGTGCCTTGGCCTTCCCGGAAATACGTAATCCGGGCTTCATTCACCACCGTAGCTGCTGAGGGTCCAGGTATGGCTTATATTCACCTGCTGCGATCGCGTCTTGTTGAGGTCGCCGAAGCCCGGCAAAAGGTTAGTGGACTCCGCCTGGAATTTGTAAAGGGCTCCGCATCGTAAGCGTCGTTAAATAGTAATACACGCTCAGAGTTCTGGCGCTCGTTGATGTGATGATCCAACTTGACGGTGAATTGGTTCGCATGCTGCTGGGCATTTGGGATGGATTGAAAAATATTGGGTCCACTCCGCCAGAAAGGTTTGAGCAGGTCGGGTCCGCGTTTGGACAGGGCACAAACTGGGTCATCAAGTTGGACGCGACTGGATCAAAACATTCGTCGGGATCTGGTTGCCTGGGAAAATGTATGGCGTATTGCAGTCGCGGCGGCATCGAGTTCGAACTGCCGAAACTTGAGGGCAGTGGAATATTCAGCTCCACAACGCGCATTCAGGATGGAGGCAGAACGCATCCGTCGTAACCGCCTCGGCAAATGGGACAAAGTTAGGATCGGTTGGCGGAAGCCCGTTAGAAAAATCTCCGTTGCGCTCCGCGGCGGTCGGCACCACCGTCGGGTCGCCGACGATCCCCTGCACAACCCGGCGTCCTTCATAAGAGGCAAAGAAAAAAGTGCGGTCCTTCTTGATGGGACCGCCGAATGGTTCCACCGAACTGGTTTTGCTTATTGTCGGGCGTGGCGGGGTCCAGGAATCCTTTGGAATCGAGCACATCGTTGCGGAAAAACTCGTAGAAGCTCCCGTGCAACTGATTGGTGCCCGACTTGGTCACCACGTTGATCACGGCTCCCGAGTTCCGCCCGTACTCCGCATCGAAGGTATTGGTGATAACTCGGAATTCGGCGATGCTGTCGGGCGACGGCTGAATCGCGGGCCATTGACGAACAGATCGTTCCGTCGCCGCCGTTGACACTGAAGTTGTTGGAGCGCCCGTCGTCCGCCATTCACCGAAACCGCGCCCGCGCGTGTTGCTCCATAAAACAGGATCCGTTGCTGCCGCCCGACTGCCCTGCACGCCCGGCTGCAATTGCAGCAACTGATAAGTATCGCGCGAATTGAGAGGCAGTTCGAGACCTGCGCGTGCATCCATCACCGCGCCCAACTGCGTGCTGGTAGTGTCCACCATGCGGCGATTCGGAAGTTCACTTCTACCGATTTCTTGGTATCCGCCGATCTGGAGTGCTGAATTGAGGGTCATCACCTGGTTCACATCGACGATGATTCCCTTCGCGACATTGTTCTTGAAGCCCGTCAATTCAAACTGAACCGTGTAGGTGCCGGGCGGAATCTCGCGGGAAAACATAATCGCCAGCTCTCATTGGTCTGCGCCTCGCGGCTGACCCCGGTCGCTTCATTGGTGGCGGTGACTCTCACTCCCGCCAGTACGGCGCCGCTGGGGTCAGCCACGCGGCCTAGGATGCGTCCGCCCGTGCTCTGGGCAGACATGAGCGTGGAACAGATCAGGCACAGGCTCAGGGCCAAAGTCGAGAAGATGCGCCCGCAAGACATCCGGGAAGGTTTTGACGATGGCATGGAACAGATCCTCCAGATTTCAGGGGCAATTTGTCAGATTCGATTCGGCTTGCGCGCAACGCAAACCTTGCTATAATCGCGCAACGTTAGAGATTCCGCAGCCCTCTGTCAAGTGGAAAAGTGCATCCTTCGCGGCGCGACCAACTCTAGTTCCCGATGGCACCCCTGTTCTCGATCATGAGGGAGAATAAATAATGTTGCGTAAATCAATCCTCGCGCTGTTGGCCGCGTTGCTAGCCCTCTTCTTCGGATCATGCGCCAGGAAGACTCCCACGCTCAACCTGCTGGTCTGGGAAGGCTACGCCGATCCCTCTTACCTCAAGGCTTTCGAAGAGCAGAACCACTGCAAAGTTTCGGCCTCCTACATGGGATCGAGCGACGAACTGGTCGCCAAATTGCGCGGTGGCAGCTCGGGCAATTACGATGTGATCTCTCCCTCCAGCGATGTAGCCACCATGATTGCGACCTCCGGCCTGGCCGCGCCGCTCGATCTCGGCAAACTGCCCAGCTACGGCCAGCTTTCGCCGCAACTCACCTCCCTGTCGCTCGTCCGCGTGAAGGGCGACGTCTACGGCGTGCCGTTCATGTGGGGGCCAGACCCGATGATTTACGACACCACCGCATTCCCTCAGCCTCCCGAGAGCTGGAACGTCATGTGGGACCCGAAGCTGAAAGGAAAAGTTTCCGTGTGGGACGATCTTTCCACCGTCTACATGGCGGCCCAGGTGCTCGGCTACGACAAGCCCGATCCCGGTCATCTCTATAATATGACCGACGAGGAACTCGACGCCGTCAAAAAGAAGCTGGTCGAGTTGAAGCCAAACATTCGCAAGATGTGGTCCACCGGCGGCGAACTCACCAACCTTTTTCAGAACCACGAAGTGGTGATCGCCATGGGCTGGCCGCTCATGACCAACCAGTTGCGCAAAAGCAATTTCCCGGTGGGCGAGACTATTCCGAAAGAAAACACCACCGGCTGGATCGATCACCTCATGATCACCGCCGGCAGCGAAAACAAAGATCTCGCCTACAAGTTTCTCGAATTCATGATCCAGTCCGAGACGCAGAAGAAAGTCACCGACGTGACCGGCTACACGCCAGCGAATCCCCACGCCGCGCAGTACATGACGCCGGAAGAAGTGAAGAACCTGCACCTCGACGACGTGGACAATTACCAGAAGCGTCTCTATTTCTGGCAGAATGTTCCGCGCCGCGCCAAGTACAACGAGATCTGGAACGAAGTAAAAGCAACGCAGTAGCGGTTGTAGCAAGGCAAGTGTGGCCGCGGGCGACCTCGCCCGCGAAATGCAGGCAGTGCCAAAACGATAGCCATGGCAACAACGACGGAACCGGGAATCGCAAGCAGCAGTCAACCAGGCTCCGCATCGCTGCTCTCCATCCGCTCCGTCGCCAAACAGTTCGGCAAGAACATCGTGCTGCGCGACATCTCGCTCGAAATCGCCGAAGGCGAATTCCTGACCATCCTCGGCGAGAGCGGCTCGGGAAAAACCACGCTGCTGCGAATTCTCGCCGGCTTCGAACAGTCCACCTCCGGAGAAGTCTGGATGTCGGGCGAGCGCCTGGACACCGAGCCTCCCTATCGCCGCCGCGTAAACACCGTCTTCCAGCATTACGCGCTCTTCCCGCACATGACCGTCGAACAAAATGTCGGCTACGGATTGGCAATCGCCAGACGTCCCGCCGCCGAAATTCAGTCGCGCGTGACCGAAGCGCTGGCCAAGGTCAAGATGTCCGCCAGCGCCAAATCGAAGCCTTCGAAGATCAGCGGCGGACAGCAGCAACGCATCGCGCTCGCTCGCGCGCTGGTGAATCGTCCGCGTCTGCTGCTGCTCGATGAGCCGCTCTCCGCGCTCGACGCCAACCTGCGCCGCCAGATGCAGGTCGAACTCAAAGCCCTGCAACGCGAAGTCGGCATCACCTTCATCTTTGTCACGCACGACCAGGACGAAGCGATGGTGATGTCCGATCGCATCGCGTTGTTGCGCTCCGGCGAACTCGAGCAAGTCGCCAGCCCGCGCGAGATTTACAACCGCCCCGCCACCTCCTACACCGCGCAATTCATCGGACACACAAATTTACTGCACGCCGACGTTCGCCACGGCACGGCCACCTGCGGCGCGCTGCAATGGCCAACTTCCCTGCCCGATGGCACGGCTCTGTTCTCGCTGCGTCCAGAGTGCATTCGCCCCGCGACCGCTGCGTATCCCGAAACCTCGCGTTCTCCAGGGAATGCTGCGACGGTTCGTTTCCGCGCCAAGCTTCGCGACCGGGCTTTCCACGGCGCCACCGAACTTCTGCGCGTCGAGTCCGATGGCGGACTGATCCTCACCATCCGCACCGCCAGCCGCGACCTGCCCAATTCCGAAGCTCCGCTGGAGTTCGAATTCTCCGCCGCCGATGCCATCCCAGTCCGCGCCTCCAACTCCAGTTCCAGTTCCAGTTCCAGTCAGAGGACGGCGTCTGATGTTCTCCCGCGCCTACCGCACCGCCATCACCGTTCCGCCGCTGGTTTGGGTCGCGGTGTTTCTGCTCGTGCCTTACCTGCTGATGTTTTGCTACAGCTTCTGGTCGGTCTCCGAGTCGAGGAACCATCGTTCATTCCTGGAACCTCGACAACTACCACGAGCTTCTGACCAAGCCCGTTTACTGGCAGACGCTGCTGCGCTCCATGTGGATCGCCGCCCGCGTCATGTTCTTCTCCATGCTGCTCGGCTACCCGCTAGCCTACTTCCTCTCGTTCCACGCCGGAGGCAGAAAAGACCTCTACTATCAGCTGGTCATCATTCCGTTGTGGGTGAGTTACTTGGTCCGCGCCTACGCCTGGAAGACGATTCTAGGCACCGACGGCGTCCTCAACACGCTGCTGCAATACGTCCACCTAACCAGTCACCCGCTCGATTTCCTGCTCTACAGCCCGTTCGCCGTCGTGCTCACCCTGACGCACATCTATACGCCGTTCACGTTCCTGCCGATCTATGCGTCGCTAGAACACATTCCGCGCAATCTAGTCGAAGCCTCGCACGATCTCGGCGCCACGCCCGCGCAAACTTTCTGGCGCGTGATCTTTCCGCTCTCTATTCCCGGAGTGCTAGCCGGAGCCACCTTCGCCTTCGTCCTAAGCCTGGGAGACTTCCTGGCGCCGCTGTTACTCGGCGGCCCCAGCGGCATCATGATCTCAAACATAGTAGTAAGCCTGTTCGGAGCCGCCTATAACTGGCCGCTAGGCGCCGCCATCTCGCTCTGCATGTTAGCCCTGGTGCTAGCCCTGATCTTCTTCTCCGAGCGATTGGAGAAGAAGTGGAGCTTCTCGTGAGCGCTTCATCGTCGGGTCGAGCACCGCTGGTCAAAGTCCCGAGCGGGACACAGCGCACGATGCAAGCACTAATGACCTGCGCCGCATGTTGCTTGGTAATCGTTCTGGGATCATGTCGGGGCAAGCCCGAGGAGAGCACTAGAGAGGTGAAGAATGGCGCCTTCAAGATCCTCGTACGCTCTCAGGAATTTCACCACTCGGGCACCGTTATAGTAGATGTTTGCCTGGCGAATGCCTCTAGCCGTGAGTTTCCCAAAAGCAAAGGCCAATGCTTTCTTGAAGGCGATGACTTTTCAGGACCGTCCGCCAGATGGCTGTCAGAACAAGAGATCGAAATATCCTTCGCCTGCGGAAGAGTCTCTTATTTCAGGAACTATGCGTTAGTGTACCCATCTGGCCCCGTTCCCGAGGAGTTTCATGCAATCTTGCGCGATAGGTGTGAATCGCTATTAAAGGACGCGCCATCGGGAGACGCGAAACCATGAACCCGCACCCGCGCCTGCTAACCCTTCACGCCCTAGCCGTCTTCGCCTTCCTCTACCTGCCCATCGCCATCCTCATCCTCTATTCCTTCAACGGACAGGGCGTAGGAGGCTTCCCGCCGCGCGACCTAACGCTCAACTGGTACCGCATCCTATTCAGCGACGGCCCTATCTGGGATTCGGTCCTCAACAGTCTGATAGTGGCCTTAGCGGCCATGCTAATCGCTCTAGTCTTCGGAATCCCCGCCGCGCTAGCGCTAGATCGCGCCCAATTCCCCGGCAAAGCGCTGTTCCGCCGCCTGGTTCTTCTGCCGCTGATTCTCCCCGGCATCATCACCGGCCTCTCGCTACTAATGCTCTTCCGAGTAGCCGAAGTAAAACTAAGCCTGCTCACCATAGTCCTCGGACACGGCACCGCGCTAATCTCCGTAGCCACCACCGAAGTCTTCGCCGGACTGCAAAAACTCGACCGCGCCCAGGAAGAAGCCTCGCTAGACTTAGGAGCGAATTACTGGCAAACCTTCTGGCGCATCACAGTCCCCAATCTAAAGCTCTCCATCATCGGAGCGGCGCTCCTGATCTTCACCCTTTCCATGGACGAAATCGCCGTCAGCTTCTTCCTGATCGGCCGCGACAACACGCTCCCGCTCGAAATCTGGGGACGGCTGCGGCGCGGCATTACTCCGGAGATCAACGCCATCTCCACCATCATCTTTGTGTTCTCGCTGATTGCGATTGTGTTCTGGTATCGCCTGCGGACGCGGGCAGAAGTGACTCCGGAAATCGGCGCGGAGTTGGTCGACGCTACGGAAGGCTAGTTTCGTCTTTTGGCTGTCGCTCTTTCTCTGTCCCTATTCTATGTTTACTATTCAGGGCACTAAATACCCTGGCTCGCCCACCTGTGAGGGTGTAGCATCTGCCCACGGCGAAATATGCGAACGGTTGCCAGATGGCTGAAAAACCGAATGGAAACATTTATGCTCCTGCCGGATTACGGCAGGGCAACTGCAAAGCAGTGGATGAACATTCTATTCGGAGAGACTGTGATCGGCGTAATATTTTTGATCTGGTGGGCTCTAGCAAATCCAAAGAACCCACCGCTCATTTTAATCTTCGTTGTGGCTGTGATCCATTGCTGGCTACTTCGTGTGGCGAGCGGACCACGTTCGCCTGATTCCAGTGTTAGAGATTTATAAATACCAGACTCAAAATATCCCCGTTCAAGATGCCAGTCTCACCAGTGCCATCCTCGATTTGCGAACATTTGTGCAGGTCGTCCCAAGGTGTCTAACGGGCGCTCCGATCTATGAATGTACAGGGCACCTACGGGAATTGCGGCGGTTTAATTCTCTTGCTGATAGATGGGAGATACTGCCACTGGCGGGTTTGATTTTCAAATGGGACAATTCAGAAGAGCAAAGCATAACGTTGCATCGTGCAGTAGAAAAGCCGTTAAATATCGTCTTTGTCTCTCATCTCCATCACCAAGTTGTCCCGTGTGTATTTGGCGACATTCCACTTGCGCAAATCGTTGACGTATTCAGGAAAAAAGATGCAGGGGAAATTGAAGCCTATGAGTTTGATATTCAGGTTACATGCTCAGATGCGGTAAATGGTGCCAGCCTAAAACCAGTTCGCGTGTGTTTAGGGCTTCAGGTGACATATGTCGGCGGTCCAAATCTTAATCTCGATCTGAAGCAAGTAGAGGTGGAAAAATGAAAGAGAATTCGCGGGTGGCCCAGGCTTTTGATCTCGCCGGCATAAATAACACTGGGGGTGCCCCATCCTTCGCGCACTTTGCGAAGGGTGGGTGCGGAAATGTCCGCACCGGGACGAACGCGACCTGCTTTTTTCATCACATTTTTCTTGTACCGCCATCACAGACTCCCAACCGCAACCCTGCGAAGATTCTTCGAGAGTGCAGCATCGACAAGTGTCCCCGTCTCCAGAGACGGTCTCACAAGCTGCCCCGACCCCCTCGGCGATCTTTGAAAACTCGAGTCATTGAGGGGAGCCCGCAGCCCGCCCCGCCTAAGTCCTTATTCCTGAAGACTTTCCATATAAGTCCCTTAATCCCAAGATCTTGCCCCTAACCCGCTGATTACAAAAGATCAAAAAATATAGGGGGGAGGGGGTACCCACCACCGAGAACTGAGAACCGGAAACTGAGAACTGATTCAGGAGCAATCATAATGTCCACTTATATCGTCCCCCAGTGTCAACACATCAAAACCAACCGATCGCAATGCGGATCGCCAGCCCTCCGCAACCAGCAGTTCTGTTACTATCACGACCGCCAGCGCCCCGTTCTCCAAAATCTTCCCGGCTCGGCCCCGTTCCCGCCCGCGCCGTTCTTCCTGCCCCTCCTCGAAGATGCCAATTCGATCCAGCGAGCGCTTGGTAAGGTCTGCGATCACTTGCTGCACCGCCGCCTCGACCCGAAAAAGGCTGGAGTCCTGCTCTACGCCCTGCAACAAGCGTCAACGAATCTGCGCCGCCGCAACAAAAGCCAGAAGAAAAGCGCCCAGTCACCGCCCGCCCGCTGAAGCTTGTGTAGTGAAGCTTGTCCGCTAAAGCTTGTGTGGTGAAGCTCGTGTGGTGAAGCTTGTGTGGTGGCGGGGCTTTGCCCCGCCGGGACGGGGCGAAGCCCCGTCACCACACGGTCGCTTCGCTCAGCCCTGCGAACCTCCTCGCCATAGTAAAGTAGTACCAAGCCCCAATCCGCAGCCGCGAGGAGTTTTCGATCTGAACCCGAGGATTCGCAACATCGCCATCATTGCCCACGTGGACCACGGCAAGACCACGCTGGTTGACGCCATGCTCCGGCAGAGCGGCACTTTTCGCGATAACGAGACCGTGGCCGAGCGCGTCATGGACTCGAACGATCTGGAACGCGAGCGCGGCATCACCATCCTCGCCAAGAACACGGCTGTGTTCTATGAGGGCGTAAAAATCAATATCGTGGATACGCCCGGCCACTCCGATTTTGGCGGCGAGGTGGAGCGCGCCCTCAAGATGGTCGACGGCGTCATGCTGCTCGTCGACGCCAGCGAAGGGCCGCTGCCGCAGACCCGCTACGTGCTCAGCAAGGCGCTCGAAGCGAATCTCCAGCCGATTCTCGTCATTAATAAGATCGACCGCCCCGACGCCCGCCCGCAGGAAGTTCTGAACGAGGTTTACGACCTCTTTATCGATCTCGACGCCAAAGAAGACCAGCTCGACTTTCCCGTCCTCTACACCAACGCCAAGGCGGGCACCGCTGCCGTCCATCAGGGAGCGGCGGGCGAGGATCTGCGTCCGCTGTTTGACACCATCATCGGCACCATTCCCGCGCCCCAAGGAGACGCGAACGGGCCGCTGCAAATCCTGGTCGCGAATCTCGATTACAGCGACTATCTCGGCCGCCTGGCCATTGCCCGCGTTTTTTCTGGAACTATGAAGACCGGAGAAGACGTTGCTATCGCCAAGCGCGATGGCTCGTTTCACAAAACAAAGATCACCAAGCTCTTCAGCTTCTCCGGCCTCAAGCGCACCGACATTACGGAGACCTCGCTGGGCGACATCATTGCCGTCGCCGGCGTCGAAGGCATCACGATTGGCGAGACCATTACCAGCGCGGAGAATCCCGCGCCGCTCCCGCCCATCGTCATCGACGAGCCTACGATTGCGATGCTCTTCACCATCAACACGTCTCCGTTTTGCGGACGCGAAGGCAACTACGTTACTTCTCGCAACCTGCGCGAGCGCCTGGAAAAAGAGTTACTCACCAATGTCTCGCTGCGCATGGAAGAGACTGGCAGCACCGATTCGTTCAAGGTTCTCGGCCGCGGCGAGTTACAGCTTTCTATTCTGATTGAGATGATGCGCCGCGAAGGTTACGAACTGATGGTCGGCAAGCCTGAGATTGTCACCAAGCACATCGACGGCAAACTGATGGAGCCGGTCGAACATCTCACCGTCGATATCCCCGAGGAATTCGTCGGCGTGGTTATGGAACATGTCGGTTCGCGCAAAGGCGAAGTCGCCAACATGCACAATCACGGCTATGGCCGCGTGCGCGTCGAATTCCGCGTGCCCAGCCGCGGACTGATCGGACTGCGCAGCACGCTCCTCACCGACACGCGCGGCACCATCGTCATGAACGCGCTCTTTGCCGGATACATCGAGTGGCAGGGAGAAATTCCGCATCGCCCCACGGGCGCGCTGGTCGCCGACCGGCCCGGGCTTACGACCTCCTACGCTCTCTACAATCTGCAGGAGCGCGGCATACTTTTTGCCGGTCCCGGCGTGGAGGTTTACGAAGGCATGATTATCGGTGAGAATGCGAAAGACACGGATCTCGACGTCAACATTGTGCGCGAGAAGAAGCTGACCAACATGCGCGCCTCCACTTCCGACGAAGCGATCCGCCTGGTCCCGTATCGCAATCTCAATCTCGAACAAGCCATTGAATTCATCGCCGACGATGAGTTCGTCGAGGTCACGCCGAAATCTCTGCGCCTGCGCAAGAAGATTCTGCAGTCGAATAAGCGAAAGAAAGGTTCGCTGGCAGCGGTCGAAAGCTGATCACTTCCGCTCGTGTGGAGACGGGGCTTTGCCCCGTCCAAGCCGAGCGCAGGTCGGCAGCTGCCTGCGCTCGCAGCAACATCCGGGTTCGAAGCGTTCTGCCGGAGGTTAGGGGCTCGGGACTGCACCCTCTACTTCATTGGAATACGCACTCTCCGCTCCGCTCTCATTCACTGCCGTGGCCACGTAGTAATAAGTCTGCCCGGCGGCGACCGAGGTGTCGCTATACGCAGGAGTCGCGTCCAAACCCGAATTGATCTGCGTGAAAGGCCCTCCCGCGGAGTTTCCACGGTAGACGTTGTAGCCGGCAATCCCGGAGTTAGTATCTGTCCAGGAAAGAGAAACACTGTGCTGTGGTGGCGCGACGCCTACCCCACTCAGAGTCTGGGTCGGAGTATTCGACGCATTGCTGGCGACGGAGAGGATACCGCTGGCGCTGCCGGAAGCCTGCGGTGAGAACGTCATGGTGACCGGCACGCTTTGTCCGGCCGCAATCGTTACCGGGAGGGAAATCCCAGTTAGTGAGAATTCTGCACTACTCAGGCTGGCAGACGAAACGGTTACGCTCGCACCGGCAGCACTAAGGCTGCTGGTTTGACTAACGTTGCTCCCCACCGTCGCATTGCCAAAATTCAACGCCGTAGGAGCGAGGGTAAGCTGCCCCGCAGCCGTTCCTGTGCCCGAGAGCGAGACGGTCAAAGTTGAGTTAGAGGCGTTGGAAGCCACCGTGATGCCACCGCTTGCGCTGACCGCCGATTGTGGCGCAAACAGCGCGCTGAAGGTCACACTTGCGCCTGGATTGAGTGTAAGGGGAACGGTCAGCCCACTGATGCTAAATCCCGTCCCTGTAGCTGTGGCCTGCGAGATGGTCACGCAGAACCACCCGTGTTGGTGAACGAGTCCGTCAAAGTCAGGCTACTCCCGACCTGGGCGCTGCCAAAGGCCAGACTCGCAGGATTGGAAGTAAGCTGGCCCGCCGCTACAATGGTCAGCGTTAAGGTGGCGTTCCCCGTCCCTCCGCTGTTGGTTGCGCTCAGCGTCACCATCGATGTTCCCGACGCCGTTGGCGTTCCTGAAATCAACCCGTTCCTGCTGTTGACCGATAAGCCCGCCGGCAGTCCTGTCGCCCCGTAACTGGTGGGCGTGTTGCTGGCCGTGATCTGATAGGAGAACGCACTCCCCACCGTCCCGCTCGCGGTCGTCGCGCTCGTGATGACGGGCGCGGGAATGGGAGCAGCGGCAATGGTCAACGTAAGGCTCGCGCTTCCGGTACCACCGCTGTTGGTTGCGCTCAGCGTCACGGTCGATGTTCCCGCCGCCGTCGGCGTTCCTGAAATCAATCCGGTCGTGCTGTTCAATGATAATCCCGCCGGCAATCCTGTCGCCCCGTAACTGGTGGGCGTGTTGCTGGCCGTGATCTGATAGGAGAACGCACTCCCCACCGTCCCGCTCGCTGTCGTCGCGCTCGTGATGACGGGCGCGGGAATGGGAGCAGCGGCAATGGTCAACGTAAGGCTCGCGCTTCCGGTACCACCGCTGTTGGTTGCGCTCAGCGTCACGGTCGATGTTCCCGCCGCCGTCGGCGTTCCTGAAATCAATCCGGACGTGCTGTTGAGTGATAATCCTGCCGGCAATCCCGTCGCCCCATAACTGGTGGGCGTGTTGCTGGCCGTGATCTGATAGGAGAACGCACTCCCCACCGTCCCGCTCGCTGTCGTCGCGCTCGTGATGACGGGCGCGGGAATGGGAGCAGCGGCAATGGTCAACGTAAGGCTCGCGCTTCCGGTACCACCGCTGTTGGTTGCGCTCAGCGTCACCGTCGACGTTCCCACCGCCGTCGGCGTTCCTGAAATCAATCCTGTCGTGCTGTTCACTGATAATCCTGCAGGCAATCCCGTCGCCCCATAACTGGTGGGCGTGTTGCTGGCCGTGATCTGATAGGAGAACGCACTTCCCACCGTCCCGCTCGCCGTCGTCGCGCTCGTGATGACGGGCGCGGGAATGGGAGCAGCTCGATGGTCAGCGTAAGGTCGCGTTCCCGGTTCCTCCGCTGTTGGTTGCGCTCAGCGTCACCGTCGATGTTGCTGCTGTCGCGGCGTCCCTGAGATCAATCCGGTCCCGCTGTTGACTGACAATCCTGCCGGCAAACCAGTCGCTCCATAACTGGTCGGCGTGTTCGTCGCCGCGATCTGATAGGAGAATGCAGTCCCTACCGTCCCGCTCGCCGTCGTCGCAGTAGTGATCACCGGGGCCGATACCGAGCCGTGCCTGTGCCCGAGAGCGAGACGGTCAAGCTTGAGTTAGAGGCGTTGGACACTACCGTGATGCCACCGTTTACGCTGGCCGCCGATTGCGGCGTAAACACCGCGTTGAAGGGCACACTTGCACCGGGATTGAGTACAACCGGAACGCCCAGCCCATTGATGCTAAATCCCGTCCCTGTAGCCGTGGCTTGCGAGATGGTCACGCTCGACCCACCCGTATTGGTGAGCGAGTTCGCCAAAGTCACGCTACTCCCGACCTTGGTACTGCCAAAGGCCAGACTCGCAGGATTGGCAGTGAGTTGACCCGAAGAAGAATGAGCAACCGCGATGCCCGTACCGGTGAGAGGTATGGCCAGCGCGGGACCAGAAACAAACAGACTACCTCCGGTCGTGCCCGCCGATTGTGGGGCGAACACGACATTCAGCCTAACGCTTTGCCCTACGCCCAGAGTTACAGGTAACGAAGGCCCGCTGATTGAGAATCCGCTGCCCGTTGTCTGGAGCGACCAGAGGGTTACCTGCCAGGAACGAGCGTTCGTAAGCACGACAGGCACGGTGGATGTGGATCCTATCGCCACTTGGCCAAACGACACAATCGAGGGACTGGCACTCACTGGCCTCGCTACTATGTGCCCGTACCCCCAACATTAAGATTAGCGGTCGATGCATTGCTAAAGAATTTGATCGTGCCTCCCGTCCATCCGGTCGTCGTGGGAGCGAAGCTTACAGTCAGATTGACACTCTGGCCCGCAGACAAGGCCAGCGGCAGGCTCAAGGAGGACGTGGTGAATTGGGAGTTGCCCACTGCGATTCCGGAGACTGTCGCACTCGTCCGCCCAGTGTTCGTCACGGTGACAAGCAAGGTTTCGGTCTGACCGACATTGATCGCGCCAAATCGAAGATTCGGGGGTGTGCACGCGAGTTGTGAGTTAGCTGCGCTGGCGCCCACGGGAACCATTCCGAGGAGCAGCATCGCTATCCCGATTGTTAGAAGTTGATTTGTACGGACTAAGAGAGATTGGATGATGGACAGGGGGAGTCGCATGTCACCCAGTTTGAAAGCTTTGCGGCTAGCGGAAAAGATTCCGGCAGTACAACAACCCTTGGCCCGTAGGCCAATACACTTGCGTAGTCATTAATTCACTAAAGTCCGAATAGCGCGCGTAATGAGTTGTAATTCCAGATACTTAGGAGCAAAGGATCTTTCCCGCTTGCCTTTTTCTCGCGCACCAACGATAAATACAGGCAAGATGATCAGTCGTTGGTGTGCACTTCCTATTATTACTGTCGTGTTGGCGGCGTTACTGGCTGGTTGGGCGCAAACTTCACCCCCTCACGGTCCTGCCAAGGACGATTACTCCCAGGAGGCCGCGGTTCTTGAAGAGATGTCGACCAGGATTGCCTTCGAGAATGACGGCAATTTTACCCGTGAGCAAACCAGCCGCGTGCGCGTGCAAACCGACGCGGGCGTGCAACAGTGGGGGTTGCTGAAATTTCCTTTTCAGTCCGCAACCCAGACTGTGGAAATCGACTACGTGCGGGTCCGCAAGGCCGACGGCAGCACCCTTATTACGCCGCCCGACAACGTGCAGGACCTGGATTCGGAAATCACCCGTAGTGCTCCCTTCTACAGCGACCTGCGGGAAAAACATGTTGCGGTCAAGGGGCTGGGCAAAGGCGACATTCTCGAATACGAGGCACACTGGCGCACTACGAAACCGCTAATCCCGGGGCAGTTTTGGTTCCAATACAACTTTCACCACGAAGGCATCGTGCTCGAAGAGCGCTTGGAAATGAAGGTGCCCGCCGAGCGCGCGGTCAAGGTGAAGGGACCGCAAGCCGCGCAGACCGTCACCACCGAGGCGGGGTCACGTATCTATACCTGGACTTACTCCAAGCTGCAAAGCGCCAAGGAACCTGGCAGCGACCAGCAGAAGCAAACCGAGTCAGAGCGGGGCCTTCTTCCCCCGCCCGACATCCAAATCAGCAGCTTCCAAAGCTGGGAAGAGGTGGGCCGCTGGTACTGGAATCTGCAAAAAGACCGGATCGAGCCCACCCCCGCAATCCGCGCCAAAGCGGCAGAACTCACCAAGGGCATGACCGATGCCGCCGCCAAACTGGAAGCTCTCTACAGCTTCGTAAGCACCCACTATCGCTACATTGGAATCGCGTTTGGTATCGGACGCTATCAGCCGCACGCCGCCGAAGATATCCTCACCAACAACTACGGCGACTGCAAGGACAAGCACACACTGCTGGCTTCTTTGCTCCAGGCTTCTGGGGTTACGCTCTATCCGGCTCTTATCAATTCCAGTTGGAAACTCGATCCTGACGTTCCGTCTCCGGCGCAATTCGACCACGTCATCGGCTATCTGCCGCAGGGCAAAGACAAAGATAAAGACGCCGTTTGGCTCGACACCACCATCGAGGTTGCGCCCTTCGGTTATATAGTCACACGTCTGCGCGACAAACCGGCATTGGTTATGTCGGGAGAGAAGTTGATCCAGCTGGTAAAAACGCCCGCCGATTCGCTTTTCTCCAACACTGAAGCTTTCAAAATCGACGGCAAGCTCAGCGCCGACGGCACGTTCGAAGCGAAAGTTGAGGACACGACTCGAGGAGATAGCGAGGTTTTGATACGCATGGTCTTCCGCCAAGTACCGCAACCCCAGTGGAAAGACTTGGTGCAGCAGCTTTCCTACGGACTCGGTTATTCGGGCACCGTGAGCGATGTCAGTGCGAGCACACCCGAAGCGATCGGTGAACCGTTTCACTTTTCTTATTCCTACAACCGCAAGGACTATCCCGACTGGAGCAACCAGCGATTTACCGTTCCGGGGTTGCCGTTCCCCATGCCACCGGTCAGAGACGATGCAAAGTATCCTATTTGGCTTGGACCTCCCCTGGAGACGGTGTCAAATTCCAAAGTGGAGCTTCCCAAGGGCTATAAGCCGCAAACGCCGGCAAACGTGGATCTGAAGTACGACTTCGCCGAATACCATGCCTCCTATTCCAATTCCGACGACCAGAGTGTGCTCGTCGCGAAACGCCGGTTGCTGGTGAAGCTGCGCGAAGTTCCGGTCGCCGAGTTCGACGACTATCGGAACTTCATCAAGAGCATGCAGAACGATGTCAACCAATATGTGCAGACTTCGTCCTCCAACGCTGCGTACGATCTCAACAAGCGTGGCTACGAAGCGGTAAGGAATGGGAACTATAGCTTGGCGATTGAGCTCTTGAAGAGCTCCGTTGCGGCGGATCCCAAGAACAACTGGGCTTGGAATGAGCTGGGGCTAGCGTACATGCAATCAAGGCAGGATGACCTGGCAATCAGCTCCTTCCAAAAGCAGATCGAGATCAACCCCAACCATCCGTACGCCCCTAACAACCTGGGACGAGTTTACCTGCGGCAGCGCAACTACCTAGAGGCCGTCAAGTGGTTCAGGAAGCAAATTGAGATCGCCCCGCTGGACAAGTATGCACATGGCAACCTGGGCATCGCGTATCTGGAGCAACACAAGTACCAGGAGGCTGTTCCAGAGTTGGAGCAGTCGGCGGCTTTGACGCCCGATAACCCCGAAGCCGAGGTGCGTCTAGGTAAAGCCTATTTGAGCCTTGGTCAAGATGAGAAGGCCATGGCAGCATTCAGCAAGGCTGTGAAGATTTTCGACGGGCCGGAAATCTGGAACAACATTGCTTATCAACTGGCGCTCAAGAAAGCGCACCTTGATGTGGCTCGGCGCTATGCGGAATCCGCCGTCACCACCACCGAGGCAACACTCCGCAACTACTCGCTCGATCAACTCGACCGGCGAAGTATTGGATTGACATCCTCGCTGGCGAGCTACTGGGACACGCTCGGCTGGGTCGAGTTTGCCGACGGCAATCTAGAAAAAGCCACGAAATATGTCTTGGCTGCCTGGCAACTAAACCCGCGCTCCGAGGTAGCCGACCACTTGGGGCAGATCTACGAAAAACGAGGCGAGAAGGAACGTGCGGTGCATTTCTACGCGCTCGCGATGAATGCACGCCGACCAGAACCAGAAACGCGAAGCCGCCTGGCCGCCCTGGCTGGAGGAAATGACAAGGTCGATCCGATCGTCGAAAAGAGTCGCGAGGAACTGATCGTTCAGCGCACGATTGTGCTGGGCAATACTCCCAAGCAGGAAGGGAAGGCCGAGTTCATTCTGTTGTTGACCAGCCAGCACGGTTCAGACATGTCGGTGGATGACGTGAAGTTCGTCAGCGGAGACGAAAAGCTGAAAGTCTTTACCGACGTCTTGCGAACAGCCCAATACGGTCAAACCGTTCCCGACGAAGCAGAAATCAAGATCCTGCGGCGCGGATCACTTTCTTGTGCCGCTGCCGCGGCTGATTGCACACTTTTGCTCGCGTTACCCGAGGACGTGAAGTCAGCGGACTGAAGCGCGCGCCGTTTGCCCTGTTCCACACCGGACGCTAAACTGAATATCCCGGGGTACCCATATGCTCGTCGTCATGCAAGCGCAGGCCACCGAAGAGCAGGTCCGCGCCGTTTGCCAGAAAATCGAAGCGCTCGGATACCGCGCCCACTCCATGCCCGGCGCGCAGCGCACTGCCATCGGCATCACCGGCAACAAGGGCGAAGTCGAATCCGGCACGCTGGAAGAAATGCCCGGAGTGCAGGAAGTCATCCGCGTCTCGAAGCCCTACAAACTGGTCAGCCGCGACACCAAGCCCGACAACACCGTCATCAAGTTTCCCAATTCGCGCGCCACCATCGGAGGCCCCGACCTCGCCATCATCGCCGGCCCGTGCGGCATCGAGACTCGCGACCAGGCGTTCAAAATCGCCGAGCGCGTCGCCCGTGCCGGAGCCCAGTTCTTCCGCGGCGGCGCCTACAAGCCCCGCACCTCTCCTTATTCTTTCCAGGGACTGGGCGAAGAAGGTCTGAAGATCATGGCCGAGATTCGCGACCGCTTCGGCCTGCTCATCGTCACCGAAGCCGTCGATTACGAATCGCTCGACCTGGTCGACCAGTACGCCGACGTCATCCAGATCGGCGCCCGCAACATGCAGAACTTCTCTCTGCTCAAGCGCGCCGGACGCGCCCGCAAGCCCGTCCTGCTGAAGCGCGGCCTCTCGGCCACGCTCGAAGAATTTCTCATGGCCGCCGAGTACATCATGAGCGAGGGCAATTACAACATAGTCCTGTGCGAGCGCGGAGTGCGCACCTTCGCCGATCACACCCGCAACACACTCGATCTAAGTATCGTGCCCGCCGTCCAGCGCCTAAGTCATCTGCCGATCATCGTGGATCCGAGCCACGGCACCGGCAAGCGCAACAAAGTAACTCCGCTCTCCCGCGCCGCCGTCGCCGTCGGAGCCGACGGCCTGATCGTCGAAGTCCACCACGATCCCGACCGCGCGCTTTCCGATGGCATGCAGTCGCTTTCCCCGACCAGTTCGACGCGCTGATGGCGCAGGTGAGGCAGATCGCGGCGGTGCTGGGACGAAATTCCAACCCGAACCGAGTCCATGCCGAAACGCAGTCAACCGGAGACTAGTCCTCGAGCGCACGCCTTCTCGTCACGCGTCGCACTGCTCCGGTTTTGTTCCGCCCGCCTTCTGCATCTGCCAAACGATCACGTACTCTCCGAGACGGAAAGGTGTACCACTGCGATGATAGTGTGAGCCGCCGCGCGCATCCATCAGGCTCGACCCCAGTTACGAAGAGGTCGTAAAGCGAGACTGATGGTCTGGGTCTGACCTCATTTTACGCCGACGGAACACCGAGAATAACAGTCTCAAGAGCTTCTCCGGGGCTCGATCAGGCTCGAGGCGTTTCAAGTGGAAGTTCCCTCCGCAACGAAAGATGGCAAGCCGTGCAATCGAGATCCGTCGAAATTACTTCCAAATCTACTGACACCCTCTCTCTGATAATCTCTTGCCGTCAGCGAGGCCAACTCGTTCTTGAGAAAATTCCTGCTACTCGCCGTCGTCGTCCCGCTCGTCCTCGCCGCCGGATGGTACTACTTCCACGAGCGCACTCTGCCCGGCCTACGGTCCGCTCTACCGCGAGTACGCCTACATCACTAATGGTAAGAGCAACACGGTTACCGTCATCGACCTGCGCAGCTTTCGCCCGGTGCGAACGCTGCAAGTGGGCACCGAGCCCACCGGAGTCGCCGCCAATCCGAAGCGGAATGAAGTTTACGTTGTCAACAGCCGGCTCCTCGAACGTCAGCGTGATTGATGCGGAGCAGAATAAAGTCGTTGCCACTGTCGGCGTCCACGGCCGTCCCTTCTTCATCGATGTTTCTCCCGACGGCCACCGCGCTTACGTCGCCAATTCCGGTTCCGCCAATGTTTCGGTCCTCGATCTCGACCATCGCACCGTAGCCGCCACGCTCCGCGTCGGCGGAAGTCCCGGCCTGGCCCGCGTTTCGCCCGACGGATCCACCGTGGTCGTTAGCAATCGCGCCGACAACACTGTCTCCATCATCGACACCGCCCGCCTCGCCGTGCGCTCCGCCATCAACATCTGCATTCATCCCGAGGACATCGCCATTCTGCCCGATTCCAGCAAGGCGTTCGTTTCCTGTTCCGGATCGGGGCAGGTGGCGAGCATCGATATCAAGAACGACAAACTGCTGGCGCTCCTCGATGTTGGGAAATCTCCGGTGAGTCTGGCACTGAAACCGGACGGCGGAGAACTGGTCGCCTTCAACTTCGACGCCGGCAGCATCTCCATCATCGAGACCACGCCCAACGAAGTTTCGGGCAGCTATCTCGTCGGCGCGCAGCCTACGCGCGGCGTAGTTTCGCTCGATAACTCGCGCCTATATATCTCCAACTTCGGATCGAATAACATCGCGGTCTACGACATCGACTTAGGCAAGATAATCGCGTATCTCCCCGTAGGGACGCATCCTGACGCGCTGGCGCTTTCGCAAAATCAGAACTATCTGCTGGTCGTCGACTCCGGTTCCGGAGACCTCGCCGTAATTCAGAAACGCAGCCAAAAAAGAAATTTGAGCCCTCGGAATATTCCTTGCTGACCATCATCCCCGTCGGCATGCAACCCAACCAGATCGTGGTGAAGTCGTTCCTGGCGACGAAGCTTAGGGATGGGCGCTAGCAGGCTGCGGAAAAAGTCATCTTTATGGCTTGGCGGCGCGTCGGCGGCTAAAGCCGCCATTGATTTTGCGAGACTTACGGCGCGGCTGAAGCCGCGCCCCTTCAAAGCAAAGTCAACCCCCGAGTTTTTCCGCAGCCTGCTGGGCAGTTCTATGAATTGTCATCCCGAGCGAAGCGAGGGATCTGCAGTCCGCCGCAAAATGCAGATCCCTCGCTTCGCCCCGGGCCCTTTGCGCCGTCCTGGAGCAGCCTCTGACTCAACTACTATTTCGGCATCACTTCGCGTGCCAGCTTACTCGCTACCACTGTGCGTATCTCGTTGCGTTTTTTCCCAGCTTCGATCATGGCCTCTCGCGATCCATAATGCTTGGCGACGAGGGTTGCGGCTTTGGCGTCGAGCTGATCGATGGTCGCCCAGTTCGGAACCATGGAGCCGACCGCGATATCCCAGTCGTGCGGGCCATCGCTGGTTACGTTGGTCCAGACTTTGTAGTCGCTGATCAGGCCTTCCTTCTTCAACATTTCATAGACAGGCTTGACGTTCTCGCGAAAATCTTTCCAGAACGCCTCACTCTGACCCGGCTTGAGTTCGTAGTAGGTAACGCGCCACACCGGTCCGTAATCATAGTTCGGACTCTGCGCAAGGGCGGGGAGCGCGGTTAATAGCGTCACGACAAGCAGCGTGGCCCATAGAGCTTTTCTCATCTTGCCTCCTGTTGATTTTGGACCGGACGGAAATGGCCCAAGTACGGACGCGGAAGAATATCATCCCGAACGACCGTTTTCAAATCGTCAAGGAGCAAGCCGGCAAGGCCACTTCAACGCGGGCTGCTGGGAGAAGTTTTTCGAGATATACTTTCTGGTCCAGTCCAGGCGCCCGGCTGAGAGAGTTCAGCGTATGCTACGGGGTTCACGCAAGGATGTGATGACAGGCACGATAAAGTGAGAAGTCTTTAATCTAATATTCGCGAGGAAGGAAATCATCGTCATGAGTCTTAGCCAGCTTGCCCGGTCCATCCGGGAGTCGGCGACTCTCAAGCTGAATGAAACTGCGGCTCTGCTCCGCGAAAAGGGAGAGCCCATCATTCACCTGGGAGGCGGCGAACCAAAGAGCAAACCCCCCATTGATGCAGTGATCAACTGCGCGGCGCTGCTGAATACCGGAGAAATCCGGTACACGGCGCCCGACGGCATTCCCGCACTGAAGAAAGCCATCATTCGCTATACCGAAGAGCACTACAACAAGATTGTGTCGGCCGACAACGTGATCGCTTCGGGCGGCGCCAAGCAGTCGCTGATGGTGCTGCTGCACGCCATCCTCGATCCGAAGGAAGAAGTGATTTTCCCGGCTCCCTACTGGGTGAGCTATCCGGAGATGGTGAAGCTTGCGGGCGGTGTTCCCGTGCCCGTCACCGCCGAGGACGGAACATTTTTCCCCACCGTCAAAGAAATGGCTGACGCGTGCGGTTCCTACACCAAGGCCATCATTCTGAACAGCCCCAATAACCCGTCCGGCGCCATGTACTCCAGGGATTTCGTCCAGGAGATGGTCGAGTTTTGCGAGAAGCGGGGCATTTATCTCATCATGGACGACATCTACAACCGGCTGGTGTTCGACGGCAAGAACGCGCCCATCTGCTACGACTTCATGAAGGTGCCGCTCGAACAATCGAAGGTGGTGGTGATCAACGGCGTATCGAAGATGTATGCCATGACCGGATTCCGCATCGGTTGGGCGATCGCGAATGAGCCGCTGATCGAGGCCATGGCGAACATCCAGTCGCAGCAGACCTCCGGGCCTGCTGCCCCATCGCAGTGGGCGGCGGTGGGCGCGCTGAACGGCGTGCAATCGTCGGTGGAAGCCTGCGCATGACGCTGGAGAACAATCGCAACGTGATGATGGACCGCTTGCACGCTTTCGACGGCGTCAAAGTTCACAAGCCGGAAGGCACCTTCTACTGCTTCCCGGATTTCAGCGCATACATGAAGGATTCGCAGAAGCTCTCCAATTTCCTGCTGGAGAAGGTGCGCGTGGTCACCGTGCCGGGCAAGGAATTCGGCTTCGAGGGCCATCTGCGGCTGAGTTACTGCGGCACCATCAGGGATATCACCGAGGGCCTGGATCGCATCAAGTGGGCGCTCGATCCGAACTCCGCCAACGAACTCTACCTCGGCGACCGCAAACTGGTGAGGGACTGGCAATGAACATTTACCTCGACGTGCAATCTCCCGCTGTAAAAGAAGCGGGAAACTGGCCAGTGCCTACGGCCTCGCGAACCACGGACTGGTCAATCTGCGGCGCGCCTACTGGAATCTGCCGACGCCGGCGCTTTATGAGGAGAGCATTTTCCGCTCCGAGGGCGCGCTCTCGCACCTCGGACCACTGGTGGTGAACACCGGCAAGCACACGGCGCGCGCCGCGGCCGACAAGTTCGTGGTACGCGAGCAATCCACCGAGGAGCGAGTCTGGTGGGGCCAGTACAACCGCCCCTTCACCAGCGAGAACTTCAGCGCGCTGCTGGCGCGCCTGCAGGGCTACTTGCAGGGCCGCGACGTTTTCGTGCAGGACTGCTTCGCCGGCGCCGACCCGGAGTACTGCCTGCCCATCCGCATCATCACGCAGAAGGCGTGGCACAGCCTGTTTGCGCGCACCATGTTCCTGAAGGTCCGGGGTCAAGACGCGCTCAAGAAGCACGTGCCGGAATTCACCGTGATCGCCGCGCCCGCGTTTCAGGCCTCGCCCATGGTGGACGGCACGCGCACCGAAACGTTCATCATCCTCAATTTCCGGGAGCGCCTGGCCATCATCGGCGGCTCCAACTACGCCGGCGAAATCAAGAAGACCATCTTTACCGTGCTCAATTTCCTGCTGCCGCTGGAAGGCGTGCTGTCCATGCACTGCTCCGCCAACGTCGGCAACGACGGCGACGTGGCCATTTTCTTCGGGCTCTCCGGCACCGGCAAGACCACGCTTTCCGCCGACCCCAAGCGCCACCTGATCGGCGACGACGAGCACGGCTGGAGCGACAACGGCGTCTTCAATTTCGAAGACGGCTGCTACGCCAAGGTGATCCGCCTTTCGGCCGAGGCCGAGCCGCAGATCTATGCCGTGCACCCGGCCGCTTCGGGACCGATCCTGGAAAACGTGGCCTTCGATCCCGTCTCGCGCCGCATCGATTTGAACGACGACAAGATCACGGAGAACACGCGCGCCGCTTATCCGCTCGAATACATCGACAACCATCTGCCGGAAAAGCGCGCCGGCCATCCGCAGAACGTCATTTTCCTCACCTGCGATGCCTCCGGCGTGATGCCGCCCATCTCCACGCTCACCCCCGATCAGGCCATCTACCATTTCATTTCCGGCTACACCAGCAAGATTGCGGGCACGGAAATCGGCCTGGGCATCGAGCCGCAAATCACCTTCAGCACCTGCTTCGGCGGGCCGTTCATGGTGCATCACCCCTACGCCTACGCCGAGCTGCTGAAGAAGAAGATCGCAAAAGCACGGCGCGCACGTGTGGCTGGTGAATACCGGCTGGACGGGCGGGCCGTTCGGCGTGGGCAAGCGCATCAGCATCCGCCACACCCGCGCGCTGCTGAACGCCGCGCTCAGCGGCAAACTGCTCAAGGTGGCGTATCAGAAGGACCCGGTCTTCGGCTTCGACGTGCCGAGGACGTGCGAAGGCGTGCCGTCGGAAATCCTGGATCCGGCCAACACCTGGCCCAGCCGCGAGAGTATTACAACAAGTACGACGCGCTGGCCGCGCGCTTCATCGAGAACTTCAAGCTGATGATGGGCGAGTGCCCCGAGCACGTCCTGGAAGCCGGCCCCAAGCGTCTCACGACAGCCTCGGTGCGCTGAAAGCAGGTCCTGCTGCGAGCGGCGAGTGCCCCATCCTTTTCGCGTATTTTGCGAAAAGGGTGGGTGATGGGGATCATCAGTGCATCCTGTGCAAAAGATCAGCTCTGGAGTCGACAAAATCCCAGGCGGGCGAATCCGCGGGGCGCACAAAACCACTCGGCTTCGCCACGCGGCGCCGATTGGTTATTTCCAGCCTGACTCTTAGCCTAACTCTTCTTCCCGGTCACGGCGTAGAACGCGGTTGCTTCCTGCTCCACGTTCTTGCTGCCGCACTTGGGGCATTTCGCGTCCACTTCGTGTTCTTTCAGGCTGAGAATTAATTCGAAGGTTTTGTGACAATCGTTGCAGACGTAGTCGTACACGGGCATGGAGGCCTCCCGCTCGATTGTGAACACGAGCTACGGTGAAAATTGTACGCCGACAGCCGCCGCCTGTCCCTGTGCAAATCCCAAGCTTCAAAAAAACGGAGGGACACACGCGTTTCCGTGTGGGGACAGGGCTTCGCCCCGTTCAAGCGGGGCAAAGCCCCGCTTCCACACCGACAAGATCCCGCTTGGACGGCGAGGACGCCCGTCTCTCCACCGTTTGAATCATCACGCGGTCACGGTGCCTGCCTTCCGAAAATGTTCGAGGATTGCTTCGGCCTGCGATTTGGTTACGACCGCCGACAGGGCCGCGACATCGGCTTGTTTCACGGCTTGCAGGCTGCCGAAATGTTCGAGCAGACGGCGGGTGGTGGATTCGCCGACGCCGGGGATTTCTCGTAATTCGGTGGCGCGGTCGCGGATCTGGCGGCGCTTGCGGTGGAAGGTTACGGCGAAGCGGTGGGCTTCGTCGCGGATCATCTGCACCAGGTGGAGCACGGGAGAATGATGGTCGAGAACGACGGGGTCGTCTTCCTGTCCGTAGACGTAGATGATTTCTTCGCGCTTGGCGATGGCGGCGAGCGGCTGGTTGATGATTTCCAGCGCTTCCAGAGCCTGGGCGGCGGCGTGGAGTTGTCCGAGGCCGCCATCGATCAGCACCAGGCTGGGCATCGGCTTTTTTTCTTCCTGCAGGCGCTTGTAACGGCGCGTGACTACCTCGCGCATGGAGGCGAAATCGTCCACGCCTTCGACGGTCTTGATGATGAATTTGCGGTAGTCGGATTTTTTCATCTTGCCGTCTTCCCAAACGACCATCGAGGCTACGGTTTCCGCTCCCTGAATGTGCGAGATGTCGAAGCACTCGATGCGCTTGGGCAGTTCGGGGAGGGCGAGCGCGTCTTGGAGGGCTTCCTGAATGGCGCGCGCATTGGGCTTCATCACGCGGAAGCGCTGGTCGTAGGACTGCTTGGCGTTGTTGCCGGCGAGATCGATGAGTTCGCGCTTGTCGCCGCGCTGCGGAACGGTGATGTGGACGCGCGTGGCGCGGCCGCTCTCGTCCGGCGAGTTGTTCGCTGAGAACGTCTTCCAGTTCTTCGCGGTCTTCGAAGTCGACGGGGACGTAGATGTTGCGCGGGACGTAGGGCTGCGCCAGATAGAGCTGCTTGACCAGGGCGGAGAAGAAGTCGGCGGGGTGGAAGGAAGTCGGCTGGCGAGCTTTGCTCGCCGGACGGCGGGGACGCCCGTCTCTCCATTGTTCACTGTGACGCGAACTCGGGCAGGTCTTCCCAGAAGAATTCGCGGCGATCGAGGACTCTGCCTCCGCGCATGTGGAACAGGTTCACGGCCAGCATCTGATTTTCGTAGTGATAGCCGAAGACGTCGGCATCGTCGCCTTCGGCGGCGGCGATGCGCTGCTTCTCCTGCAACTGCTCGACGGTGGAGATCAGGTCGCGATAGCGGGCGGCGCGCTCGAACTCCTGCGGCTTCGGCGGCTTCCGCCATGCGCTCGCGCAGCGATTTGACCAGGTCGGTTTGGCGGCCTTCGAGAAAGAGCTTCACGTCGCGCACGGCTTCGCTGTAAATCTCGGGCGTGGTGAGTTCCTTCACGCACGGACCGAGGCAGCGCTTGATGTAGTACTGCAAGGCAGGGACGCGGATGGTAGCGCGTCAAATCCACTTTGCAGGACGGAACCAGGAAGTGGCGGTGAATCAGGTCCACGATGCGATAGGCGAGATTGGCAGGGAAGTACGGGCCGTAGTAGGCGCTGCCGTCTTTGCGCAGGCGGCGCGTGACGTAGACGCGCGGGAAGCGCTCGGCCAGCGTGAGCTTCACGTAAGGGTAAGTCTTGTCGTCGCGCAGCAGGATGTTGAAGCGCGGCTTCTTCTGCTTGATGAGGTGGTTCTCGAGCGCCAGCGCTTCTTTGTTATTGGCGACGACGATGTAGTCGACGTCGACGGCCTCGCGGACCAGCGTGCCGGTTTTGGCGTCTTCCCATCGGCCTTCGTGAAAGTAGGAAGAGACGCGCGAGCGCAGGTTCTTGGCCTTGCCGACGTAGATGACTTCGCCCTCGGCGTTTTTGTAGAGGTAGACGCCGGGGGAGGTGGGCAGGGTGCGGATTTTGTCGGGAAGATCCATGGCTGCTGTGTTTAGTGTAATGTAAAACAGGTGTACAGAAATGTGTTACAATGATGCTCATGGGTGATACAATTACAATTCGTTTTACAGAGGAACTCGCCGATTGGCTTAAGACCACCGCCCGTAAGACAGGCGTTCCTGTAGGTCGGTTGGTTCGTGAAGAACTGGAGCGTGCCAAACAGGAAACCGCCGACAAGCCCTTCATGCGTCATGCGGTTCGATCAGTGGACCGGCCGATCTTTCATCGCGTAAAGGATTTTCAAGAAAATGAAAGCCATCGCGGACACTGGATTGATTGTGGCTTTTCTCAATCGTGATGATCGGCATCACGATTGGGCGTTGGAGATTGCCCGCACAGTTTCCGAGCCTTTGCTTACCTGTGAGTCGGTGTTGAGCGAGGCCGCGTTTCAGGTAGGGTCACGCGAGTGGGTGCTGGCGCTGTTCAGGACGGATTTCTCAGGATTGCATTTGATCTGGCAGAAAACATTGAGCCGGTTCAGGCGCTGGCCGACCGTTATCGGGACCGCACGCCCGATCTTGCTGACTTGTGCCTCATTCGCATGAGCGAACTGTATGACGATTTGCCCGTGATCACAGTCGATGAAGAGCGATTTCCGTGTCTATCGGAGGAACCGGAGAGAGGTGATTCCGATTGTGTGCCCGCCGCGCGGCTGAGTTGGTTCTTTAAGCGCTCCATCCTTTCACAAACTCCACCAGACTGCGTAGCGCGATTCCCGACGGGCCTTTGGCGATCCACGGTTTGTTTTCTTCCATCCAGGCGGTGCCGGCGATGTCGAGGTGGATCCAGGTTGGTAGGAGGAGACTCGCGAGCACAGGTTCTCGGCCTTGCCGAAGTGGGCGGGATGCAGATTTCTTGCCGGCTTTACCCGAACACAGGTTGTGGGGATGAACCATCCGCACCCGGAAATGAGTTGGAAATCCTGCTCCGAGCATCTCGAGAAGGATAGAATCTCCCCCTATGGAACCGCACGCGTTTGTGAAGGAAGTATATCGGCGAATGGCTTTGCGGCACGCTGCTTCCCAGCCGCCGGTCTCGTGGGCCGAGATGGAGAAGCAGTCCCAGGTGCTGCAGGCGGTACACGAACTGCGGGACCTGCTGCCGCAAGACAAGAACGCGGCCATCCTCGACATCGGATTCGGACGCGGTTGGTTTCTGGCGGCCTGCCTGAAGCTGGGGTACCGGGAACTCTCTGGCGCCGACTTCGGAATCGCACACAAAGACTACATTCGAACATGGAGCGAGCGACCCATTCAGCTCTATGAGATCGAGGACAATATTGGTGACTTCCTGTCAGATCGAGCGGGGCAGTACGACTTCATCCACCTCTCGCATGTGATCGAGCACATACCGAAGTACTCGTTGTTGTGGGTGGTGGACGCGCTCTACCGGGCGCTGAAGCCGGGCGGCGTGTTGATGCTGCGCACCCCAACATGGAAGGACCGTGCGCGAACTCCAGCCTGTACGTCACGCTCGCCCATGAGTACGGATTCTGCGGCTCAAACCTGGAGTCGCTGCTGGATATTTGCGGCTTCGACGATGTCCGCTTTCAGCGGACGACGACCTTTCAGCCCACACTCAAGCAGAGAGGAGGTGCCCTGCTGCGGCGCATCTTCCTGAAGGAAAGCGAGATCAGGCACCGCCTGTTCGGAGTGAACACGGGCGGGATCTTTGACAGCGGAGTTGGTGATGACGGCAAGGCGAGGAACGATGCCGCCATTCTTCGACCCAAAGTACCGGTGACGGACGAGATTGCGAGAGTTTTGATGCGTCGGCCATTTCGCACTGGGATGCGGGGGGCCAGCCTCGGACATGCCTATGGCCGCAGGTTGGAGTCTGAGGCCAGAATTGGGCGCTGTATGGCACAGACGAAGATTACGCCAGTGACGACAAAAGCCCAGACTAAGTATCGTGATTCAGGAGAGGGATAAAGCACGAAGTGACCAGGCGGGAGGTGCCATGATGGATTGGGGACTATTTGGGCACACACGTAGTCAACACCAAGTCGTCACTGTTTTGCTGCTCTTCCAGCTTCAGAAATGAAGCAAGTCTCTCGTCATCGAAGGTGCGATGCCGTGCGCTATCGATGACAACGATCCTTCGAAATTCCTGAAAAAAGCGGTTTACGGCGAAGTCATGCCTCTCGAATTGTTCTAGCAATGGAATCAAGTCGGCTCGAACGGCATGAACTCCTTCCATTCGGTCTTCGGCTGAAAGTGCCATTGCCTCAGTCCAATAACCTAGCTTGTACATCAGTGATGAAGATTCCGGGCCACTGAGCGCTCGTTCCAGAAAGACGCTGTCTTTACCGCTCAAGTAAAGATAAAGAGCTTGACGAAAGCGGTGGATGTCTCGGATTTGCTGCGATGTGAGCATCATCGGTGCATCAGTACAATAAAGCACCTGAGCTTTGACAGCAAAACTGTCCAACCGCACAGATCGTCCGCGCTCTGTGAACGCGCGATCACTAGATCGCCCTCTTTCAGGTTCCACGCGCGTTGCAGGCGCGAGAGTTCCACCATCTCACGGTTACTTGGCAGAAAATCTCTATAAGTTCCTGAGGTCAGTAATAGTCCGTTTAGCAAAACGATCGCCGCGACACACCAAAGAGCGCCACCTGCCGCCCTGAACTTACGCTGTCTGGAGGCCCATGCCGCCGCCGCCAGGAATGTTATGAGGATTGCCACTGTCGTGTGCAGGAAGTAGGCCGCGTGGTGCGATAACAGGATCTTCGTGGGGGAGACGACAACATCGCCTAGCATGAGCACGGCGTTAGTCGCCGCCAGCCCTACCAGCACCCCCTTGACTGTCGGAGGGAGTGCTTTGGTGCGACCAGTAGCTACTGTCAGAATAACCAATAGGAGCCAAGCTCCGCCGATCAGATGCGGCAGCAGGTTTGGCTGGAAATGAATCATGGACGAGTGCTTTCCGTAAAGGTCCAGCGACCCTCGCAGGAGAAATGCACCGTCCAAGACTGCACAACCAATGCCATACAAGATCGGAACCTGCAGTTCATCGCGCTGGACACGTGCAAGGGTCTGCCATAAAACACCGATCGCTGTCGTTCCGGCCATCATCAGAGTGGCATAGGGGAAGATGGCCAAGGCCAGCAATTGCAGCGCTCCCATGGCCACCCATGGGATAAGATTTCGCCGGCGCAGCGCTTCCATCTGCAGCCCCAGATATGCCAATAAGCAGGTCATCGGAATTACGGGAATGAAGCAGCGCATGAACGGGAGACCTAGGAACTGAAAACCGGAAAGTGAGGGCAGGTGAAGCCACGCTATGACCAGGGTCTTCAATACTCCGAAGTTAAAAAGCATCATAAGTCCCAAGCCCACAACCAGAATGCCCGGCGGCGTTGCTGGCAAGAAACGTTCGAGCACCCACAGGACCACAACGCAGAGCAGGCCCCACCAGAAGAGATTCCAGATCAACAGGGCAAACCACGTGTGGCCGTCCAGTAGTCTGCTGAAGCGACCGAATAGTTTGGCTGCGAAGTCGAACCTGAGCAATCCCGTGCCATTACTCGGCAACGGGACGTGATAATACGGATTCAGGACCTGGCCCCGCCGATTGTTTCGACATTACTCAAATTCAGATACAAGCTGAGATCGGGGGCGAGGATGGGGGGCAAAACAGTTGATCCCAATTCTGCTCTGGTCCTAAGGAAAGGATACGAGTAAAGAGCTAGAACAACAACGATGGCAGCAAGGCAGCACCCTGCTCGTCCTCTTGGACTCATGGCCATGAGGGCGTAATCTTAGCAGAACGGTTAATCACCCGGCCCGCGGTGTTCGTCTCAAGTTTCTTCTCTGACTGTCATTTCGCGGGTGATGGTCGGCTAATCCGAACACAACCCGTAGCAATACGAATCCCCCATAAAAGACAAAACTTCAAAGCGCAGAACGGAAATCGCGGGAATGATATCACTGAGGACGCGGGATCCTTGCCCGCGAAAAGCGCGCGTCGCCGGCCCGGAGCGGCCCGGTTTTCGGCTGCGCTCAGGACCAGCGTTTCGGAACCAGTCCCACCGGTCACGCCGCGTAGCTCTTCACAAACTCCACCAGGCTGCGCAGGGCGATTCCCGACGGGCCTTTGGCGATCCACGGTTTGTTCTCTTCCATCCAGGCGGTGCCGGCGATGTCGAGGTGGATCCAGGGTGTGTCTTCGGCAAATTCTTTGAGGAACATGGCGGCGAAGATGGCGCCGCCCCAGCGGCTTCCGGCATTGACCATATCGGCGATGTTCGATTTGATGATTTCTTTGTATTCGTCATCGAGCGGAAGGCGCCACATTTTCTCGCCCGCTTGTTGGTTGGCGTTCGCGAAGCGCTCGTACATCTGGTCGTCGCTGGCGAAGATGCCGGCGTTCACATAGCCGAGGGCCACGACTACCGCGCCCGTCAGGGTGGCGGCATCGACCAAATGCGTGCAGCCGAGTTGGCGGGCGTAGCAGAGGCCGTCGGCGAGGATTAGGCGTCCTTCGGCGTCGGTGTTGATAATTTCTATCGACTTGCCGGACATGGCGATCTGCACGTCTCCGGGCTTTTGCGCCTTGCCGGAAGGCATGTTTTCGGTAGCGCAGATAATCGCGGTGACTTTCACTTTCGGCTTGAGCAGCGCGATCGCGCGCATGACGCCGATCATGGTGGCGGCGCCGGCCATGTCGTACTTCATTTTCTCCATGCCGTCGGCGGGTTTGATGGAGATGCCTCCGGTGTCGAAGGTGACTCCTTTGCCTACCAAACCTAGATGAACTTTGTCGGCCGCGCCCGCAGGTTCGTAGCGCAGGACGATCAGCGCGGGAGGTTCGTCGGATCCCTGGGCCACTCCCCAGAATGCTCCCATCTTTAGTTCTTTGATCTTGTCGGCGCCGTAGAGTCTCGCACTTCAGGCCGACTTCCGCCGCCATCTTCTTGGCGCGCTCGGCCATTATGGTGGGCGTCATGCGGTTGGAGGGTTCGTTGACCAGGTCGCGAGTGAAGTTCTGCGACTCGGCGACGATGCGTCCGGCTTGCAGGGCGCTTTCCAGAGCCTTTGCATCGCCTTGCAGTTGCTGGCACGTTGCTTGGCACGACGATGGTGACGGCGTCGATTTTCTGGTCTCGGTCCTTATCCTTGCGATCGCTCTTGTAGTAGCCGGGATCGAAGTTGCCGATGAAGGCGCCTTCGACGATCGCGCGCACTGCGTCATTGGCAGAGAGCTTCGCAGAGACTCCGCAGATCCCGCAGCGGTGCCGTCTGCAGGGAGAGCAAAGGCAAAGCTGTGGATACTTTTGCTTTTCAGGGTGCGCACGGCGGCGCCGGCGAGCTTGCGCAATTCCGCGGCTGAAAAATTCTTGGCCTTGCCGCCGCCGACGAGGAGCAGGCGTTTGGCTTTCAATCCTGCAGGGCGATGCAGCAGTGTGGTTTCGAATGCCTTGCCGGTGACTTCGCCGCTCGAAATCACGTCTTTGGCGGCTTCGCGCACGGCAGCGTCGGAGCATTCGACCGATGGCGCCGGCTTATCTTTTTCGCCTCGGTCTTCGCTACTATCGTTTTCGCCCCTATCAAGGACGACTACGACCAGGCAATCGGTTTCCAGTTGAGACGGAACGGAGGAAGAGAGGTTTGTATTCATGATGGACTGTCCTCAGTATCCACGGTAGGAAGGGGGAACTTGCAACTCAGCAGGGAAAATCTGTCGGATGTGTAGGGGTCCTTCGACTGCGTAGCTGCTTCGCTTCGCGAAGCGGCTACTCCGCTCAGGATGACATTTCGCCGGAGAGGTGGGCCCAACCGCCGCTGTACATCAGGCTCCTCTTACGTTTTTCTTCCCCTGGAGATGGCTTCCCGGGCTTCCTTGTCGGCGGTGCGGCGGCGTTCGGTTTCTCGCTTATCCCACAGCTGTTTGCCTTTGGCCAGGGCTAGTTCCAGTTTGATTTTGCCATTCTTGAAATACATGCGGGTGGGGATCAGGGTTAGTCCCTTCTGCTGGGTCTTGCCGATGAGCTTGCGAATTTCTTCTTTGTGCAGCAGAAGTTTGCGGGTGCGGCGGGCGGCGTGATTGGCGTAGTTGCCGTGCTCATAGGGACTGATGTGGCAGTTGAGGAGCCAGAGTTCGCCGTCCTTGATCAGGCCGTAGGCGTCTTTGAGATTGGTCTTGCCGGTGCGAACCGACTTCACCTCGGTTCCGGTGAGAACCACTCCCGCCTCGAATTTTTCGAGCAAGAAGTAGTTGTGACTGGCGTTCCTGTTTACAGCGGCATCCTTCTCCCCCGAGGCGGTGGGCTGGCGGCGCGGATTCTTCTCCCGATTGGGCTGGGTTTGGTGGGTAGTCTGCTTGGCCATGGTTGAGAACCATCGTTGAAAAGAAAGTACCACGAAGCGGGAAGGAAGGTGTCAGGTCTCAGGTCGCAGGTCTTACAGGTTTCAGGAAAAACTTGCGCGCATCCAACTTCCGAAGGCATCGTGTTGTGCCTTTCCTGGAGCCTGACACCTGAGACCTGCGATCGCACCTGCAGTACACGTACTCACGAGTGTAACCACCGACGCACCAATCACTTCGGGTACAAGTTGAGGCGATGCTATAATCCGATTTTCCGGTACTTTTTTGCGGGTGACGGCTCGTGGATGCCCGGCCGGTGCTTTCTTCGGGTAGGCGGCTCAGGCATAACGCCGTACTATGGCCAGTGCGCCTGCCGGCAAGAGAAAATTTTTGTGAGGACTGCTTGATGAGACGTCTGATCTTTCAACTCTTTTTGTTCTGCTGCTGCTCTGTTTGAGGCCTCCTGTTTTTGCAAGGTCGATTCTGCCAAAGCGGCTCTATGAGAAGGGCGCCGACGCCGAGGCGCGGCAGAACTACGAACAGGCCTTCGACTATTTCAAGCAGGCCTATAACCTGAAGCCAAAAGACCTGAGATATCGAACCGCCTACGAGCGGACGCCGCTTCCTGGCGGCGTCGTCGCACGTGCATCGCGGGCAGATTTTGCGCGACGCCGGCAAGCTCGACGAGGCGCTGGCGGAATTCCAGAAGGGGCTGGAGATCGATCCTTCTTCGTTCATCGCGCAGCAGGAGCTGAAGCGTACGCAGCAGATGATCCGGGAGGCGCAGAACCCGCAGCCGCAGGCGGTGGCGCCGACCGGGTTGCGCAGACGGCTGGAATCGGCGCAGGGCCCGGTGGAACTGGCCGCGATCTCGAACGTGCCCATCACGCTCAAGGTCACCGAGAAATCCAACGTGATCTACGAGACGGTCGGCAAACTGGCCGGGCATCAACGTGCTTTTCGACCCCGATTACACGTCGCGCCAGGTGCACATCGAACTCAACGGCGTGACCCTGGAAGATGCGCTGGAGATCATTTCGTTCGAGACCAAAACCTTTTGGCGTCCGGTGACGCCGAACACGATTTTTGTCGCGCAAGACAATCCTGCAAAGCGGAAAGAGCTGGAACAGAACGTCATCAAAACTTTTTATCTTTCGAATCTTTCCCAGCCTACCGAATTGCAGGACATCGTGAACGCCATGCGCACCATCCTGGAAGTCAGCCGCATTCAGCAATTGCCCTCGCAGGGAGCGATCGTGGTGCGGGGCACGCCGGACCAGATGGCGCTTGGCGCAGAAACTGGTGGACGATCTCGACAAGGCGAAGCCGGAAGTGCTGATCGAAGTGGCAGTCATGCAGGTTAGCCGCGATAAGGCGCACACGCTTGGGATCAACCCTCCGACCAGCGTTTCGGTGTCAGCTGCAGCCGAATATCAACACCGTTACTCCGACCACCACTGCAAACGGCACGACCACCACTCCTACGACATCGTCGGGCGGCATCAACCTGAATACCTTCACCAACCTGAATGCCACCGACTTCCAGGTGACGATTCCGCAGGCTACGGCGACGGCATTGGTGACCTACACCAACACCAAGGTCATCCAGAATCCGCAGATCCGCGCCTTGGACGGGCAGAAGGCTACGTTGAAGATCGGCGATCGCGTGCCGGTGGCCACGGGATCGTTCCAGCCGGGAATTGGCGGAGTCGGCATCAACCCGCTGGTCAACACTCAATTTCAATACCTCGACGTGGGCGTGAACATCGACATTACGCCGCGGGTGCATGCGGGACGGGAAGTTTCGCTGAAGATGACGATGGACGTCTCGGACGTGACCTCCTACGTGAGCATTGGCGGTATCAGCCAGCCGGTGATCGGGCAGCGCAAAATCGAGCATGAAATCCGCCTGAAGGATGGCGAAGTCAGCTTGCTGGGCGGCATGATGGAGGACCACGAGGACGAAGGCTCTGAGCGGGCTCCCGGGCCTGTCCTCGATCCCGATCCTGAGATATTTCTTTTCGCAGGATACCTCGGACCACTCTAGAACGAAATCGTGTTCATCCTGATTCCGCACATCGTCCGCGGACTTGACGTTTCGCATAGCGGTTCGGACATGCTCGACGTGGGTACGGCCAATGCGCTGTCGCTGCGGCGGACCAGTGTCAGGACAGCGCCGCCGACGCCGGCTTCATCAGCGGGAAACGTCGCGCCGTCGCCGGCAACTCCCCAGGGGATTCCGCAAGCCCAGCCTTCAGCGAACCAGATTCCGCCAACTCAAGCTGGCGCTGGCACGGGAACCTTCATGTTTGATCCGCCCACACTGACCCAGACCAAGGGCTCGACCTTCACGGTGAATGTCATGCTTTCCGGCGGCCAGAACGTGTACTCCGTGCCCGTGCAACTCAACTACGATCCGAATCTGGTGCAAGTGATCAACGTATCGAACGGCGGATTCCTCTCCCAGGACGGGCAAGCGGTGGCGTTAGTGCATCGAGACGATCCCGCGACCGGCACCCTGCAAGTCACGGCCACGCGGCCCCCGGGCGCGGGCGGCGTCTCGGGACAGGGTGCGGTGGTGACCCTGACATTCATGGCCAAGGGGGCGGGCCAGTCGGCTCTGACCATCACTCGGGGCGGAGCACGGGATCCGGCGATGCAGCCGATCGCGACTGAGCGGAGCGCAGGCGGCCATTACGATTCAATGAGCAGTTCTCAGTTCCCGGTTCCCGTTCAGTTCTCAGTGAGAACCGGGGCGGCTGAACTGAGAACCGGGAATCGAAAACTGGGAACTGAGTACTCGATTTATGCGCCAACAACGCGGGTTTACCCTGATCGAGTTGATCGTCGCGACGGCCATCATGGTCATCCTGGTGGGGATGGCGTTTCCGGTCTATAAGAACGCCTTATTCGGCAGCGCGAGCACGAGCTGCGCGAAGACCTGTGGATGATCCGCGACGCCATCGATCGCTACAAAGACGCTGCCGATCGTGGCGCGTTCCAGACCAAGGTGGGAAGCGAAAACTATCCTCCGGATCTCGATACGCTGGTGAAAGGGGTGGATGTTGCGGGAAAGAAAATGAAATTTATGCGCCGCATTCCCGGTTGATCCCATGACCAAACAGGATTGGGGAATGCGCTCCATGCAGGATGATAAAGACTCGGATTCCTGGGGCGGGCAGAACGTTTTCGATGTTTACTGCAAAACCGACCAACTCGCTTTGGACGGCACGAAGTACAAGGATTGGTAGATGAAATTCAGCTCCAAGGCGCGCAGTCAAGGTTCGCAGTCCCAAGGTTCGAAATCGCGGTTTCACGCTGATTGAGATGGTGGTGGTGATCAGCCTGGTCCTGATCCTGCTGGCGATCGCGTTGCCCAGGTACGACCAGATGGTCACTCGCGCCAGGGAAGCCAAACTTCATGAGAACCTGGTGACGCTCAATAAAGCCATCGAGGAGTATTCGCTCGACAAGAAGAAAGCGCCTATGTCGTTGGACGATCTGGTGCCCGGATACATCAAGTTCATCCCCGATGACATCACCGGCAGCAATACCTGGCAGACGGAACCGGAAGACTCCCAAGATGCGTTTGATCCGACCCAGCCCGGCATCGGGGGTGTTCACAGCGGTTCCGATGAGATCTCGACCGAGGGCACTGCCTATTCGAGTTGGAAGCACTAGGAAAGGAACCCGGTCAGAAAGCAAGTTTCGGAATCAGGTCCGGAGATGAGCAGAAGGGCGACAGGACGCAATCGCGGATTCACGTTGATCGAGATGATGGTGGTGATCAGCATCATTCTGATCCTGTTGAGCGTGGCCATGCCCATTTACAGCCACAGCATTACGCGGGAGCGCGAGCAAAACCTACGCCAGAACCTGGAAACCCTGAATAAGACCATCTACCAGTACACCCTAGACAAGAAAAAAGCGCCGGGGTCGCTGGAGGAACTGAAGGCGGCGAAGTACCTGGACGAAATTCCGAAGGACATCACGGGCAGCACCGATACCTGGCAGACGGAGCCGGCCGACGCCATCTTGTCGCTCGAACAGACTGACACGGATGGCATCATCGGCGTCCACAGTGGTTCCGACAAGATTGCCAGTGACGGCACTGCCTACTCGACTTGGTAGGCCAGGTCTCAGTTGTCAGGTCTCAGGTCTCAGGAAAATCTCTTAATCTTGAGTCTCTCAGTTGGTTGGGAGCATCTCCCACGCTATTGACCGCCGATTCGTGCGGGTCAGCCTTTTTCTGAGAACTGAGTGAACTGAGAACTGAGAACTGAGAACTGAGAACTGAGTTAAGACCTAAGACCTGAGACCTGCCCTCTGGAGGTAACCGTGGATTTCCTCAACCGGCTGCAGCCCTTGGCGCTGCTCGTGATGCGGCTCGTTCTGGGCGCGATCATGATCGCGCATGGCTATCACAAGGTGTTCGGCGGGTTTCATCATCACATGGATATGGTGGGTTCGCTCGGCCTTCCGCGCTGGCTGGCGTATTTTTCCACGGGGACGGAATTCTTCGGCGGCATCGCCATCGTACTGGGATTGTTTACGCGCTTCTTCTCGCTCGCCTTCGTGATCGAGATGGGCGTGGCCATTTGGAAGGTGCATTTTAAGCACGGGCTGACGGACAATGGAGGGTACGAGTTTCCGTTGGCGCTGGCCGCGATGGCTTTTGGGCTGCTCTGTTTTGGTGGCGGCCCGTGGGGATTCAATTTCGGCGGGCGCGGTTCGGGCGCTTCAAGCAAGCCCAAGAAGAGCTAGGCAATCTTCGCTAGGGAAACTCTGATTAGGCGTCGCAAAAGGCATTAACCCCAGGGTACACAGGGGTGCAGGGGGGACCCCTGGGGACTTAAGCAGAACTTCGCTCGGCAATCTTCGATTTGGTCTCCTGAAGGGAGAACACCACGTGCGTACCGTTGTCCGCAAGATCCGCCACCATCATTTGGCTCGGGGCCTGAATCTACTGCTGTTAATGGCTCTGGCCGCGCTCCCAGCCCTTGGCCAGGCGGGCGAGACGATCAGTCTCTACGAAGCCATGCGCGAGGGAAAGGTTGCAGCTCACTTTACCGCCACCGGCTCCAGCAGCGGCGACGCAATCGATTTGACCATCAACAAGACTCCGGTAGCCGGATATGGAACGCTGACGGTCACGGTTCCGCCAGGTCTGCGCTTGCAGAACGCAAATGGCGCCTGGCAGAGCATGGTGATCTCTGGGGTGCGCGGCCGGTTGGGCGGGAAACGGCTCGTGCCCGATCCGGTGATCAGGCTGAGTGACGCCGTACCTTCCGCGACGTATTTGCTATCTGTATATAGTGCCGAGTTTCACAAAGACAATCCCCCTCCCAGCTCGCAGTTCACTGTCGAATTTCCCGACAGTACGACGGAATGCATTCTTTCAAATGCGAGCGCGCATGGGCTATCGGTGGCCGCGACCCAAGCGGCCGAGTGGATCAGCACCGACCGTGTAACCTTCAATGACCTGCAGGCCAAGCTTCCGGCGAGCTTCCCGGACTGGAATGCTGCGCTACAGGTCGCCTCACAATGCCAAACGTCCCAGGTTCAGTTCTGGCCGCGTCCCGCTCAGCTTGCCGCTCCGGCGATCCCAAACAACGCTTCCGGGGTGGTGAATTCGATGGTGAATTCGACGGTGAATTCAATCCCAGACAGTCAGCCTGCGAGCTTTCAACTGTGGCATATCACCTTGTGGACCAGTCACTCTGGGACTTTGACGGTTTCACCAAACCGGATCGGCTTCGAGGAAACTGGAGCGCGGACGCACCGTTCGGACAATTTTGAAGCCTCATGTTCAGCGATAAGAGATGCGGCTCGCAAGCCGCACGACCTTAACAATGTTTTGATTGCGGACGCGACGTTTTACATTCGACTGCAAGGCAGGAGTTACGACTTTTGGGCTGGCTCCGAAGATAACATGTTCGCTGTTTTACGCGCGCTATCGCGTACTTGTCCGGAAATCGCCGGTCCAGGGAAATGACCGGCGAATTCTGAACCGCCCGCTACCGCGACTTCCCAGTCAGCCATAAATATGGTAGAAGAGTGTATGCGGACCACCGTTGACATTCCCGATTCCCTTTATCGTGACCTGAAAAGCAAGGCGGCCGGCGAAGGCCGCAGCGTAAAGGAACTGATTCTCCGCGGAGTCGAAATCGAACTGCAACTGAAGCCCACGCGGCGGCGACGGCCGGTTTCGTTGCCATTGGTTCGCTCCAAGCAGCCGGGGACAGTTGCGCTCGACAATGCCAAGATCTTCGAGATCATTCCTTTTCCCTGATGTAAACGTCTGGATTGCCCTGACGTCTGACCGGCATCTCCACCACGCCATTGCTGCGCGTTGGTTTGTGAGTCTTGATGAGGAATCGCGTCTCTGTTTCTGCCGGATAACTCAACTCAGCTTGCTGCGGCTGCTTACTACACCAGCTGTGATGGGTCCGGAGGTTATGACCCAACCAGAGGCTTGGCAGGTTTATGACCGTTGGCTGGACGACCCTCGCATTGCGTTCCTCGACGAACCAACTGGACTGGAACAGGCCTTTCGCTCTCACTCGCGGCGGCGAAGCCCTTCGCCCAAGGAGTGGGCCGACTCGTACTTGCTGGCCTTTGCCGCCGTATCCGGCTTAAGGCTGGTTACCTTCGACCAAGCATTTCGCGGGAAAACGAAAACCGTCCTCATTCTTAGCAGCTAGATGGCCGCCGCACGCGCTCTAAAATTCCGCCAGCTCCTTCATGGCCCGGAACAGATCGCTGGCTTGGGGCAGAATGGCATTTTCCAGAATCGGTTGATAGGCGACGAACGTGTCGGTCGCGGCGATTCGCTTCACCGGGGCATCGAGATGATGGAAGAGTTGGTCGGCGATGCGGGCGGCGATTTCGGCGCCGTATCCCCAGCTCAGCGAATCTTCGTAGGCGATCAGCGCGCGGTTGGTTTTCTTCACCGACGCGGCGATCGCATCCCAGTCAAATGGATTCAACGTGCGCAGGTCGATCAGTTCGACGCTGACGTGCTGCTCGCGCTCCAGTTTTTGCGCGGCTTGCAGGGCGCGCGGGACCACGGCGCCGTAGGTGATGACGGTGAGGTCCGGTTCCCGGCTGCACGATTTTCGCTTTGCCGAACGGGACCATGTAGTCGGGGCCGGGATAGGGCGCGCGTCCGTAGGTTTCGCGGTAGAGGCGCTTGTGTTCGAGGAACAAGCACCGGGTCGTCGCAGCGGATGGCGGTGCGCAGCAGGCCCGCGGCATCGAGTGCGTTCGAAGGGAAGACGACGCGCAATCCGGGAGTATGGGTGAAGATGCTCTCGCCGCACTGCGAGTGGTAAATCGCGCCGCCGGTCAGATATCCGCCAATCGCGACCCGGACCACCAGCGGCGAGGAGAAGGCGTTGTTCGAGCGCCAGCGGATGATGGGGAGTTCGTCGCGCAACTGCATCATCGCCGGCCAGATGTAATCGAAGAACTGAATTTCGACCACCGGCTTCAATCCGCGCGTGGCCATGCCGGTGGCGCGGCCGACGATGTTGCTTCGGCCAGCGGAGAATTGAAGACGCGGTCGGAGCCGAACTCCATCTGCAATCCGGAGGTCAGCTTGAAGACTCCGCCCTTGCCTTTGATCAGCTTCTGCTTGAGATACTCTTCGCGGCTGGCGTCGGCGACGTCTTCGCCGAAGATGATGACGCGCTCATCGCGGCGCATCTCGTCGCGCAGCGTGGCGTTGATCAGGTCCGCCATGGTCTTATTTGGGGTCGCCTTGTTCGGGAGGCGGCGGAGCGCTTTGCCAGTCGGCGGAGCGCTTGCCTCGGTCGCGGTCCGAAGCGACGGGATGAGGTCAAACGCCGCCGAAGTGGGATCGAGATCCGGCGAGTACACGTAGTTGTAGATCGTTTCCGGCTGCGGCACTGGCGCTTCGAGCGCGCGGTCGGCAGCGGCCTGCATCTCCTCGTCGACTTCCTTCTCGATCTTGTTGATCCCTTTTTCGTCGAGGATTCCTTCGCGCAGCAGGAACATCTGCAGGCGCGTGGACCGGGTCGCGCGCGGCATCGGCCTGGCGCTCGGCGTCGGGGCGGTAAAGGCGCTCGTCGTCGGAGAGCGAGTGGGAATAGGGACGGATCACATGGGCATGGACAAACGCGGGGCCATGGCCGGCGCGGCAATAATCGGCCGCGCGCTTGAAGGCCGCATAGGCGACGACGGGATCGGTGCCGTCAATCTCTTCGAAATGGAAATTGGGGAAGCCGGAGACCAGGCGCGAAATGTTGCCGCCCGAGGTCTGCACTTCGACCGGAACGGAAATCGCGTACTCGATTGTCTTGCACGCAAAAAATTACCGGCAGACGGCGGTTGGAGGCGGTGTTCAGCGCCTCCCAGAATTCGCCTTCGCTGGTGGTGCCGTCGCCGAGCGAGACGTAGGTGATTTCGTCGCCCTGAAACTGGACGTCCTTGAATTGGCGGTAATCGCCGTCGGCCTTGCGCGGCGGCATTGGGATGCTTGGCGAGGTAGCGTCCGGCTTCGGCGCATCCGACGGCCTGCAGAATCTGCGTGCCGGTGGCGGACGATTGCGTGACGATGTTGAGCCGCTTGTAGGCCCAGTGCGAGGGCATCTGGCGCCCGCCGGAACTGGGGTCGTCGGCCGCGCCCACGGCGCCGAGCAGCATTTCGTACGGAGTTGCGCCCAGCGCGAGACAGAGCGCGCGGTCGCGGTAGTAGGGATAGAACCAGTCGTAGCCGGGCTTCAACGCAAAGGCGGCAGCGACTCCCATGGCTTCGTGGCCCGCGCCCGAGATCTGGAAGAAGACCTTCTGCTGGCGCTTGAGCAGGATCTCGCGGTCGTCGACGCGCCGCGAGGTGAACATGATGCGATACGCATCGATCAGCTGCTGGCTCGTCAGGCCCTGATAGGTCTTGGCCGTTTTTGCGATGTCGCTTTCGTTCAGCTTGGGATCGACTTTGGTCGTGGCCATCGTGTGCCGTTCACCCCACTGACTTCCAGCCCCGCATCATTGTATATGGGTTGCGGTTAGGTCAGCATTTGGGAATAGGGTTGGCTGAGATTGGCCGCGAGCTTCGAGCTGCGGGCTTCGAGCAGGCAGAGCCGGCTTGGATCGGTCGTAGCCCGCAGCCCGTAGCCCGAAGCTCGTAGCTCGCAGCTTGCGCTATTCTGAACTGTGCATCATTCTGAAAAGTCATGATTCGTTTCCTGCGCCCATTTGATCCGCGCCGCATCCGCTTGCTGGTGTTTGACCTCGATGGCACTCTGATCGACTCCCGCCTGGATTTGATTCATTCCGTGAATGCAATGTTGCGTCATATCGGACGTCCCGAACTGGACGGCGACGTCATTGCGAGCTATGTGGGAGATGGCGCTCCGACGCTGGTGCGCCGCGCGCTCGGCGACACCGACGACGAGGTATTACTCCGAGACGGCTATGGAATATTTTCTCGTCTACTACCGCCTGCACAAGCTCGACCACACCACGGTTTATGAGGGGATTCCGGAGGTGCTGGCGCGCCTGGCGAATTCGTCGAAGGGCGTGGAGTCGAATGAAGTGCCGCCAGATGGGGTGATGGCCAAATGTAGCGCCGCCCAATGGAGTGCAGCGGCAGATGGCGGTGCTCTCGAACAAGCCGGTCGATCCTTCGCGCCAAATCGTGCAGGCGCTGGGGCTGGGGGACTTCTTCGTGTGTGTATACGGCGGCAACAGCTTTACGACCAAGAAGCCCGATCCGCTGGGCGTGCGGACCATCCTGCAGGAAACTGGCGTGGCGGCGGACGAGACGCTGATGATTGGCGACTCGTCGGTTGACGTGTTGACGGGCCGCAACGCCGGCTTGTGGACGTGCGGCGTAACCTATGGGTTCGCTCCGCATTCGCTGGAGCAGGCGCCTCCGGATGTGCTGGTGGAAAGTCCTCGCGAACTGGGGGAGTTGTTGCGGTAGGGGAACGGACGCGAATTTTGGCAACCGCCCTACTGCGCGGCGGGTGTGATCTTCTCCACGTGAATCGTCTTCTTCGCAGAATCGAATTTGGCCTCCAGCGCCACATGCGCGGCGGGGAAGTTTCTAACGGCTTCAGGATTTTCGACAATCCAGATTGCTTGATCATCGTCTGCTACAAAGACGGCCCGCTGGGGTTTCCATTCCGGGTGGCCCACCGACGCACCTCCGCGCCAGCATTTCTGCACGCAATCCGCGCGGCCGGGCTTCGCGTGTTGGGTCCCGCAACTCTCATCGCTGATCCAACCGGTACGAGATTTTTCAGCTTGTTGCGCCGACACTGATCCGAGCGCCACGAGGCCGCAAACGAGAAAGAAAACAAACACAATCCGGTCCCTGATCATTCTTTCCTCCTTCTGCCTCCACCACCCTCATCAAGTGTCTCAGAAATTCAGAAACGTCTACCACCAATGTTGATAATTTAAGAGCCTGTCACTCTGATCCATAGGAGACTCAGGGACGCAGCACAATTGTGCCATCGATCCATCGAGCAGCCAACAGGCATCCTCGCAACATCGCCTTCTCACCCCTGATATCCGCTCACGCACGGACCCGCTCCTCTATTCCCAATCATCGCCCGATCCTGCTACCTTCAAGTGACTGTGCGATCCGCGGGAGACGCGGCGAGCCGCGTCTCTACGGGAAAATTTGGGATGACGAACGACGCTAACTCCTGGGGCCTGACCCCTGCCGAGCTTCGCAAGCTGCGTAGTTTGAAGACTCCGTACGGCATTCAGCGCTTGCTTGACGACATGCCTTACCACCTTGAGGACACCGCTTGGTCTCCGCGGCGGGTGCTGCACGAGAATACTTCGCATTGCTACGAGGGAGCGCTGTTTGCGGCGGCGGCGCTGCGGGTCATCGGATATCCTCCGCTGCTTCTTGATCTGGAGGCCGAGCACGATACCGACCACGTGCTTGCCATATATAAGGTGGATGGGCATTGGGGAGCGGTGGCGAAGTCGAATTTCACAGGATGCCGGTATCGCGAGCCGGTGCACCGGTCGCTGCGCGAGCTGGCTTTGAGTTACTTCAACCTTTATTTCAATCTGCGCGGGGAGCGCACGTTGCGGACCTTCTCGCGGCCCGTCCAGATGAAGCGCTTCGATCCTCTGAACTGGATGAGTTCGGAGAAGCCGGTATGGTTTGTGGCGGAGTATCTGCTGACCATTTCTCACTATCGGCTGATCTCTCGCCCGCAGGCGAAGCGGCTGCATCGGGTGGATGGGCGGTTGTTCCGGGCGGAGTGTTTGGAGCGGGCGGTGAAAAAGCTTTAACCACAGGGAGCACAGAGGTACACAGGGGAACTGCCTTTGTGCGGAACTGCTGGTGGGGTTGTTTTCGTATGTCTGTCATGCGTTCTTGTGTCGGGCTCATCTTCTCTGCGATGGTTCTGCTGGCGGGCTGTGTCTTCGGTCAGGATTCAGCTCCCACTCCCGCTGCCACGCGGGCGACGCCTGTGTCGCGGCCCCTCGAGGTAAAGGCCTCTGATGTAAATGCCATCGATCTGAAGCCTGATGCCACCGGCGTCGTGCCCCCAGAGCAGATTCGAGATCTCTTGCGGCGCGCCGAAGAGAAAGACCTGGAAAACGAAAAGCGGCTGCGCGATTACACCTACATCGAACGCGAGGAGCGGCACAAACTCAACGGGCGTGGCGGGGAATCTGGCGAGGTAAAGAAGATCGACTCCCGGACCTGGGAGATTCTCGAGATTTATGGAGAGCCAGTCGCGCGTTTGACCGCCAAGGACGACAAAACGCTGTCGGCCGGCGAGGCGAAAAAAGAAGACGACAAGATTCAGAAGATCATCGACAAACGCAAGAACGAATCGGAAGACGACCGCCGCAAACGCCTGGAGAAGGAAGAAAAAGGCCGCGAAGAGGATCGCAAGTTTGTGCTTGAGATCGCCGATGCGTTCAACTTCCGGCTGCTCGGCTCCGAAGCGCTCGACGGGCGCGATGCCTGGGTGCTCGAGGGCGAGCCTCGTCCCGGCTACGAACCCAAGAGCCGCGACGCCAGGATGCTCAGCAAGTTCAAGGGCCGCGTCTGGATCGACAAAGCCGACGCCCAATGGGTGAAGCTAGACATCACCGCCATCGATACGATTTCGTTTGGCTTCGTGCTCGCAAGAGTCCACAAAGGCACGCACATTCTCTTTGAGCAGATCAGGGTGAACGATGAGGTTTGGCTGCCCAAACAGGTTGAGATTCACCTCGACGCGCGGGTTGCACTATTCAAGGCCTACGACGAAGATATCGACCTGACTTTCCACGATTACAGAAAATTCCGGACGGATACGAAGATGACGGTGGTGGGAGAAGAGAATCGCGATTAGTGACGGGCGAGCCCGCACGCGCAACAAGCTATGCGGATTTCTTCGCTGGATAAAACCGGATCACTTTTCCGGGTTTTGACTGCGGAACCGTCGTCGCTTTTCTGCGGAAGTTCTTCGGGATATAGAAATTAATTATTCGCGCCATATAGCAGTTCCCTTCATCTCGTAAAAACTCTGCGTCTTGTCTACCACTCCCACTCCCACCCACAGCGGCAGCGGACAGAATCGTGCAAGCGGAGCTTTATCATGATTGCCTTACATACCGCGCATGACCTCATCCACATGGCTTCTTCTCCCTAATGCTGAAATGCCCCACCCACCCATCCAACAAGCAAGCGAGTTGCCAAAGTGTGCCCGACCTGGCCGGTGATTCTAGGGCTCAAAAATGTTACGCCGAAGCCGTCGATTACAGGCTGCAAGGCAGGTAGCGGTTCTTTGTCGTATTTACTAGAGAATAAAGGGGTCTGGAACCTGCTAGCTGTTCCCGCCAGGCTGTGCCCGCCAAAGAAAACGGCGGGTTCCCGCCAAAAGCACGACTGGGTGATCTCCCCGCACAAAGGTGGGTGAAATTCCCTGCGATTCGGAGAGCAGTGGCGCGGACTGCTGCTCGCTACTCGACTCTGTACTCGATCTTGATTCCCCGGCGGTCGATTTCTTCGAGGAAAGATTCGGCGGGGATGTCTCGTTCCTGCAAGACTGCGCCGCGCTTGCTCACCGCGCCCATGCACATCATCTGCAGGACGATGGAGGCGGGGAAGGCGGTGGTGCGCATCATGGCGCTCATGTCGCTCTTGGGATCGTAGTGGTCGACCATGGTGAAGGTGGCGACTCGGCCTTTGAGTTTTCCGCCGAGCAGGCCGCGGACTCCGGGAGCTTTGACGGATTCGTGGGCTTCGAGGCGCATGATGCAGACGTCGGGGCCCTTGCCGGCGAATTTTCTCTCGAACACTTTTGCCAGCAGCGCGCGCGGCGCTACTTCCACGTTGCCGATAAGCATTTTCTCGCTCGAAAACAGGCCCAGGTCCTTCAATTCGCAGAGCAGATCGTAGTGGCCGGGATAGCGCAGGGTTTTCTCGAAGCACTCGCCGACTTTGCCGTCGAAGGTTTCGGGCAAAGTAGAAGTTCCGCCGGAGGTTTGAAAGGCCACGAGCGGCGCGAAGCCGTCCATGTGAAATGGTTCGGGCTCGGTGAGCGCCTCGATGGTGGTGATCTTGCCGTTGCGCAGAATGCGCGCTGGTTCTACGAATTCGTTGATCAGTCCTTCGACGGAAAACACGAGTTGGTAATGAAACGGAGGCATCGGTTTTTCGGGCAGACCTCCGACGTAGAGCTTGAGCGCGTCGGCGCGACCGTCCAGGCGGCGAACCAGTTCGCCGCCGAGAATCGAAGCCATGCCGGGCGAGAGACCGCAATCGGGAGCGATGCCAATGCCGCGTTTCTCGGCTTGCTTGGCGAGCGCCAGTTCCTGGCGCACGACGGTGTTGTTGCCGCCGAGATCGGCGAAATGGCACCGGCGCTGATGGCGGCTTTTGCCAGTCCGAGGTTCAGACGGTAGGGAACGGCGGAGAGCGCGCCATCGTGGCCTTTCATGAGGCGAGCGGCTTCTTTTTCGCTGGCGGCGTCGAGCGCGACGGCGCGCACTTTCTTGTTCCCGCCTGTGATGCGGTTGACGCGGGCCGCTACGTCTTTGGCGCGCTTGAGGTCGTTGTCGGCGAGAGTGACGGAGTCGACGTGGCCCTGGCGGGCCATATCGTAGGCCGCCGCTGAACCCATCATGCCGGAACCAATGACGAGCAGTTTCATGAGTGCTCCTTGCTTCTGAGATTCGAAAACAGATCAGCCTACAGGAACTTGTCCGAACAATAAGTGACGGCGCTCACGTCGCGCGCGAGAAGGTGGGAGCGATGGTGCGAGCAATATTGCGAGCGATCGGAACCCGGCGGCCTCGAAAGTCAAGCTTGAAAGGGCACGAAAATCGCAGAAATGTCCGCCTTGCAAAGGGCATCGAGTTGCCGCATTTTCAGCGGTTTGCGCGCCTGTCCAAGTACTTCCGTACCGTCTCTAGTACCTTAGTTACTCTAACTCGTGTGACGGGCCTCCTATTTGCGTAGAGACCACTACATATAGTGGTATCTGTACGTGCAGACACAATCAGTAGACGAGAAGCTGCAAGTCCAATTTTTCTGAATTCCAGAAAACCCCCATAAAACCCTACGAAACCGGGAGATTCAGGTTGAGCAGCCCGCGCTTCCGGTTGAGATATGCTCAGGACACCAAAATACACTCGAACGCGCATGGAAATGTTAATGGCCGACTCGCGAGAAGTGATGAACATTCGCCAAGCTTCGCAGTATCTGGGAGTGAGTCCGGACACGCTTTACAAGTACGTGAACGAGCAGAAGATTCCGGCGTTCAAGTTGGGCAATCGCTGGCGCTTCAAGAAATCGAAGCTGGACCAGTGGATGGAAGAGAAGTCGATGGAAATGGAACCGCGCGGCAAAAAGAAAATCAAGGCAGCGGTGAAAGCTGCCGGAACTCCGTAAACGAACTCGGTAAATAAAGGCGGGCACATGTTTGGAAGAGGATCGAAGACGATAGTGGGTCTGGATGTGGGCTCTTCGAGCATCAAGGCCGTCGAGCTCAGGAAGACACGCACGGGAATCGAAGTGGCGCACCTCGGACTGGAGCCGATCGCGCCCGACATCGTGGTCGATTCCATGATCGTGGACTCGGGTCACGGTTTCGAGCGCGATCACCAAGCTGTTCGCGGACACTCAGATCAAGTCGAAGGCGGTGGCCACGGCGGTCAGCGGACACTCGGTGATCGTGAAGAAAATCTCGCTGCCCTCGATGAGCGATCAGGAACTGGCCGAGACCATCCAGAAGGAAGCGGCGCAGCACATCCCGTTCGATCTGGCGGATGTGAACCTCGACTACCAGATTCTTTCCGACGACGCGACCAGCCCGCAGATGGATGTGCTGCTGGTGGCTGTCAAGAAGGACAAGATTCTGAACTACACCAACGTACTCTCGATGGCGGGCAAGACTCCGTCTATTGTGGATATCGATGCGCTCGCCCTGCAGAACTGCTACGAGTACAACTATGAGCCGGCGCCGACACAAGTGGTTGCCCTGCTCAACCTGGGTGCGAGCGTGATGAACATCAACATCGTCAAGGGCACGACGCCGCTGTTCCCGCGCGACGTTTCGGTGGGTGGTCATCAGTACACCGACTCGCTGCAGAAGGAACTGGATTTGAGCTTCGACGACGCGGAATCGCTCAAGCTGGGGCGCAAGGTGGGCACGGTGCAGGACGACGCGAAGACGCCCATCCTGCAGCAGGTCACGGAAATCATCGTGCTGGAAATTCAGAAGACCTTCGACTTCTTCCGCGCCAGCGCGGCGGGCGAGCACATCGAAAAGATTTATCTGGCCGGCGGTTCGGCCAAGGTTCCGGGCCTGGTGGAAGCGTTGCGCCAGGAGTTCTCGATGCCGGTCGAGTTGTTCAATCCGTTTCAGAAAGTGCTGGCTCCGGTGGAAGGCGCCGGGGCGCAGTTGGTCGAACAGAACGCCGGCCAGTTGGCAGTGGCCGTGGGTTTGGCCCTGAGGAGCTTTGAAAAGCTATGATCCGAATCAATCTGCTGGGCTCTCCGAAACCGAAAGGCAAGAAAAACGTTGCCGTCAGCATGCCGAGTATGGACCTGGGCAGCTTCGGCTGGCCCCTGGTGCAGGTGGCCGCCGTGTTGCTGATTGTCGGCGCCGTCAATGGCGGTTACTGGTACACGGCTCGATCGAGAAAAGAAAACGATCGAGGTGCAGATCCGGCTGGCGGAACAGAAGAACCGCGAACTGGCCGACATCAAGGTGCGTTACATGGAGCGGCAGAGGCAGGCCGAGCCTACAAGCGGCGGGTGGATGTGATCGACCAGTTGCGCAACAACCAAACCGGCCCGGTCAACCTGCTGTCCATGATCGGCGATACGGTCAACAACACCGAAGCGGTCTGGCTGAACAGCATGCAGGACCAGGGTGACGAACGTGGCGATCGACGGCATGGCGCTGAGCAGCGATGCCGTGGCCAACCTGATTTCCAACCTGCAGAAGACCGGTTTTTTCCGCAACATCGAGATCAAGGAAAGTTATCAGGACGAAAGCGTAAAGGACATGCAGGCGTTTCAGTTCACGCTGACCTGCGAAAAGGCGAAGTCGTAAAGGCGGAACCGACTATGAATCTTGGCGAATTATCATGGGGTGAAGTTGCTGGGCGTTCTGGTGCTGGCGGCGGCAGTTAGTCACCGGCGGCCTTTACTACACCGTCTTCAAGTCGCAGCGGGAACCAAAATGATGCGGCGCAGATCAAGCTGCAGGCCAAACTGCGCGAGAACGCGGAACTCGAAGCCTACCGGCCGAAACTGGCCGACATCGAGCGCCAGCTCGCCAGCCTGAAGCAGCAGCTCGAAATCGAGCGGCGCATCGTGCCCGACGAAAAGGAAGTGGACAATTTCATGCGCATGGTGAGCGGAGAAGCGCGCAAGTCGGGCGTGGAAATCCGCCGCTATACGGCGCGTCCCTACGCCACGAAAGACTTCTACACCGAGGTTCCGTTCGAAGTCGAGTTCGATGGTCCGTACTACTCGATGCTGGGGTTCTTCGACCGGTTGGGAAAAGTGGAGCGCATCGTAAATGTTTCCAACCTGCTGGTGGCCTCGACCCGCAAGCCGGGCGAGCGCGAAGGCGAAGCACACTTACCAGTACGCGCCCAGTGAGAGTGTGGTGGCGACCTGCCTGACCACAACGTATTTCAGTCATGACTTGGATCCGGCGGCGGCGCCGGCCAGCAAGCCCGGACCACCGGTGAAGAAATAGGAGGGACAGGATGAAGATGAAGCCAGCAATCACGATAACGACGACAATTCTCGGTTTGCGGTACTGGCCGCGGGCTTGGCCTCGGCCCAGAGTCCCCGCATTATCCAGAACACGCGCAACACGATGAACGCGGTGAGTAACAATGCCACGGCCGCATCGAATGAGGCTCTGGGCATCACCAGCTCCGCTCCAGCGCGGACGGCGCGCATCGCTCCGGCCAAGTCGAGCGCAGTCAAGGTGGCTACGCCGGTGAAGCCGTTCCATCGCCAGTCCGGCGGACTGCGCCGTTCGGCGGACGCGAGAAGAGCGGACGCGAAAAGCAGTGAAAGGGGCCGCTGAGACGCGGTGGGGCAGTCGCGGGTTGAGCAAAGTCGTGCCAGCCGGCAGCCCAGCCGCGGTTCCCAAGAGCAATCCGCCGGCGGATGCGCGCCGCAGCCGGCCACGGCGCTGCGGGAGGCGGCGAGAAGGCGGAGAGACGAGCAGTCGGTCGTTCCGGACAGCAAGTACAACGCCAACGGACAGACGGGATCCTTTCGTCAGTCCGGTGGTGAGCCACGCCGGCGGTTCGGGCTGCAGCACCGGCAAGAAGTGCCTGGAAATCGGCGCGATCAATCTGCGTGGCGTGGTGCGTTCCGAGAGCGGTTTCATCGCCGTGGTCAGTAACAGTATGAATAAGGCGTATTTTCTGCGGGAGAACGACCCGGTGTTCAACGGTTACGTGGTGAAAATCACGGGCGACTCCATCGTTTTCCAGGAAACACTGCAGGACCGGCTGGGCAAGACGTTTACGCGCGAAGTGGTGAAGAAGATTACGACTCCGGCGGTGTAGGCCGGGGAGACAAGACTCGAAGAAAAACGAGTTCGAGGAAACACATGGAGGCGAAACGGCCTCGCATGGGGAGATAGGGAAATGCGAAAGCAACTGCTGGGTCTCTTGTTCCGCTGCTGGCGTTGGTAGCTGATCGCAGCCGCGGCTGACACGACGGGCAAAGGGGTGGCCGCGACGCGCTCGCATTGCAGACGGCTCGAGGTCACGCACGGCCAGGACGGATTGCGTGTCGAGTTCAAGGCGAAGGGCGCGCTGGCGCCCAAAGTGACGACGCTCGACTCGCCGGCACGCATCGTCGTCGACTTTCCCAACACCGTGATGGCCACGGCGCAGAGCCACATCAGTGTTGGCAGCGACGGCGTGAAAGACGTCCGCATCGGGATGGACGGGCAAGTGCCGCCCAGCACGCGCGTGGTCGTCGATCTGGCAGCGGCCCGTCCAGCATGAACTGGTGGCGGGCTCAGGACGGCAGCTTCATTCTCGAAGATCCACGATGCGGTGCTGGCCATCGGCCACCGGCAGCCGCCGCAACGCCGTGCGGCGAGCGCGCCGAAACTGGTCCTGCTCGCGTCCGGCTCCGGTAGCGGCGGCAGACGACCCGGCTCGGCAGCCGCGGTCGAGTGTTGCGAACGCCGAGAAACCGGCAGACTTTGCCTTCGTCGAACCCAAGTATTCGGCGAACCAGCCGGCCGAGCCGGCCGTGAAGGCCCAGGAAGCGGCCGAGCCGCTTTGCCGACAAGACGGCCGCGGAACTGGTCGCCACCAATACCCATGCCGCCATGCGGGCAAGCTGCGGCGGCAGCGCGCCGGCCATCCAGCCAGCCGTGAATCTGGCCGCCGAGCAGAAGGCGCAGCTGGAACAGAAGCCCGCGGCGAGCGGAGTCCAAGTACACCGGCGAGCCGATCTCGGTCAATCTTAAAGATGTGGATCTGAAGGATTTCTTCCGGCTGATTCACGAGATCAGCGGTTTGAACGTCGTTCTCGATCCCATCGTCCAGGGCACGCTGACCATCGTGCTCGATGACGTGCCCTGGGACCAGGCGCTGGACATCGTGCTCAAGAACAACGATCTGTCGCGCCAACTGGAAGGGAACATCCTGCGCATCGCCACCATCGATACGGTGAGGAAGGAAGCCGAGAACCGGCGCGCCCAAATTGATGCCGAGGCGCTGGCGGTGGATAAAGTCAGCATCACGCGCTTCCTCAGCTACGCCCACGCCAAAGACGTAGTTGCTGCCGCTCAAGAAGTTCATCAGTCAGCGTGGCGACGTGGTGGCCGACGAACGCACCAACTCGCTGATCATCTCGGATATCCCGGCGGCTCTGCCGCAGATCGACCGCATCATCCAGCAGATGGACCGCAAGACGCAGGAAGTCGAAATTGAAGCCCGCGTGGTGGCGGCCACCCGCAGCTTCGCTCGCGACATCGGCACGCAGCTGGGCTTTGGCTGGGGCAACGGGACAACCTCGGCTGTGGCGGCGTGCCAGGCGTTGGAACCACGCCGACGATCGTCGGCAACATTACCGAATCCGATGTACTACGTCACGGGCAGCGGCACGACCGGGAGCTCAGATTCCGTTGTTTTCGAACCTGGGCGCAGCCGGGCCGACCAGCGGTCTGCAGCTTATCAATGCCACCAACAACATGCGGATCGACATTATTCTCACGATGGCCGAGTCGCGCGGGTTGCTGAAAGTTCTTTCCCGTCCGCGCGTGGTCACGCAGAACAACATTCAGGCGGTCGTGAAACAGGGCGTGAGAATACCGATCGTGACCGCGGCCCAGTTGAGCGGGCCGCCGACCGCTACCTACGTGGATGCTTTCCTGCGACTGACGGTGACTCCGCAGATCACGTCGGAAGGAACCATCTTCCTCAACGTGGATGTGGAAAACACCTTGCCTGACTTTGGCCACGAAGACATGATGGGCAACCCGGCACTGATCACGCAGCAGGCGACCACGCAAGTGCTGGTGACCGACGGCGGCACGGTGGTGATTGGCGGCGTGATCCAGACCCAGAACTCGCTCAGTATCTCGCAGGTGCCTCTGCTCGGGGACATTCCGTACCTTGGCAACCTGTTCAAGCACCGCACGGTGAAGACTTCGGACCAGGAGCTGATTTTCTTCATCACGCCGCGCATCATTCAGACCTAAGCGCGAAGCTAGAACAGCCCAAGCCGCCGGCTTTCTCGGAGAACCTGCCGAGAACCCGGCGGTTTTGCTTTTGCAGGCTAGCGCAGTTGCCAGCTACGGGCTTCGAGCTTGAAGCCATGAAGCTCGCAGCTCGCAGCTCGCAGCTCGCAGCCGCCTGCTTCTTGCTACACTCCTCCTATGGACCACGCTGGCCGCTTGCGGCGGCTTCAGCCTGCGCTCGTCGAGCCACAAGCTCGACTCCCTGCTGGTCACTCACCTCCCCAATATTCGCTATCTCTGCGGCTTTACTGGCAGTGCGGCTGCATTGCTGGTCAGGGATCGTGGTTGCATCCTTTTTACTGACGGCCGCTACCGCACCCAGGCAAAAGAGGAAGTGAAGGCTGCGCGCGCCAGAATCGTGATATGGTCATGCCCGCAAGTCGCCGTTGCTGGCGGCGGCGGAGTGGCTGGCCGCGCAGCGAAGACGCTCGACGCCAGCATGGGTGGGCATCGAAGCGGAGTCGATCACCGCCGGCATGCGCGACCGGTTAGCTGCGGTGCTGAAAGGGAAGGCGCGCTTGCGTTCCGCGCCGCCGCTGGTCGAGCGTGCCCGCATGGTGAAGGACGCGGCCGAGATTCTGTGCATCCGGCGGGCGGTCGAACTCGGCGCCAGTCTGTTTCAGATTGCTCGCAAGAAAATTCGGCCGGGTGTGAGTGAGGTCGAGGTCGCCGCCGCCATGGAGTACGAGGCCCGTTGCGCCGGGGCCGAAGGCATGTCGTTTCCCACGATCACTCGCTTCCGGAACGCGCTCGGCGATGGTCCATGGCCGCGCGTCGGAGCGCGCGCATTCCCCGGCGCGGATTCGTGGTCTGTGATTTTGGTGTTATACTCGCCGGTTATTGCTCGGACCGCACGCGGACTGTGCATGTCGGACGTCCGTCGCGCGGAAGCTCGACGAGATGTATGAGGCGGTGCTGGAAGCGCAGCAGGCGGCCATCGCGGCGGTTCGTCCGGGCGTGACCGCCGGCGAAGTGGATGGCGCCGCGCGGCGTGTGCTGCGCAAGCGGAAACTGGCCCGGTACTTTACCCATTCGACCGGGCATGGTTTAGGATTGGAGATACACGAGGCGCCGCAGGTTGGCGGCGGGGCAAACGCCAGAGCTGGAACCGGGAATGGTCATCACGATTGAGCCCGGCGCGTACATTCCCGGGAAGTGGGGAGTGCGAATCGAAGATGTGGTGGTGGTCACGCCTTCGGGCTGCGAAGTGCTGGCGCCCACGGACAAAGAACTGGTTGTTATTTAGCGAATTGCATAGTGTGGTGACGGGCGAGCCTGTCCTGAGCGGGGCCGAAGCGGCCTGTCCGGCGGCAAAGCCCCGCCACCACACGTGATACGAAATCAAAGCGGAACCCGCCCTTATACATGAATCAAAAAGAGCTGAAAGAACTCATCGAGTTCATGATCGAAAAGGACATTGCCGAGTTTGAATTGGAGCGCGGCGATGTCAAGGTGAAGATCAAGCGCCCGCCGAACCGCCGCCCGCGGCGTTGCCGGACTCGCGCTATATCGCGGTTCAGCCACGCCCCGGTCTGCGGTTCCGGCTTCCTGCTTCCGCGCCCGGCCGAGTTGATTTGGCCGCGGACGCTGGTGCGCCTGAACCTCCTGAGCCGGAAGAAGGATCTGCACATTGTGCGCTCGCCGATCGTGGGCACGTTCTACGAATCGCCCTCGCCCGGGTCGCCGCCTTTCGTCAAAGTCGGCGATGCGGTGGAAGTGGGCCAGGTTCTGTGCATTGTTGAAGCGATGAAGCTGATGAACGAAATCGAATGCGACGTGGCGGGAGAGTTGGTCAAGAAGCTCGTCGCCAACGGCCAGCCCATCGAGTACGGCCAGGAACTGTTCGCCGTTCGGCCAACAAAATGAGCTCGTCAGCTATCAGCTATCAGCTTTCAGGAAAATCCAAGGTTCGAAGTCACTGATGTTCCTGAGCGCTGATAGCTGACAGCTGAGAGCTTTCACATCATGTTCAAGAAGATTCTGGTAGCGAATCGCGGCGAGATCGCTCTGCGCGTCATTTGCGCATGCAAGGAACTCGGCATCCGCGCGGTCGCAATCTACAGCGAGGCGGACCGGAATTCGCTGCATGTGCGCTTTGCCGATGAGGCGATTTGCATTGGCCCGCCGCAGCTGGCGCAGAGCTATCTGAACATTCCCGCCGTGATCAGCGCGGCCGAAATCGCCAACGTGGACGCCATCCATCCCGGCTACGGCCTGCTTTCGGAGAACGCCAACTTCGCCGAGGTCTGCGAGGCCTGCCACATCAAGTTCATCGGACCCACGCCCGATGTCATCCGGCTGATGGGCGAAAAAGAAAAAGCGCGCGCCGCCATGAAACAGCACGGCGTGCCGATCCTTCCCGGCTCGGACGGCGTGGTCGCCTCCGATGGAGAAGCGCTCGAGTGGGCGCGGCAAATCGGCTTTCCGGTCATCCTCAAGGCCACGGCCGGCGGCGGCGGGCGCGGCATGCGCATTGTGCGCAACGAAGAGGAATTGCCCGGGCTCTACCGGCAGGCGCAGTCGGAGGCCGCGGCCGCCTTCGGCAACGGCGATCTTTACATGGAGAGATATGTCGAGCACCCGCGCCACATCGAATTCCAGGTGCTGGGCGACGAGCACGGCAACGTCGTCAGCCTGGGGGAGCGCGAGTGCTCGATTCAGCGGCGCCACCAGAAGCTGATCGAAGAATCGCCGTCGGTAAGGATGACGCCCGAGCTGCGCAAGGAAATCGGAGACGTCATCGGCAAAACGCTCAGCCAGGTCGGCTACCACAACGCCGGCACCATCGAGTTCCTCATGGACCAGAGACCGGCGGCTTTACTTCATCGAGATGAACACGCGCATCCAGGTGGAGCATCCGGTCACCGAGATGGTCACGGACGTGGACCTGGTGAAGAGTCAGATCATGATCGCCGCCGGCGAAAAGCTGGCCGACGTGTTGCAAGGCCCCATCGTGCATCGCGGACACGCCATCGAGTGCCGCATCAATGCCGAGCATCCGGAAAAGTTCACGCCCTCGGCGGGCAAGATCACGACCTTCAATCCGCCGGGAGGAACGGGCGTGCGCATCGACACCGCCGCCTACGCCGAAGGCACGATTCCTCCTTATTACGATTCGCTGATTGCGAAGCTGGTGGTGCGGGGCAAGGATCGCAGCGAAGCCATCTCGCGCATGAGCCGCGCGCTGGGAATGTTTATCGTGGAGGGAATCTACACGACGATTCCGCTGCACCGGCGGATTCTGGCGGATCCGGAATTTCGCGCGGGGAATTTCGATACGGGATTTATTGAGAGATTTCTGGCGAAAAAAGAAACGGTGGTTTGAAGGGGCGCGGCTTCAGCCGCGCCGTAAATGCCGCAAATATTAATTACGGCTTTAGCCGCTGCGGGCGACTGCGCCGTGCCACAAAAGTTTTTCGCAATCTTAGACGCGGCAAGCCGCGTCTCTACAGTTGAGACATGTTGCAACTTCTGCGACTCTACCCGATTCTCGACGCTGCGTTGTTTCTCCGACGCTGCTGCCATGTTTGCCGCCGCCGAAGAACTCGCGGCCGCCGGCTGCACTCTCCTGCAGTACCGCAACAAGTCCGGCAGCGCCCGGCAAATGCTCGACGAGGCGCGTGAACTCAGGGCGCGGCTCGGAGCGAGCGTCAAGCTCATCATGAACGACCGCGCCGACCTCTGCCTGGCGGCTGGATTCGATGGCCTGCATGTTGGGCAGGATGATCTGTCTGCCCGAATCGGCGCGGCGCATCATTGGGCCTGACTCGCTGGCTGGGAGTATCCACGCACAATCCCGAACAGCTTGCCGAAGCCGATAAAACTTCCGCCGACTACCTTGCGATCGGCCCCGTCTTTGCGACCTCCAGCAAAGCCAATCCCGATCCAGTCGTCGGACTCGAAGGCGTTCGCCGGGCAAGGGAACTGACGCGCAAGCCTCTGGTTGCGATCGGCGGCATTACCCGCGCCAACGCCCGTTCCGTCATCGAAGCCGGAGCCGATGCCGTGGCGGTGATATCCGACTTGTTACGGCGATCCCCGCAAATCAGCAGAGGAATTTTTGCGGGTTCTGGGGTAAAGTTGAAAAGCTTTGAAGGTGTGGCGCGGACACTCTTGTCCGCGAGCATCTTTGGCAGCCGATACTTGCGCGGACAGGAGTGTCCGCGCTACACGCAATTGGCTGTGCTGCTCGAGGCGGGAGTTGGCGCTAGCATGATGGGATTCTTTATAGGCAACGAAATGATCGGCGCAGCCGCGTTGTTGCTTGTTTGCGGCGGCCTGCTATTTGACCAGTCGGGAACCCAAACGTGAAGGTCGCGCAACCTAAATCGGTGCGCAGCGGCCGGACGTGCCCTCAATCTTGGTCGAATTCGTAGATTGTTCGATCCGATACTGTATCTTTGAACCTATGCATCACGATCAGCCAGGAGATTCGTGAGCACGAACGTTCCACCCCCGGCTCCGATTTCGCCCGCCAGCGATTGGCAGCAGCATACCCATCAGGACCAAGAGCTCGTCAAAGGTCTTGGCCTGACCAGCGCGACCATGCTGGTGATGGGCTCCATGATCGGCTCGGGCATCTTCATTGTGTCCGCCGAGATTTCTCGCGAGGTCGCAGTCGCCGGCGCTGCTCATTGGCGCCTGGCTCATCACCGGCTTTCTCACCATCGTCGCCGCGCTCGCCTACGGCGAACTGGCGGCCATGATGCCGCGAGCGGGCGGGCAGTACGTCTATCTGCGCGAGTCGCTCGGGCCGCTCTGGGGTTTTCTTTACGGCTGGACTCTGTTTCTCGTGATTCAGACCGGCACGATCGCCGCCGTGGGCGTTGCTTTCGGCAAGTTTCTCGGGATCTTCTGGCCGGCAATTTCGTCGAGTCATTGGATTGTCCACCTGTGGAAAGTGCCGAAGTTTGCGGTCGGGCCCATGATGCTCGGCGGCATGGATGTTGGACTGAACACGCAGAACCTCGTCGCCATCCTGGTCGTGGTCGCGCTCTCGATCATCAATATTTTCGGCGTGAAGACGGGCGCTTTGATCCAGAACATCTTCACCACCGCGAAAGTTTCGGCGCTGCTCGGCCTGGTCATCTTCGGAATCTTTCTTGGCCGCAACGCCCAGGCGATGGCCGCGAATTTCGGCGCAAACTTCTGGCAGCAACGCCGGCCTCGGCACTTTGCATGACGTCGGCGGCATGGGCGCAAGCGTTCTCGTCTCGACGCTCACCGTGCTGGCGATCGCGCAGGTGGGCTCGCTGTTCTCCGCCGATGCCTGGAACAACGTTACGTTTACCGCCGGCGAGGTGAAGAATCCCAGCCGGAATCTTCCCCTGTCGCTGGCCCTCGGCACGGGCGTGGTGATCGCGCTCTATATCGCGTGCAACTTTATTTATCTGAGCGCGCTGCCCCTGGTGGGCAGTCCCACCGGAGCGACGCTGCTCGAGCGCGGCATTCAGTACGCCACGCGAGGACCGCGTCGCCACCGCGGTCATGACCCAGATGTTCGGTTCCATCGGCGGAGCGCTGATGGCCGTTGCCATCATGATTTCCGGCTTCGGTTGCTGCAATGGCTTGATTCTCTCCGGGGCGCGCGTTTATTACGCCATGGCGAAGGATGGCCTGTTCTTTCGCAGCGTTGCCCGCCTCCATCCCGGCTACAAGACGCCTGCGATTTCGCTGATGGTGCAGATGGTCTGGACGTGCGTCCTCTGCATCTCCGGCAGTTACGGCCAGCTTCTGGACTACATTATTTTTGCGGTGCTGGTTTTCTACGTGCTCACCATCTTCGGACTATTCGTCTTGCGCCGCACCCATCCCGAGGCCGAGCGTCCGTACAAAGCCGTTGGATACCCGATTCTGCCCGCGATTTATATCGTGATGGCTTTGTTTATCGACGTTGTACTGTTACGCTACAAGCCGCAATACACTTGGCCGGGACTGTTCATCGTGCTGCTCGGCATCCCGGTGTACTACATCTGGCGGCCGCGAGCCCAGACGACTTAGCAGCCTGCGGCGCGAGTACGATTTGTATCAGGCGCATGCCTTTAGGCATGATTTGTATCAGGGTATGCCTTCAGGCATACCGTAAGTGCAGCGTCATGAATGCGCCTTTAGGCGCTGGCTTTTGGTGCTAGAGTTTCGCCACAGTCTGTTCGGTTTAACTAATAGGAGAGACGCAACTCATGACTGACCTCTTTGCGAAAAAGCCGCTTGCGCTTTTGTTCGAGGAAGCGCAAGAGACTGGCACGCATAGCTTGAAACGCACGCTGGGCGTATTCCAATTAACGGCTCTGGGTGTCGGCGCCGTGATTGGGGCCGGAATCTTCGTGATGTCTGGACTCGGTGCGCACTATGCCGGACCGGGGCTGATGCTCTCGTTCGTGCTTTCGGGCTTGGGTTGTACCTTTGCGGCGCTGTGCTACGCGGAGTTTGCCGCTATGATCCCGTTGGCGGGCAGCGCCTACACCTATGCCTACGCTACGCTGGGCGAAATTATTGCCTGGATCATCGGCTGGGACCTCACCCTCGAATACGCCATGGGCGCCAGCACCGTGTCGTCTGGTTGGTCGAATCATTTCATCGAACTGCTGAATATTTTCCATATCAAGATGCCGCTGTGGCTGGCGTATGACCATTGGACTGGGCTAAAGACCGCGGAGAATATCGTTGCCCGCCAGATAGCACAGGCCTCCGATCCCACGCTGGTTCCCGGCACCCAGGCTTTCGTCGACAAAGTGATGAAGATCACGGGAGCGCAATCGCCAGAGTTGTTACAGAAAGCTCACGATCTGTTGAGTGCGCCCCATCTGTTCGGGTACGAGATCGGCCTCAACTTGCCGGCCTTCGTGATCGCTCTGGTAATAACGGCGTTCCTGGTGATTGGCATCAAGGAGAGCGCCCGCTTCAACGCCACCATCGTCACCATTAAAGTCGGAGTTGTTCTCTTTGTGATCGGGCTGGGTATCCGCTACATCAACGCCGCCAACTGGGGAACGGATTGGGCGAGCTTTGCGCCTTTCGGATTCTCGGGCATCGGGGCGGGAGCGGCTTACATCTTTTTTGCCTACATCGGATTCGATGCCGTTTCCACCACCGCCCAGGAGGCGAAGAATCCGCAGCGCGATCTTCCCATCGGCATCATTGCTTCGCTGCTGGTCTGCACCGTGTTGTATATCGCGGTGGCGGCGGTTCTGACCGGCATGGTGCCGTGGAGAGAAGTCAATATCGAGGCGCCCGTTGCGCGCGCTTTCCTCGACCGAGGACTTACCGGCGCGTCTCACATTATTACGCTGGGAGCCCTGGCCGGTCTCACCAGCGTGATGCTCGTCATGCTTCTAGGCCAGACTCGCGTGTTGTACTCGATGGCCAAGGACGGCCTTTTGCCCAAGAAGTTTTTCGCCGACGTTCACCCCCGCTTCCGGACGCCCTGGAAGAACACGATGCTCGTGGGCCTGTTGGCGGCGATTGTTGGCTGCCTGACTCCAATCGAGGATATCGGAAGAATGGTGAATATCGGGACGCTACTGGCCTTCGTGATCGTGTGCATCTCTGTCATGGCCTTGCGCCACACCAACCCCGGCCAGCCGCGACCCTTCCGGACGCCGTGGGTGCCGTTCGTGCCAGTCATGGGCATCCTGTTCAACGGCTACATGATGTACAAACTCGGCTGGATCAACTGGGCGCGATTGATTATCTGGCTGGTGATCGGGATGGTGGTCTATTTCACATACAGCCGGAAACACAGCCGAGTGCAGGCAGCGCTGGAAAGCGGCAAGACAACTGAACCGGTCTTACGGTAGAGACGCGGCTTGCCGCGTCTCCCGGCGGCCGAAGGCTCTATGTTGATTCTTCTGGGAATGCTGTTAATGGGGCTGTTGGCTGCAGTGTGGGGGTTCATGGCGTGCTTCCTGCCTGCCCGATGGGACCGACTCACAGAAGCCCTCGGCGGTCCGACTCCTCGCTGGATGTATCCCGGACCGAAGCGTCTGGCGCCGATCATAAAACTGGGTAGCCGTGCGGCTGGCATCGTCATTTGTATCGTAGGCTGTTGGTTTACTTATGTCGCAGCGTCATGGATTTGTCGGCTCCTAAGGAGATGACCGGCTACTGCTCCTGAATTTTCCTGGCAACTGCCGTCACCAATCGGCGTGGGGAGAAGCGTACCGATTGCGCCACCAGCCAATTTCTGAATCCGGAGATCACCACAGGTTTGCCGGCCATCAGCGCGCGATAGCCGTCCTCTGCCACAGTGCGGGCATCCATGCATCCATACTTTGTGAGCCGAATGCCCGCGATGTTCGCGCGCTTTTGGAATTCGGTCGCCGTCGGACCCGGGCACAGGCAGGTGACGGTAACGCCCGTTCCTTGCAGTTCATTGGCAATAGCTTCGGAGAAGTGCAGTACGTAGGCCTTAGTGGCGTAATACACGGCCATCAGTGGCCCCGGCTGAAACGCCGCGGTGGACGCGACATTCAGGATGCGCCCGGTCGTTTTCTCGGTCTTGCATCCTCAATCATTGCCGGGAGATACAGGCGCGTCAGGTGGGTGAGAGTCGTGACGTTGAGCTGGATCTGGCGCAGACATTCTTCCAGATCGTTCTCGGCGAACATCCCGTACTGTCCGAATCCCGCGTTGTTGACCAGCACATCCACTTGAATGTCGGCGCGCGTGGTCTGGTCGAGCACATACGCGGGAGCTCCGGGTTCGCTAAGGTCGGCTGCCAGAATCAGCGAACGCGTGCCGTGGGCCTTCTCGAGTTCGGATGCGAGTTGCCGGAGTTTATCGGCGCTGCGGGCGACGAGAACCAGGTTGTAGCCTTCGCGCGCGAAGATGCGGGCGAGTTCCAGTCCGATGCCGAACGAGGCGCCGGTGATCAGAGCGGTTTTGCGGTCTGCGGTCGGCATTAAGCAATCGGCAGTTGAGGATTAGCACCCGGCACCTAGTACCGCTTCCGCGTGACGACTTCGGCGCGGGAAACGCGTAGCGCCGGCATCTTGCCGGCTGTCCCGAGGGCGTCTCGCCCTCGTCGAGGCGGGCGAGGACGCCCGCCATACAGCCGCCGGGACGGCGGCGCTACTCTCAGTGTGAAATCTAAACGTGCGCCAGCGCCGGTTCCACGCCGTAGATCGAGTGCCACGAGGTTGCGGCCTTCAGTCGGTCGTTTACGTTATTGATATTCTTCACGCCTTCATTTTCCAGCCATTTCCGGAAAGCATCAGCGCCCTGTTTCGCGTAGACGGGGATCCCGTCTTTCCAGGTTGCCCGTCCGCAGAGCACGCCGTTGAATTTCACGCCCGACTCGCCCGCGAGTTCCAGCGACTCGGTGAACTCGGCATTGCTCACGCCCGCCGAGAGATAGATGAACGGCTTGGTCGCAACCGCGGCTGCCTCACGGAACAGCTTCATCGCTTCCTGTTTCGAGTAGGCCTTTTCACCTTTGAAGGACTTGGTCCCTTCCACATACTTCATATTGATCGGGACTTCCACCTTCATTACGTCGACGCCGTAACGCTCTTTGGTGAACTCGCGCATGCTTTCGATGACCGATTTGCGGCTTCTTCTTCGCGAAGTCGAAGCCTTTCTCGTCCACGCCTTCTTCGTAAGTGACGAACTCCAGGAAGAATGGAATGTCATTGGCGCGGCATTCATCGCCCAGGCGCTCGACCCAGGCATGCTTCTTGTCGTTAATTTCTTTTGGATCAAACGGCGTGTAGTAGAGCAGAATCTTGATGCAATTCGCGCCCGCTTCTTTCAAGCGCCGCACCGACCAATGATCCAGCAGATCGCCCAGGCGTCCGGGTCCAGTCTTGTCGTAGCCGGTCTTTTCATACGCCAGGAGCAGGCCAGCATTTTTCGAGCGCCGCTTCGAAGCCGGCAGTCCCCACTCGGGATCGAGCAGGATGGCGCTGGCATGGGGCGTCAGCACTTCGCTCACCAGTATCTTGAATTCTTCCATCATTTCATCGGAGACGGTCGAGCCCTTTTCCTTGGCGAGAGACTTCTGCAGCGAGCCGCGCTGATCCATGGCGGCAGCGGCGATTACGCCACGTTCATTCGATACAGCCTTCATTCCAGCGAGTTTGCCCGGGGTAAGTTTCATAAATCCTCCTATCAGTGCAATACGACAGGTAATTCTAAACCAAGCGCGCTCGCTGCGAACAGAATCAGTTCTCAACCGGCCTGTGTGGGGACGGGGCTCAGCCCCGTCCGCCCCAAAAGTCACTGCCGCAGAGCCAGTGTCCCAAGCACCGTCTGCTGCTTGGCAATCAGCGATTGGATTCCCTGCCGCGCCAGCGACATCATCTTTGCCAGTTGAGCGTCGTCGAACACCTGGTGCTCCGCGGTGGCTTGCAGTTCGACGATTTTATTGCCTGCCGTCATGACGAAGTTCATGTCCACGTCGGCGCGCGAGTCTTCTTCGTAGTTAAGGTCGAGAAGAATTTCGCCGTCCACGATGCCGACGCTGATCGCCGCCACAAAATCCTTGATCGGCGCGGCGGTCAATGTTCCCGCATCGATCAGCCGCTGCAAAGCCAGGCCCAGCGCGACGAATGCCCCGGTGATCGAAGCCGTTCGCGTGCCGCCATCCGCCTGGATCACGTCGCAATCGAGCCAGATGGTCCGCTCGCCCAGGCGCTTCAAATCGGCCACCGCGCGCAGCGAGCGTCCGATCAGCCGCTGAATCTCCTGCGTGCGTCCGCTTGGGCGTCCCTTGGACGATTCGCGCGCGGTGCGCGTGAGCGTCGAGCGCGGCAGCATTCCGTACTCGCCGGAGATCCATCCTTTGCCGGAGTTGCGCAAGAACGCGGGCACCGATTCTTCGACCGATGCGGTGCAGATGACGCGGGTGTTGCCCATCTCGATCAGCGCCGAGCCTTCCGCGGTCGAGATGAAGTCGGGAATGATGTTGACGGGACGAATCTGCTCGGGAGTGCGATTGTCGCTGCGAAAGATCATGAGAGGAGATTCTAACAGTCCGGCAGATTCCACGGCTTGCAATGCCTTGATCGGACTTCCTAAGGCTCCTTTCGAGTGCGTTCTGAGGCGTTTTTAGTGTTGGACCACGACCAGCAAATCGCTACAATTAAAAGTAGAGAAAGCGCCCATGACGATTGACCTGAAACCCGAACAGCAGCGTGTGATCGACTTGGCCGTCCAGTCTGGCGCGTATCGGAACCCCGGCGAAGTCCTCGATCAGGCCTTCGAGATCATTCGCGAGCAACTCGATCTTGAAGACTGGATGCTAGGGCAACGCGACGAAGTAGCCGCCCACGTCGCGGTGGGCTTTGCGCAAGCCGAGCGTGGTGAACTGATCGACGGGGACGCGGCAGTAGAAATGTTGCGGCGACGACGCGCCAAGCGGCTCAATCCGCAGGGATAGTGACAGGGGTAGCGACGACGAATGCGTCATTTCAACTAACGCCGCAGGCGACCGAAGACCTCGATGCTATTTGGTGGATCATCGCGGAAGACAACCGGGACGCCGCCGAACGGGTCGAGACCGAGATTCTCAATACCTGTCGGCGGCTGGCAAGACATCCCCGCATGGGAACCAAGCGGCAGGACATCGCGACGCTGCCAGTGCGGTTCTGGACCATCGCGAAGTTCCCCAATTATGTGATCGTCTACCGCCCCAAAACCATCCCATTGCAAGTGGTCGCCATTCTGCACGGAAAGCGTGACCTGAAAGAGGCCCTGGAACAGCGCTCCTGATAGATTCTGGTGCCGTCCAACCGTCACATTGCGCAGCTCTAAGCCGTCAGCTCTCAGCCACCTCTCCAAGTTGTCACCCTGAGCGGAGCGGGGACTTCACGAAGTGAATCCCCCGCGGAGTCGAAGGACCCCTACACCCTTCTCGATCAGCGAGGACGCATCAGGGAACTCTCCCCATGGCCCGTGTGGCGCGGGCGCCCTCGCCCGCGAATTTTTTCGCAGTGGGACATTAAAGGTGGGGCGGTGCGCACACCCACACATTCGCAGAAAACGCGAATGTGTGGGGCACTCCGCCGGTCTCAGGCTTACTGATTGCCTGCCTGCTCAATCGCGCTCACGTCGAACGACTCGCTCAGGTCGGCATGTCCGGCGAGCGTATCTCGCGTCTGGCCCTCGACCAGGATGTTGACCCGCTGGATCCCCGGAACGTTGCGGGCCAGGGTCTCCACCAGCGAATTCACAGTGAGCTGCTCGCTGAGAATGCCGGAGCGATGCTGGTCGGCGAAGGCAGCATTCAGATCGATGACGGCCGCGCCCGGAGCGACCAGGTAGATGGCGCGGATGTCCGCCGCCGGGGCTAGAGGGTGGGCAGCGCCGGGTTGCTGGTAGATGCGGAGCAGCGCGCGCAACAACTCCTCGGCTCGTTGCTGGCGTCCTCCGGGAAGAGGAATCTGCGCCGATCGCAGGCGCAGTATGCCGGCGGCGTCATCCGCCACGTAGAGAGTCACCGCCTCCGTCGGCCCGGACGCTGGCGGAGCGACAGGCAACGCGCTGGCTGCCGGAGACTCCAATTCCTTTGCCTGTCGCCGCATCTGCCGAAGGTAGATTCCCATCGCCACCACCAGCACGAGCAGCGCAGCCACACCGATCAAGAGATGGCGGGGGATCATGGGTGTCCCTTGGGATCGGGTGATCGGGTGATCGGGCCATCGGGCGATCTAAAGTCAAAGGCCTTTGACCTTCGATCATCCTTTGATCTTCGATCACCCGATGGCCCGATGACCCGATCACCCGATTTTTCAATGAGTGTGCTCATCATGGCTGTACTCCAAGTCGGTCGCGGACGGAGACTACCGCATCGGCAATCGCCGCCGCGGCCCGCTGTTGATAATTGGCGGAGGTCAAGTCGGCGATGCCATCGGGTCCGGGCGCCAGTTCCACCGCGACTGCGGGCATGAGCACATTGTTCAAGCGGCCGCAGCGACGCGGAAGAAGCTCGCACCGGGAATTCTCTCTTCTGCATCTCGGCAACGATGGCCGCCGACACCATCCGGCTGACCGGCAAAGCCGGCGCCTGGGCCGCATTCCACGCATGAAACGCTCCTTTGCTCGTTCCTTCCACCGGAAGCAGCGCGGTGTAAACCTGTGCGCCGCTGCCTTGCGAAACCGCGTGCAGGCTGATGTAGATTCCGGCGCGGGCGACGTTGGCGGCCGCGGCGCGCTGATCCAGAGTCGAACTGGTATCGGCGTCGCGCAGCAACGCGACCGCGAAACCGCGAATCTCCAGTTCGTGCCGCAGCAGGCGGGCAAATCCCAGCGTGACGTCTTTCTCGGCGAGCTTATCGGTCAAGGCCGCGCCTCGTTCATCGCCACCGTGTGCGGGATCGACGACGGCCAGAACGCGACGCGAATTGTTACTGCCCGAGCCGCTGCTTGCAGCCGGTCGGGCCTGGCGCAGGATTCTGCGGTCCGGTTCCAGTTCCAACGCCACTGGGTGCCGCTGGCGTTGGTTGGACCGGAGCGATGACCGCCGAAATCACGATTGTCTTTCTGTCGTCTGCGAAGCTGGCCATCAGCGGCTCGTTGGCGGCCACGTCTAATTCGGCGTCACCGTTGTTCTCGGAGTAACTGGCATGGGTGATGACCTTGTTGTCGAAAGAAATCGACTGGCTTCCCGGAGACACGACCGGGTCGCGCTTGAAAACCATCCGCAACTTGCCCGGTTCGGTGGAGATCGTGGGATTCACCGGAGCGCTAAAGTTCAGCAGCAGCCGCGGCGGGTTGCTCGCTTCCAGCCGGAAACTGGGTTGTATGCCGGCATCGCCGATGAATAAGCGGCGCGCGCTTTCGCGAAAATTAACCGGCGTTCCCAGAAAGCGCGGCAGCAGCGCGCTCAGCGAACTTAGCGGAACCAATCCGCGCGAGTTTTCAATGAGGAAGGGAGCGCCGAAATCAAAATCGCGCCCATGAATTTTGGCTCGCGTCTTGCCCGCGAAAAACTCCGCATCGACAGCGTTATAGCGCAGCCTCAAACGCCGCCCATCGGACTGTGTGCTGACTCGGCCCAGCGGTTCCAGAAGTTCGAGCAGGCCGACATACTCACGGCCCGAACGGTCGAGAACCGGCAGCGTGTAGCTGGCGACCGGAGAGTAGACGGAGATGTGCTTTTCGTCCGCGGAGGGCAGCGCAGAGGGCGCCACGGACAGAAGCGTCACGGCGGCCAACAGAATGGCGAGAGCCTTCTTAGTCAAAGTCGTCGGCGTAGTGGTGGAGGGCACTTCTGCTAAACCCTAAACGTTCTCGGTGGAGAGCCGGGCGTCCCGCTCGGCTGGACGGGCTGAGACGCCCGTCCCTCCGCAACAGTTTGCTACTCCAGCGCATAGATCGTGAGCCCGCTGAGCAACTTGGGATAGAAATCGGTGGACTTCTGGGGCAACACTTCGCCGGCAAAGGCGATATCGCGAACCTGCTCCATGCGCACCGGATTCATCAGGAACGCCACTTGTGACCTTTCCACTTCGCACCTGCGCCAGCCCATCGGCGGCCTCGCGGCAATAGGAAACGTTCTCCTGGTTGCGAATGGCTTCCTCGGAGATCTTCAGCACGCCTTCCAGCAGGCACTTGTGCAATTGCACGACGTCGAGCGCCTGCTGGCGCAGAGAAAGCTTACCGAACAAGCGGGCGCCCATGGCATTCGGTGTGTGCAGCAGAAAGGCACGCTCGGCGGTGACCGCGAGCAGCGCCGTTCCCGCGTGCCCGGCTTGCTGCAGAATGGCGGTGGCGCGCGCCGCATCGATTCCAGCATCGACCTCTTCGACGTTGAAGAATTTCCGCGCCTCCGCCTGAAATTGTGCAGCGGAAAAAGATCGGCAGAGCCGAAGACGAGCCGGTGCGTCGGCAGAATCACCATGCCCGGGCGAGTACATGTCGACGAAGGTCATCATGACCGAGTCGTAAGGAACGGGCAGGCCCGTCCCCGTGTCGGCCTCGGCTCGCCGCTCGTTACGATAAGCCAGGGCAGTTTCATAGCGGTGATGGCCGTCGGCGATGATCAGCTTCTGATCCCGCATCTGTTCCTGCACGGCGGCAATGACGGAAGGATCGGAGATCTTCCAGACGCGATGCACGACGTCGTACTCGTCGGTGACCTCGATGTCGCTGGTTCGGCGGCCGCCGAATCGAGCAGGGCATCCACCTTGCCCGCCCCGCTGTAGAGCATGAAAATCTGGCCGAAGTGGGCGCGGGTCGCGCGCAGCAGGTCCAGGCGGTCGGCCTTGGGCTTGGCCAGGGTCTGCTCGTGCCGGAACACGACGCCCGCGGAATACTCCTCGATCCGGCCGAGAGCCAATGAAGCCCCGCCGCTCGGCCGACGCCTGGCCTCCAGGCACGCTCCCGGCAATTTATCGGAACGTCTCCCGGAAGCGGGAACGTCTGGGAATAGAGGTAGAGCGAAGGCTCGGGATCGCGCCGCAAAATGCCCGTCTGGCGCCAGTCGCGGAAGGACGCCGCCGCCCGGGTATAGACGTTTTCGGCGTCCCCGTCCGCCGGCAGGCGTTTCCCGAGAATAATCCGCACCAGGTTATAGGGACTGGCCTGGTAGTAGCGTTCCTGCATGGCAGGGGTAATTTTGTCGTAGGGCTGGGTCACAGCCAGCTGGACGCGGCACGCGCTCAGGGTCATAGCGCCAAGCCCGGAATGGGGAAATAATTGCCATAATGGGAACGCAGAATTGTAGCAGGGACAGTCCGGACCCGGCGCCAAAGAAGCAAAAGGAGAAAAAATGCACAGAGTCAGAAGCCACCTTTTAGTTCGGTCCAGAATCTAATGGGCGCGTCCGAAAAAGTGACAACACTTTTTCGGGATTGTGCTAATATCCGGCCCAGCAGAGCTTGTTGTGGCCCGCCTTTGGGGATGCGGGTCGCTTCCCTTCACGGCGCGGTTTTAGTGGGGCCTATGTTGTACCGCAAACAGTTCTCGGTTCGCGTCTCCTGTGCTGTTCTTCTGCTGCTTGCTGTGTGCAGCGCCCTCCCGCTTCTCGCCCAGAATTCGACTGAGGACGTCCACATCCAGCCCCGCGTCCAGCCACCCGGCTCCGAAAGAGCCCGGATATCGATCCGGCGCTCAAGACCCACACCAAGCCCTTCAAAGTCAACGTGGACATGGTTCTGGTACCGGTCACCATCACCGATCCCTTGAACCGGCTCGTAACCGGCCTCGACCGGGAGAACTTCAATCTTTTCGAAGGCAAAGACCAGCAGGAGATCAAGACTTTCTCCAGCGAAGATGCTCCGGTTTCGATCGGCGTGATCTTTGACATGAGCGGAAGCATGAGCAGCAAGATCGAACGCGCCCGCGAGGCGGTGATGGAGTTCTTCAAGACCGCCAACCCGCAGGACGAGTTCTTCATGATCGCCTTCGCCGATAAGCCGGAGGAGATCTCCGACTTCACCAGTTCGGTGGATGACATTCAGGGCCGGCTCCTCTACACGATCCCAAGGGCCGCACGGCCCTGCTGGACGCCATTTACCTCGGCGTCAGCAAAATGCGCCAGGCCAAGTATCCGAAGAAGGCGTTGCTGATCATCTCCGATGGCGGCGACAATCATAGCCGCTATACCGAAGGCGAGATCCGATCCATGGTCAAAGAGGCCGACATTCTTATCTACGCCATCGGCATCTACGATCATTATTTTCCGACCGAGGAAGAGCGGCTCGGACCTGCCCTGTTCAGCGATGTCACGCGAACTCACCGGTGGCCGGGCTTTTACCATTGATAACCCGAACGACCTGGCGGACGTTTCCACAAAAATTGGCATCGAGTTGCGCAACCAATATATCCTCGGATACCGTCCAAAGAACCCAGTGCGCGATGGCAAATGGCGTAAAATAAAAGTGAAGCTCTTTCCGCCAAAAGGATTGCCTCCGCTCAAGGTCTACGCCAAGACGGGTTACTATGCGCCGACGGAATAACGGCCGAGGGAATACGTTCGTTTTCCGATCTTCTTCTTCTCTTCTGACCACGCTGTTCCTGGCAAACTCTCAAACGCAAGGCGGGACCCCGAACCAGTCGCCTCCGGCCCCGGTTGCCGGTTCTCAATCGCCTGCGAATTCCGCCTCCGGCCAACGGCGCGCCTCCGCCAGACTCCGCGGGGCAGGGCGCCGCTCCGAACGCGGCGCAGAATCCGGATTCCGCCGACAGCGGCGTCTTCGTTTTCCGCAAGGATGTCGAGGAAGTCGTGCTGCACGCCACCGTCATCGACGACAAGCAGCGCATCGTCACCAACCTCGATAAGGGCGATTTCAACGTCTACGAGGACGGGCATCCGCAGACCATCACCTCGTTCCGCCACGAAGACATTCCCGTCGCCATGGGCATCGTGGTCGATAACTCAGGTTCCATGCGCGAGAAGCGGCAAAAGGTGAACGCCGCGGCCCTGAATCTGGTGCGCTCGTCGAATCCCAATGATGAAGTTTTCATCGTCAACTTCAACGACGAGTACTACCTTGACCAGGATTTCACGTCCAACATCAACAAGCTGAAAGAGGGGCTGGAGAAAATCGAGGCGCGCGGCGGCACGGCGCTCTACGATGCCGTCGTTGCCTCGGCGGACCACCTGAAGAAGGAAGCGAAGCTCGAAAAGAAAGTCATTTTCGTAGTTACCGACGGAGAGGACAATGAGAGCGCCGAAACTCTGGAGCAGGCGGTACGGCGTCTGCAGGCCGACGGCGGACCCACGGTTTACGCCATCGGCATCCTGGAGAGAGGAAGAGCACCCGAAGCACGCCAAACGTGCCCTGCAAGTCATGTCCGAGAGAACGGGCGGCCTCGCTTTCTTCCCCAAAACGCTGGATGAAGTTGACGCCATCAGCCGTAGCGTGGCCCACGATATTCGCAGCCAGTACACCATTGGATATAAGCCGACGACGCCGAAAAACCAGGGCGGCTATCGTCAAGTGAAAGTGGACGCCCATTCGCACAGCTACGGCAAACTCACCGTCCGCACGAAAAGCGGCTATTACGCCGGACGCGAGCCCGCTTCGAGGGGCGCAGTAGGCGGGAGCGCACATTGCATTTATGAAATATCCGTTCTCGGCGATTCGTGACGAACAAATCCCACGCTCCCGGGTTGCGCTCCTCCAGCACGTCCTCGATACCTACGCCAGCGAGACGAATAAAGTCATTTCCGTCTGGGCGAGCCTTTGCCGATTCCGATCTTGGCTACCGCCCTCATCCGAGTTCGAGTTCAGTTGCCGACATCATGAAGCACCAACTGCTGTCGGAGCGGCGATTCTTTGCCGAATTCCTCGGCGTGCCGGAAGTCGCAGCGGAACAAGTCCTGCCGCAGAGGCTTTCGGTCGAGGACTTCAAGCGAGCGGATGCTGGAGCTGGCCTTGCCGCGACTCGGATTCATGGCGGAACGCGATGAGGAGTGGTGGCGGACGGTTGTTCCGTTCTTTGATACCCGCCGGGAACGGATCTGGATCTTCTGGCGGCGCGTCTTGCATACAGCTCATCACCGGACGCAGTTGACGGTCTATCTGCGTTTGCTGGGAAAGCCGGTGCCAGCGACGTACGGGCCGACGGCCGACGTGAGTTGGCAAGGCGCCGACCCGACTACGACGGTCGAGGCTGCGGGCCGCGGTTGGACGTAGCGCCGGCTACCGCAGCCGGCTGTCCCGAGGCCTACCCTTCCGTCAACGGCAAGACCAGCTGGCGATTGACGCTGGCGGCTAGCGTTCCTTACTCTGTAGAGAGTGGCCACCTCGACAACCCGTTCCCGCCTGCGCCTTAGCGACGACATCTCCAAGCTCGTCGGCGAAACGCCGATGCTGCACATGAAGAAGCTGGCTCCTCCGGGAGCGGCCGACATTTTTGCCAAGCTCGAATACCTGAACCCGGGCGGCAGCGTGAAAGACCGCGCCGCCATTGGCTTGATCGCGCGCGCCGAGAGCGAAGGCAAGCTCAAGCCGGGCGGAACGGTCATCGAAGCCACCGCCGGAAACACCGGCATCGGCCTGGCTTTGATCGGCGTGAGTCGCGGCTACAAAGTACGGCTGTTCGTTCCGGAGAAATTTTCGGAGGAAAAGGTCATCATCATGCGGGCCCTCGGCGCCGAGGTGACCCGCACCCCGGAAGCCGAGGGCATGCAAGGCGCCATCGATCGCGCCAATGACCTGCTGGCTACCGACGCCCGGCGCGTTCATGGCCGCGCAGTTTGACAATCCCGCCAACACCGACTACCACTACGAAACTACCGCCCGCGAGATCTTTGAGCAGATGGATGGGCGCGTCGACGCCATCACGGTGGGCTGCGGCACGGCGGGAACTTTTACCGGAGTTGCCCGTTTTCTGAAAGAGCGCCTGGCGAAAGTGCACGCCGTGGCGGTGGAGACTCAGGGCTCGATCCTGGGTGGAGGAAAGCCCGGTCCGCACAAGGTGGAAGGGATCGGCAACAGCTTTATTCCCGGAAATTTTGACAGCTCCGTTTGCGACGAAGTGATGATGGTGACCGATGACCAGGCCTTCGGGATGGTCAAAGAGCTGGCTGCGCGCGAAGGCGTGCTCGGAGGCTCGAGCGCGGGCGCCAACGTCTACGCTGCGGTCGAAATTGCCAAGCGCCTCGGGGCAGGGAAGCGCGTGGTTACGCTGATTCCCGACTCGGCGGAACGGTATCTGTCGAAGAAGATTTTTGAAGGCGGAATATAGAGCGGCTGTTAGCTGTTAGCTCTTAGCTTTTGGCTTGGGGCCCCCAGCTACGAGCTTCGCCGCGAGCTAAAAGCGAAGACCAAAAGCCGCTGGCGATCCCAGGAGAAATCTTTGACCACTAAACCATCGGGCTTCGCAACCCGCGCCATCCATGCCGGACAAGAGCCCGACCCCGCTACCGGGGCCGTCACTGTTCCCATCTATGCGACATCCACCTACGTTCAGGAAGAGATCGGCAAGCACAAAGGTTACGAATACGCGCGCGTATCGAATCCGACCCGCGACCGGTTGGAGACGAACCTGGCTGCGCTCGAAGGCGGCACGGCATCACGCGTGTTCGGCAGTGGAATGGCGGCGATCAACGCCGTCGCTACGATGCTCAAAGCGGGCGACCACGTCGTTGCCGGCCACAATCTCTACGGCGGGACGCCGCGCCTGTTCAATCAGGTCCTCGTCAACTTTGGTCTGACATTTACGTATGTCGATACATCCGACGTCAACAACGTCGAACGGGCATTCCAGGAAAACACCCGGCTGGTGTTTCTGGAGACGCCGACCAACCCGCTGATGGAGCTTTGCGATCTCCGCGCCATCGGCGAACTCAGCCACCGGCACGGCGTCGAGGTGGTGGTCGACAACACTTTCATGTCGCCATATTTCCAGCGTCCGATCGAACTCGGCGCCGACATGGTCGTCCACTCGACCACGAAATTTCTCAACGGACACAGCGACGGACTGGGAGGTGTCGTAGTCTGCACCAAGCCCGAGCAGGCGGAAAAACTTGCTTTTCTTCAGAAAGCCGCGGGCGCCATCCTGTCGCCCTTCGAGTGCTGGCTGATTCTGCGCGGGGTGAAGACGCTTGCGGTGCGCATGTTGCAGCACGACTGCAACGGTCGCAAGGTCGCCGACTATCTCTCGAAACACAAGAAAGTGCAGAAGGTTTTCTATCCCGGACTGCCGGATCATCCGCAGCACGAACTGGCGAAACGCCAGATGTCCGGCTTCGGATCGATGATCGCTTTCGAAACCGGATCGCTCGCGAACGCCAACAAGATGCTGCGCAAGGTGCGTGTGTGTTCGCTGGCCGAATCGCTGGGCGGAGTCGAAACCCTGATCTCGCATCCTGCCACCATGACGCACGCTGCCGTCGGCGAAGAAGGCCGCCGCAAAATCGGCATCACGGATGGCTTGGTGCGCATTTCCGTCGGTATCGAGGACGTGGACGATATCCTCGCCGATCTCGACCAGGCGCTGGCGGCGATCTAGGAGAGCGACTAACCCTTCTATGAATTGCCATCCCGAGCGAAGCGAGCGATCTGCCATTTTGCGGCGAACTGCAAATCCTCGCTTCGCTCGGGATGACAATGATAACTAGATGAAGGCCGATTCATCGCCCTCAGCGCACTGACTCTCCAATCCACTCCAGGTACGCCGCGCTTCCATCTTCAATACCAATCTGAATACACTCCGGTAGTTCGTAGGAATGCAGCTCACTCAAAGCCTCGCGCACACGATCGAAGGCGTCTATCGTCGTTTTGATTACAAGCAGCCACTCCGTTGCCGTTTCGACCTCGCCTTGCCAGCGATATACCGATTCAATCTGGGGAGCGATGTTGACGCAGGCTGCCAGTTGCCGGTCGACCAGCGCATGGGCGATGCTCCGGGCTTCTTCGAGCGAACCGCAAGTCGTAAGAACGAGCCTTTTGTCGGTCATATAAAATCGGTCGTATCAAATCAACAGATTTCAAATCGAGAGATTCAAGTTTCACTCGAAGCATACGAGGCAGGCAATGGCAACGCAAATCAAGTTTGGCACATCGGGATGGCGGGCCGTGATGGCCGAAGAGTTCACGTTTGCCAACGTCAACCGCGCCGTGCACGGCATCGCGCGCTACGTGGCGTCGCAGAAGCCGAACGGCGCAAAAGTCAAAGTCATTGTCGGCCGCGATCCGCGCTTCCTGGGCGAAACTTTCTGCGCCACGGCCGCCGACATCTTGTCCAGCTACGGCATTACGCCGCTGGTCATTGCGGAGCCCGCGCCCACACCCACCATTTCCTATGCCGTGATCCAGTCCAAAGCCGACGGCGCGATCAACTTCACCGCCTCGCACAATCCGCCGGAATACAACGGCATTAAATTTTCGACGCCCGACGGCGCGCCCGCGCTCCCCGAAGTTACGCAAGCCATCGAGTCTGAGATCGCCGCCTTCGACGCCGAATCCGCAAACGCCGCACGCAGCAAAGGCCGGCGTGCAGTCCCAATCGATCGATCCTCGCCGCATGTATCTCTCGCGTTTGCGCGAAATCGTCGATCTCGATGTCATCAAGAAAGCCGGCGTGAAGGTTGCCTTCGATCCCATGTGGGGCGCGGCCCGAGGCTATTCGGACGCGTTCCTGCGCGAGGCCGGCGTGACCGTCGCCACCGTCCATGACTCCCGCGACGTGCTCTTCGGTGGCCACGCCCCCGAGCCCGACGATCATCTGCTCGAAGACCTGCGCGTCACAAGATGCGCGAAATGGGCGCGGCTATTGGCATTGCGACCGATGGCGATGCCGATCGTTTCGGGATTGTCGACGAGGACGGCACTTTCCTCCAGCCCAATTACGTCATCGCTCTGCTCTTTGACTACCTGGTCGAAACGCCGCGGCTGGAAAAACGGAGTCGGCAAGTCCGTTGCCACCACCAATCTCATCAACGCGCTTGCCGAAAAACACAAAATCGAACTCCACGAAACCCCAGTTGGCTTCAAATATATTGGCGAACTCATCAAGCAGGACAAGATCCTCATCGGCGGTGAAGAAAGCGCCGGCCTGTCCATCCGCAAACACGTGCCGGAAAAAGACGGCGTGCTCGCCGGCCTGCTCTGCTGCGAGATGGTCGCTCGCCGTGGCAAGTCGCTCGGCAAACAACTGGGCGAGCTATTTGCCAAAGTTGGTTCCTTCTATCCCCTGCGGGAGAACTTCCGCTTGACGCCGGAAGTAAAACAGAAGTTTACTGAGAAGTTACGTAGCGATCCGAGCGAGTTTCATGGCATCAAAGTTGCTTGCGTGGTGAGGACCGACGGACTCAAACTCGTCTTCGCCGACGGATCGTGGGTTTGCTACCGGCTCTCGGGCACGGAGCCAGTGGTGCGCGCGTATAGCGAAGCGCACAGCAAGGAAGAGCTCGCAAAGTTGAGTGCGGCAGCGAAAGCATGGATCTTCGACTAGGAGCACCGTCGAGAGCGCGCATCCTTCCACGACGGGAGGAAGGCCTGCGCGCGGTCATTGATCAGGCGATGGATCAGGCGATCGATCATGCGATCGGCCAGGCCAAGGGTCAGGCTCCCAGGGCGGAGGCGGTGGCGGCGCGCTGGGTCGAACGCACCCGTCCGGTCTGGTCGTGGCTGGCGCTGGAGTGGCGTCGCCTGGGAACGGTGGCCGCTGTCCTGCTTATAGTAGGCCTGATTCTGCACGCCATGTTCGGAGCCAATGGCATGGTCATTTATCGGCAGAAGCGCGCGGAGATGCAATCGCTCAAGAATGAGGTCGATCGCCTGCAGAAGGAAAACGGTCAGTACGTCGACCAGATCAAATCGCTCAAATCCGATCCTGCCGCCATCGAGAAAGAAGCCCGCGAGCAGCTTGCACTACACCAGGACTGGAGAAGTTGTTTTCGTCGCTCCCGATCCTCCGCAGAAGCCACCCACGGGGCGCGCCCAGAACGAAAGTAAAGAGCGAAAGTAAGAACGACATGAACCACGAAGCTGGCTGCGCGGTTGCGGAGCTTCTCCAGTTTTGACAGCGCAGATTCGCCCCTCCTGTGATAAAGTTCAGGGATTGCATCACGTGTGGGAACCAATTTAAGGAGGGTGACATGCGGAAACTTCTCTTGTTGTTACTTGCCGTCGCGCTGATTTTGTTGGTCGCCTCGGTGTCATTTGCCAGCGATGCCCAGACCGTGAATGGCTGGGTTAGCGACTCGAAGTGTGGCGTTAAGGGAGCCAACGCGGACGTCGGAGGCATGCACGAAGAAGTGCATCGCAGCCGGCGCCAAGCCAGTCGTCGTTACCGACAAGGACCAGAAGGTCCTGACGGTGGACAATCCCGACGCCCTCAAGGATCACTATGGCCATCACGTTGCCGTGACCGGACACATTAAAGGGGACACGATCCACGTTGACAGCGTCGCGATGCTCTAGGGGTTTGCTCCGTAAGGTGCGATGCAGATCAGACTTGTCATCCTGAGCGAAGCCTATGCATTGTGGCTCGTGCAAATGCACGGGTCCTTCGCTTCGCTCAGGATGACAAAGCTTGTTCTATCGGACCACGCCTTCCAGCGGCGAACTGGCGGTCGCATAGAGTTTCCGCGGCATGCTGCCCCGCCATGTACGCCTGTCGTCCTGCCAGCACTGCGTGCTTCATCGCCTCCGCCATCAGCACCGGTTCCTGGGCGCCGGCGATGCCGGTGTTCATCAGCACGGCGTCGTAACCCAACTCCATGGCGATGGCGGCGTCGGAAGCCGTGCCCACGCCCGCGTCCACAATCAGCGGGACGCCCGTGATCATCTCGCGCAGGATGCGCAGGTTGGCGGTGTTTTGAATGCCCAGCCCGCTGCCGATCGGCGCGCCCAAAGGCATCACCGCCGAGGCGCCCGCATCCACCAGCCGCTTGGCGAACACGATGTCGTCCGACGTGTAGGCCAGCACCGTGAATCCTTCTTTCGCCAGCACTCCGTGGCTTCGAGCGTCGCTTGCACATCCGGATACAGCGTTGCCTGGTCGCCAATCACTTCCAGCTTGATCCAGTCGGAGAGCCCAACCTCGCGCGCCAGCCGGGCCGTGCGGATCGTGTCATCGGCCGTATAGCAGCCGGCGGTGTTCGGCAGAAGGAAATATTTATTCGGATCGATGTAATCGAGCAGAGACTCCTTGCTGCGGTCGAGATTCACCCGGCGCACGGCCACCGTCACCATGTCGGCGCCACTGGCCTCGAGCGCGCGGGCGGTTTCCTGAAAAGATTTGTATTTGCCGGTCCCAACGATCAAGCGGGAACGGAATTGCCTGCCAGCGATAATGAGTGAGTCCGTCATAACCTTATTGTACGACCCAGCGATCAGGACGATGGAAGAGGTCGGCGTGCTGACTCGAATTCCATCCCTCAGCGGCTAAAGCCGCATATGATATTGCAATGCTTACGGCGCGGCTGGGAGCCGCGCCCTTCAAAACACCAGGTCGCAATCCGCAGCGACCGGATCATCCTCCCGCCCCCTCTGCCTTCGCGTACATCTCATCGATCAACGCCTGGTACCGCTCCTCAATCCCGCGTCGCCGCACCTTCAGCGTGTGCGTCAGCGTTCCATCCTCCGCCGAAAATTCTTCTGCTACTATCAGCACCCGTTTCAGTTTTTCGAAGCGCGCCAGGTTCTGGTTCACTTCTTCGATGATGCCTTCGTACAGCGCCTGCACCTTGACGTTGGCGACGAGTGTTTGCCGCGTCGCAAAGTCAACCTGGTTCGCCCGCGCCCAATCTTCCAGAACAGGGAAGTGCGGCGAGATCAGCACCGCGGGAAATTTCCGCCGGTCCCCAATCACCACGGCTGTCCCGATGAGCGGGTTCAGCTTCAGCGAATTCTCGATCGGCTGCGGCGCGATGAACTTCCCGCCGGAAGTCTTGATCAGATCCTTCTTGCGATCCGTGATCGAAAGGTAACCCTCGCTGTCGAGTTGCCCGATGTCGCCCGTCTTGAACCAGCCGTCCACAAAGGCGTCGCGCGTTTCCTCGGGACGATTCCAATAGCCCTTGAATACCGAGGGCCCGCGCACCAGCACCTCGCCGTCGTCGGCAATCCGCACTTCGACGTTCGCCAGCGGCTTGCCGACCGTTCCCAGTTTGTGCCCCCGGGGCGTGCTCACGGCGATCACCGGTGAAGTTTCCGTCAGCCCGTATCCCTCGTGGATTCGAATACCGATATCGGCATACCACTCCGCCAATTCCCGGCCCAGCGGCGCGCCTCCGGAAATGAACTCCTCCGCCTTTCCACCCATCCCCGCGCGCACCTTGGAAAAGACCAGCCGGTTCGCGATTTTCCAGGAGAGCGCCGAAGGTTTGGTTCCGTCCAGAGTCTCGGCGCGGTGAGCGCGGCCGACAGAAAGCGCCCAGCGATAGACGGCGTTTTTCGGAAAGCCCGTAGCCTTCAGGATCACCTGTTGACGAATTTTCTCGTACACGCGCGGCACAGCAATAAAGGTGGCGGGTCGCACTTCCGCCAAAGCCTGCGCCAGTTGCTTAATGTCAGGGCAATACGCCAGCACCACCCCGCGGTAGAGCAGCGCGAGGTCCGCGTGCCGCGCCGTCACATGGGAAAGTGGCAGAAAAGATACGCTCACCTCTTCTCCTTTGGTTCCGATGCCAAATCCATCCAGCGAACACGCGATGTTCGACGCTATGTTCCCGTGGGTCAGCATCGCTCCCTTCGGAGTTCCCGTAGTGCCTGAGGTGTAAATGATTGTCGCCAGGTCGTCCGGCCCAATCGACCGCGCGCGGGCATCGAATTCCGGATCGAAGTCAGCCGGACCTTGCAGCATCAGTTCCTGCATGTGGACCGCGTGAGCAGTTTCGATCGCGTCCATCACCACGATCCACTCCACCGATGTGTGACGCTGGACGGTCAGCACCTTTTCCAACTGGTGCTTGGTGGACACCGCGACGACGCGCGCCCCGCAATCTCTGAGGATGAACGAAGTCTGCTCCGCTGTCTGTGTGGAATAAATCGGAACCGTGACCGCGCCCAGAGCGAGCGTTGCGAAATCAGTGATCGTCCACTCCGGGCGATTTTCGCTGAGGATGGCGACGCGATCGCCTTTGCCGATACCCCAGGATTCAAGCGCGCGAGCCACACCCACGACGCCGCGGTAAATCTCCGTCGAGGAGATCGGCACCCAGCCCAGGGCCTGTCTTTGCAGCATGACGCGGTCGCGGCGGCTTTTGCATACCGCCAACAAAATGTCGTTTAGAGTCTGAAGGCTCATCCGATTCGATCAAGATCCCGCAATCATTGCCGCAATCATTGTCGCGCAATCATTGTACGCAGACATTGTACAGAGTCCGAGGAAGTGCCTCAGCCTTGCTGCCTGGGGCAGGCGCTGGAGCGTTTTGACCGGGTTTCGCGGCGCGGGGCACGCTTTGCCAGGCTGCGGAAAAACTCAGGTTTTGTATCTGGGTTGTTGCATTAGCGATGCCGCAAGCGCCGCTGAGTCAAGCGTGCAAGCAAGGCAAAGAAGAGCGCCGAGCGGGTCCACATGGAATGAATCCGTGCAAAGACGTCAAGAATTCAAGCGGACCGGCTAAGGAATAACCAGTTACGGGATGAAGTGCAAAGCGACTCATCTTGAGTTGCTCCACTACCGATCTGCTCACTAGCGGAGCGCCAGCCTGTTTGACCCTGCTTCACCGCGCTGTTATGATTTTTCTGCGGGGTGGAGCAGTCTGGTAGCTCGTTGGGCTCATAACCCAAAGGTCGGTGGTTCAAATCCACCCCCCGCAACCAACTAACCTACTGAATCACCACGCCTTCGCTCCCTGCGAAGGTTTTCTCTGGTGCCAACTTGGACACAACATTTCACCCAATCGTTCGGCGACCCGCCTGTCATCTTCCTCAACGGCGTGAGTGTAGACGCCAAGCGTGAGGCTCGATCCTGGAGCGTGTCCGAATCGCTCCTGGCGTATCTTCATGGGTTAAGCCCTGCTGCTGGTGTATTCGGCCCCCTACTCGCTCCGCTGTCTCCTGGAGCATTTTCAAAGCGGCCAAGTCCCCCAAGCCCAAACGGCACACCTCGGGGTCCGGGTCCAGTACTACCTGTACGGCATCCCGCCCGAGTTCTTGCCCCTTTTTGACGATGGCTTTAGCGACAGATTCGGAGAGTCCGGGTGCAATGACCACCAGCCGACGTTGGGTGCAACTGACCTGTCCCTCAAGTTCAATATCCGGGAGACTGACGACCGCGCATGGTGGGGGAGAGTCTATCATCGTGAAGCCTTCGCACCCGACGCCGGGGTAATCTTCGCCCGCCGGCGCTGCGGAAGTACCGAAGCGACTTCGGATAAATCAGAGCCAGCCTCGTCGTTTTCGGGCTCCATTTGGTTTTTCGTCACAAACGTCCATCTCCTGACGGGAATACTTTGCACATTACACTCATAATGTGTGGACTGATATCAGTCAAGCCAAATGATCCATTGTTACCGACGAAACAACGACGGTTTACTCGCCTACTCCACGCCTCATCGAGGCCGGCCAACCCGGAGAAAGGCTAAACGCGATCCGCTTTGACACCCCGGTTCTGGATGACGCCGCTAACACCGAATGCGATCTTCGAAGCATTGATCTCCACCCCGAACCCATGGAGCGCGCTGGCGTGCAGAATACGGCGCAAGACCTAAATGCAAACGGCTTCAATGCGCCTTTTTGCGGCATGGGGTACAGACGCCGGTTTTGTTGTCGATTCGCAGCTTGTTGCCGCACGCGCATGCGGCTTCGCCGGGCTCGGCTTTTCTGATTTTCATAGGCGGCCTCTCTTGGGGCTCAATTCGTTTTGGGGCTGCGGGGTTTGGGACGCCATCTTCGCAGAAGACGCACAAAACCTCGCCTTCGACGATTCGCTCCGTGTCCCCGCCGCATCGCGCACATCGCGAACTTGGTTATGCGAGCTTGCTGGTGGAGAGCCGGGCATCCGCACCCGGCTGGACCCTTCGACTTCGCTCAGGGCAGGCTCGCGAGACGCCCATCGCTCCACCGTATGACTCATCACGCGATCACGGTATTAGGAACCGAGAACCACGATGGACCTGCAAGAAGCGATTAGGATGTTATCCAATCCGGACGAATGCGAGCGCATTTACGCCGCCGAGGATATCGGACTGGCTGGACAGGGCGAAGGGGTGGGCCCGCTCTTCGAGCGGGTCGTCGAGGAACGGTCGAAAGCCGTCCGGGAGGCCATTTTCCGGGCGTTGGCACAGATTTCCGACCAGGCCGTGATCCCACGGGCCGCGGAACTCCTGTCCAGCGACGACTCCGGCCTCCGCAACCAGGCACTGGAGCTGCTGCAATCTCGCGGCAGCGCGGTGGTGCCGGAGTTACGCCGCCTGCTCAGCATCGAGGATCACGATCTGCGCAAAATCGCGGTCGATGTGCTGAGCCGGATTGAGACGCCGGAAATCGAAGAATTGCTGGAGATTGCGCTCGGGGATTGCGACGTCAACGTGGCCATCACGGCGCTCGAAAACGTTCGTGGTTGCCATACTGCGGCTCTGCGGCAAGCCGTGCTCGGGCACGCGCTTTGCGGTGAACATCCCATGCTGGTGTTGGCGGCCATGGAGGCGCTCGGCAGAATCGGCGATGCCGAATGTTACCGGCGGATTCGCGAGAAGTTTCCGACCCTTGAAACCACGCCGTCCCTTTATCTTCGGCCAGCGTTGAAACTGGTGGGCAGCAACGGGAAAAATGGCGACCTCTTGGAACTGCAAAGCCTGTTGGCCAACTGCGAGTCCAGCCTGCGGCCAGCTGTCCTGGATGCGTTACGCAATTTCATCGCGCGCGACGGCGCAGCCGATGTTCCGGATGCGTGGTGGCACGAAATGCTGGCCGCACTGCCTGAAACCACGGCGGATGCCGAACGCTATCAGATGCTGATGCTGCTCGGCCACTTCGGGCATTTCGAGCCGGTTTATGAAACGCTCATTGCTTATCTCGAATCTCCCGTCAAAGTCGATCGCCTCGGAGCCATTGAAGCCCTGAGCAGGAGCAGGAACCGGTTCGAGGATGCCGGTTGCGCGATGCGCTCCCGTCTGCGGTTAGAAGCTGAGCCCGAGGTCAAACAAGCGCTCGAAGACGCTTTGCAGGCGAACCGCCTATGAGCGCAGCACAACTCTCGCTCGAGCAATACGGCAGGTTGTGCCGGCTCATCTATGATCGGTTGGGACTTTCATTCGACGATAAGAAAATCCACTTCCTGGGCAAACGAGTGGCGGTGCGCATGGAGAGCCTGCGACTGGAAGATCCTTCCGACTATCTCATGCGGCTGGCATACGGCGACAGTTCCGGCGCGGAGATGCAGGCCCTGGCCAACCTGATCACGACCAATGAAACCTACATGTTTCGCGAGTACGAGCAGTTGGAGGCATTCGGCAACGCTTGCCTGCCGGAGGTCGTCGCGCGCAAGCAGGCGCAAGGGAGTCGCAACCTGCGCATCTGGTCGGCCGGCTGTTCGTCGGGGGAGGAAACTTACACCGTCGCCATCATCGTGCAGGAGGTTTTTCCCGCCATCGACGATTGGGATATGCAGATCGTGGCGACCGACATCGACGAGCAGAGACTGGCGATGGCGGTCTCCGGCATATACGGCGAGCGCTCCATGAAGAACGTTCCGGCGGACTATCTCGGCCGGCATTTCACGCCGCAAGGCGCGGACTGGCGGGTGAAGCCGCGTACCCGGTCGCTCGTAACCATCCAGAGCCTCAACCTGCACGACCGCCTGCAAATGCGCGAGATGCGCGCGTTCGACTTCATCTTCTGCCGCAATGTGCTGATTTATTTTGATGACGCGTCGCGCAAAGCGGCGGTGGACCATTTTTACAATGCCCTCAATCCCGGTGGCTTCCTTTTCCTCGGGCACTCGAGTCGGTAGGGCGGATTTCGAGCGCCTTTCGTTTGCGGCGAATGGGCGAGCACCTCGTGTACATGAAGCCCGACTGAGGACCCGATCGAGGAACTATGACGAGAAGCGTATTGATCGTGGACGATTCGGAATTTGTCAGGAACTATCACTCCGCGTGGAGGCCTTGGAGAAACGTTCACCAACCGCTGCGACCTGGTGCTTACCGACATCAACATGCAGCGCATGGACGGCTATGAATTCATCCGGCGGGTGCGGGCGGAAAAGCAGTACCAGCAGATTCCGATCGTCATTATCTCCACCGACGGCCAACCCAAGCACAAGAAGAAGGGATTCGAAGCGGGCGCCAACCTTTATATCGTCAAGCCCTGCTCGCCGGAAGTAATGCTGGAAACGCTGAAGATGGTGATGAACGCATCGTCCTGAATCCGGAGTCGAGGCACACATATGGGTCGATCTGAAAAAATCCGGGTTTTGATCGCCGACGATTCCGCTTTGATGCGGCAAAAGTTGCGCCAGATCGTCGAAGCCGATCCGGAGTTGGAAGTGGCGGGCGTGGCCCGCGATGGCGAAGACGCGATCGCCAAAGCGCGGGAACTGCGCCCCGATGTCGTCAGCCTGGATATCAACATGCCCAGGTTGGATGGCGTCGGCGTACTGCAGTTGATCATGAGCGAACGCATTTGCCCGGTCGTGATGGTGAGTTCGCTGACGCAAAAGGGAGCGGTAACCACCTTCGAGTGCTTGGAACTTGGCGCTTTCGATTTTGTGGGCAAGCCGGACGGAACGGTCTCCAGCAACTTGATTCTGCTGGCCGATGAAATACGGTCGAAGCTGAAGATGGCGGCGGTGAGCGGCACGCTCAAGCGGTTGGTCTCGTGTCGCGAAAGGCGACCCTCGCCGCTGGCGTGGACGCCAACTCCAAAGACCAGAGCCTCGGTGGCCGCATCCGGTTACAAAGCCGTGGCCATCGGCATTTCCACGGGTGGTCCGGTCACGTTGATGGAGGTGTTGCCGCTCATCCCCGCCGAGATCAACGCCGCCCTGTTTCTGGTCCAGCACATGCCCGGGTCTTTCATTCACACCTTCGTCGAAAGGCTGAACGACAATTGCAAGATCGAAGTGGTGGAAGCCGAAGCCGGAGCCGAGGTCCGTCCGGGAGTGTGTTACGAGCACCAACTCACCCTCTATCGCAAGAGCACCGGCGATGTAGTAATCCGCACCCCCACGCAACCCCAGACATTATTCGTTCCCTCGGTCGATGTGATGATGAAGTCCGTCCTCCAAACATACGGACCTGATACGGTGGGCGTATTGATGACCGGCATCGGCAACGATGGTGCGGAACAGATGGTGGCGATCACCAAGGCCGGCGGCCACACTATTGCGGAGAGCGAAGAAAGCTCCGTGGTCTTCGGCATGCCGCGGCAGGCGATCGAGAACGGCGGAGCTCGCGTGGTCGCGCCTGCGTGGCAGATCGCCGGTGAAATATTAAAGGCACTCTAAGCGGGATGGGCGGCGCATCGAGCGTCCGGCTCCTGGCGACGAACTCTGGAGGCGAGATGGCTTTTCAAATCGGTTCCACGAACGAGCACGTCACCTTGGAACTGGAGGGGAACAATTCGGTCGAACGAGTGGCCGAGTTGCACCAACAATTGCTGGCGGCACGGGCGCAGACCAAAGCGGTCAGCGTCAAAGCGGAACATAGTGGCGCCATCGATATCACCGTCGTCCAGGTGCTGGCGGCATTGCAGACCTGTTGTCCTGAGCTTCGCATCGAGCGGCCCTCCGAGGAATTTCTCGCGTCCCTTGACCGTTGCGGCATGCGGCGGCACGTTCGCGCCGCGCTGAAACAGGAGCAGAGAGGCGAAGACGAAGGAAAGGAGCCATGAAGACCATTCTCGCGGTCGATGATTCCGCCACCATGCGGCAGATGGTCGCGTTCACCCTGCAAGGCGCGGGATACGAAGTATTGGCGGCGGTCGACGGCGTGGATGCATTGAAGCAGATCGTCGGCCGCCACGTGGATATGATCATCACCGACCTGAACATGCCCAACATGAACGGCATCGAGCTCATCCGCCAGGCAAGAAGCCTGGCCCATTACAAATTCGTCCCCATCCTGCTGTTGACCACGGAATCGGCACCCGAGAAGAAGCAGGAAGGCAAGGCCGCCGGGGCGACCGGCTGGATCGTGAAGCCGTTTGACACCGCGCAGTTGCTGGCGACCGTCCAGAAAGTGATGCGCTGATGGATCACAAAGAAATGCTCACCAGCTTACGCTCCGCGTTTCAGGTCGAAGCCGCGGACCTGCTCAACGAGGTCGATTCCTCCCTGCTCCAACTGGAAGCGAATCCGGCGGATGGAGAAATCATTCACCGCGTATTCCGGGCCATCCACACGCTCAAGGGTTCGGGCGCGATGGTGGGCCTCGAACGCCTCTCGCGTTTTGCACATCGGGTGGAGGAGGTCTTCGAAGCGGCGCGCGACGGGAAAGTGCGGGTCACGCCGGAGCTGACCGACCTCGCTCTGCGGGCCTGCGACCTGCTGCGCGTGTTCCTCGCGGACGCAGACTCGACGCCCGATCTTGAGTCCGGAACAGAGCAGCAGTTGGTTACCGCGCTCAAGGCGTTTGTTAAGCCGGAAACGCCAGCCGCTCTTGCCGTCCAAGCGGCGGGACCAGCGGTCGCGGCCAGCCTCCAGCGGTCGTACCGTATCCGTTACACACCCGATTTGCGGATGCTGTTTTCAGGCAACGACCCGGTAGTGCTGCTCACGGAGTTGTGCGCGCTCGGTAGCGCTCACCTTACTGCCCATGCGGATTCGCTGCCGGCCTTCGAGGAACTCGATGCCGAGCAATGTTACATCTGGTGGGAAATCGACCTTCTTTCGGGAGCCTCCGAGCAGGCCATCCGCGACGTGTTCGTCTTTGTCGCCGACGAGTGCCGCCTGGAAATCCAGCAGGTAATCGACGACCGTGGGCCGGACACGGTTCGGGTCTCGTCGCGCGATTTTGAGTCGTTCTATTGTGAAGCAGAAGAGCACTTGCAGGCGATTGAAGACTGTCTGCTTCGGCTCGACAAAACCGCCACCACGCCTTCGGATTTGGCGGAGTTGTTCCGCCGCTTGCACAGCCTCAAAGGAGCCAGCGCGCTTCTGCTCGGAGAGTCCGGCAATCTCGCCCCGCAACATCCGTTGCGCTTTCTGCACCAGTTGGCCCATGCCGCCGAAGCCCTGGTCGAGCAACAGCGCGACGGCAACGGCTCCGCTGCCGGGCAAATGGGCAATGCCCAAGTGGGCAAAACGCAAATCGGCAACACCTTGTTCGACGTCTCAGGGGCCATGCGCCGTTTGCTCGAATGCATCGACGAAAACCGCCATGCCGACCTCGATCCCGAGCTTTTACAGCGGTTGGGAATCGCCATCAGTGCTCCCAAGGCCGAAACTCCCCGCGACGCGAAGCAAATTGCTTTTGTGGAGACGGCGGGCCAGTGCCTGGAGAACATGCGCACCTGCTTCGCGAGGTTGCAGGCGGGCGAGCAAGACGCCGCGGTGGGGGCGTCCTACCGGCGCGCAATCGAGACCCTGGGCGGCGCCTGCCAATACGCGGGCATGGATAAACTGCGGGCGCAGTTGCGCGAGCATAAGGCAGCTCTCGAAGCTGCGGCCGTCGCTGGGGACGCTGCCGGGCCGTTGGAATACCTGGACCAGCAGTTGGACCGAACGGAGCAGCTGATTGAGTCGGCGCGGAAAGACGCCAGCGGCGAGAAGGCTCAGAAAGCGGCTTCTGAAATCCCGATGCGCGCAACCGATACCTCGACCCAGACCATCCGCGTCGACCAGGAGAAACTCGACCGCCTGATTCGCAATGTCAGCGAACTGCTGGTGGCTCGGGGCGCCCTCCATCTGTTGGCCCGTAAGCTCGACGGCGCCCCCGGAGTGCGCGAATTGTCGGTCGAGGCCAAAGAGGCCAGCACAGACATTTCGCGCATCTCCGAGGAACTTCAAGACGCGGTCATGTCTCTGCGCATGCTTCCTGTGCGGACGGTCTTTCAGCGCTTTTCCCGGCTGGTCCGCGACTTGGGACGCAGCCTGGGGAAGGAAATTGAGATCAGCTTTCAGGGCGAAGACACCGAACTTGATAAAGCCGTGATCCAGGAAATCGGCGATCCTCTGGTGCACCTGGTTCGAAACGCCGCCGACCACGGCATTGAATCCCCGGAGACGCGTGCAGCCAACGGCAAAGCTAGGTGCGGCCAGATCACTCTCCGCGCCTACAACGAAGGCAGCCAGGTAGTGATCGAGGTCGAGGACGACGGCAAAGGACTGCACAGCGATGTACTGAAAGCAAAAGCGGTCGAACGTGGAATCCTCAGTGAGACCGAAGCCCAGAGCATGAGCGACGAAGCCGCATACCGGCTCATCTTCGCTCCCGGCTTCTCCACTGCCGAGGCGGTGACCGCCGTCTCCGGCCGCGGAGTGGGAATGGACGTAGTCTCGAGCAATGTGCAAAAGCTCAAGGGCACGGTGGCAATCGAGAGCCGCCGCGGACTGGGCACAAAAATTGTAATCAAGCTGCCCACCAGTCTGATGATCTCCAAAGGCATCCTGACCCAGTGCGGAGACTCGGAGTTCATTCTTCCGCTCGACAGCGTCAGCGTAGCCCGCAAGATCACGGCCAGAGAGATCCATCGTTACCGTCACCACGCCATGATCCACACCAGCGAAGGCGCTTGTCCGGTTCTCTCCCTGCGCGAGCAATTGGGCCTTGGGGAAGAGTCCAAGCTCGGGAAAGAGTCCGAGAGCGAAGAGAAGTGCGTGGTCTTGATCCATGCGTCGGGACGAAGATATGGCTTGCTTGTGGATCGCCTGGTCAGCGAAGAACAAGTGGTAGTGAAGCCGCTGAGCGGAGGTCTCGAGAATAGCCACGACTTTCTTGGCGCTACGATCATGGGAGATGGCCGTGTCGTGCTGGTATTGAATCCCGCCGGGGTTGTCCTATGAGCGGCATCGATCTGGCGTTGGCTCCCGCGCCGGAAAGGTCGCGGTGAGGGTTGGAGCCAAAGCGGAAGTTGTCTCCACTCTAGCGCAGGCAAAGGACGAGCTTTGCGCAATGGCGAGTGTGGTCGACAGCGAGGTTGGGGCGGTGGCAAGGGCCTTTGAGGTGCTTGCCGGGCATGCCGACACAATCTTGAAGCTGGCGGCCGCCATTGTCGGCTGTGTCGAGAATGAAAGTGTCAGTTCCATTCTGCCCAAGGTGCAAACCCTGGGCGCCGCAGCGAGACGCTTCATTGAAGATAGGCTGCAGGCGACTACCGGGATACTGGAGACGGTGACAACGGAAGTCAAGCTGCTGCATCAACTATCTCTGGTAGCTCGCGGCCAGGAGGAGATTGCTTTTAAGATCAAGGCGCTGAGCGTGCTTACGAATATCGAAGTTGCTCACCTCGGCACCGTGGGTGCCGGTTTCCAGTACCTCGCGAACGAGTTAGCCGACTTCTCGAAATCGGCGACCAAGGATACTCAGGAACTTGCAAGCCAAACGGCGGGCCGCCGGGGTGCCCTCGAAGACACCCGACGCGTGCTTTCTGCTGAACTACCACGCCAGCGGGCGCAACTGGTTCGCATTGAAGGTGACCTGGGTAGCGCCATGGCAGTGGTGGACAGCAGCTTGACGCAGCTCTCCCGGACGCCCGTGCGATTCAAGATGTGCGTGGAGGATATCGGCCGGCAGATTGCCGGAGTGGTGGCCGCCATCCAGGCTCACGACATCACGCGCCAGCAAATCGAACATGTGCAGGAGGCGTTTGTGCTCATGGCTGCGAGAATGCGCGGCGCTGAGAACTCGGAGAATGGAAACTCGGAGAATGGAGCCGATCGGGAGCTGCCTCGGGTCTACGGCGGCCTTACGGTCCAGATTTATCAGCTGCGAACGATCAAGGAGACCGTCGCCAGCTGGACATCTCAAGTCAGGACGTGCATGGGTGACATCCTGAGAGTAAGCGCCTCCGAAGTGGTCGGGATCGGCCCCATGGTCCTCGAGCAGGAGCGGGAAGTATCGTCCCAGTTCGCCCACATCGAACTGCTCGAACGCGAGAGTCAGGCTTACAGCGGGAGAATCAAGAGCAATCTCGGAGGGCTCTCAAACCTGATGCAATTGGTGGGTGAACATCTGCAAAGGTCAAAGTCCATCGGCGACCGCCTTCGGCTGCTCGCCTTCAACTCCATCATTGAAGCCAGTCACTTGGGGATGCAAGCCGACGCGATATTGGCGATCTCGAAGAGTATCAAGGAGGTTTCTGCAGAGTGGAACCAGATTACCGATGAATCCGGGCAGGCCATGCAAGAGATCCTGAACCTGGTGAAGCAGACGAACGAGGCGATGAAGTCCTTCTCCGAAGCCGGCGACGAGAGGTTGCGGGAAGCGCAAGCGCAAACTAGGGCCTGTCTCGATAGCTTACGAACCGCCGCCGCGTCCGCAGCCAAGCAGGCCCAGGATATGAAGGTTGCCACCGAGAAAATGCAGGCGAAGAGCGCGGAGGCTGGCAGCACCGGCGATCTCGATGCTTGCTTTGGCCGCATCGACTCGGTGGCCACCGCAATCGAAGAGTTGATACGCCAGTTAGAGATCGATCACCCGGCGGTGAAGGAACGCTGCGACGCAGCCGAAGTCGAGCAGTTATTCTCGGCATTGTACACAACCGAGATGGAGCGCGTCGTTCTGCATGCGGCGCTCGGTGGGAAGGCCATGCCGGCGGCTCAACAAACGTTCGCCGGGAACAGCGTGGAACTGTTTTGAATGTGGAACGGCTTTCGGAAAGCGACGGAAATCTCATAACTGCAGGGGATGAGGACTAACAAGCAGACATATCTCAACCGCGGAAATTCAGCCCACGCTCGGGAGATAATCGGCCGTGCGGCGGGTGCAACCGGTTGGATGCCTTTTGCTGATGCTCGAAGAATTCCTTAGCCGTCGGAGATGCGTTGCAGCGAGCCAATTCTGCAGCGGCAAATTCAGGATCGAGCGCGATCGCGCGATCAAAGTGTGCGAGTGAGTCTTGCGCCAGAAGCTTTTCTGCCAGGGCGCGTCCTTGCAGAAATTCGTTTTTTGCCTCTTCTGACTTTGTGGTAATGGGAATCTTTCCTCCCTCAGACGAAGTACTGGCCGAAGTTGGATTTTTTGTCTGGTTGCATGCACTCAGGCCGCCAGAAATAAAGCAACGACTGCGGCCAATAAATAACGGCTCGAAGCTTTCAGTTGCATGGAATTTTTCCTCCGAATCTGAGTGATCGACACCTTTCACGAGCTCTTGTATCCCGTCTTCGTCGGTACGTGGGGCCGTTCGCCTTCGACTTCGACACGACGCGGTGGATTGGCACCTTACAGCGGATGCATACCGTAAGAGCCTAGACGAATGCGCTGTAAATCGGATAGCAAAGCTTAATCGGGATGGACAAATGCTACCGTAACATAACAAAACATAGTTGTTTTGGGAGGGCCGGGCTTTAGCCGCGCCGATGCGCGTGCTCACGAACAAGGCTTCAGTTCTGAGGAATAGCACGGAACGCGGTTGCTGGAATCCACAAACCGAGCTCGTATCGGCTGAAAGCTCTAATGACGATTGCTGTTGTAACATTCGCCGTTACACTCATTGGCCTCGGGACCGTGGTTTTGAGTGTCAACCCTCGTTTACCAACAACCATACTTCATTAAGTTATTCCCTATAGAGTTTTGTAGTTAGGCGCTCACTCATCGTAGTAACTCATTGAAACCAAGAATCGTAACAAGAAGTTTGCTATGGAGCGTCATTTGCAGTGGTTCCTGTTCGTGTGAGCAGGGGGATGAGTGCAGAGAGCTTATTCTCCCTGACAAGAGGGTGGGAATGCGGTTTGGAAAACTTGGGGGCGCCATGGAAAAGAAGCTGCTCGACATCTGGCAAGTTGTGTTTGTCATGGCCATGTTACTCCTCGCTGTTGGTGTGGGTTTCGGCCAAGGCATCGTTACTGGGTCCATATCTGGAACAGTTATAGATCCGCAAAGCGCCGTCGTGGCCGGAGCCAATGTCAGAGCCACACATGTGGAAACCGGCCGTGTGTTCTCTACTACAAGTTCTACGGCGGGAGTCGTGCAGCTTCCCTCGCTGCCTCTCGGCAACTATACGGTGGTCGTGGAGGCCAAGGGATTTTCGACCTACAGGGTGGACAATGTCCTAGTGGAAGTGGGCAAGGATACTTCACTTGGCCTCATGGATCTCAAGCTCGGCAGCGCCGCAGAAACTGTGACGGTCGAAGGCGGTGTTTCTCCCTTGGTCGAGGCCACGACTGACCAACTTTCCGAGACCTTCGAGAGCAAGGCGGTCGAAAGCGTTCCTCTGGGCAACACCTATGACTCTTTCGTGTTGTTCACTCCAGGTGTAGCCACGGCAGGGAGCGGCGGCTTTGAAAATAACAACGGTGCGGAGTTTTCGATCAACGGTCAGCGCTCCCGCTCGAACAACTTTCAACTGGACGGGCAAAATAACAACGACAACACCATCGGCGGGCCGTCCATTTTCTTTGGCAACCAGGATGTGATCGCGGAATTGCAGGTGGTTACGAATTACGACGCCGAGTACGGTCGCAACCTGGGTGGCGTGGTCAACTACGTCACCAAGGCAGGGACGAACGCGTTTCATGGCACTGGTTTCGAATTCTGGCAGGGCGACCGCTTCGATTCGCTGCAAAACCAGGAAAAATCGCCGGTTTTCGGTTTCTGCGCGCCCGGACAAACGTCAACGACGCTGGACCCATGCAGCACGCCGGTGGTTCCCAGGTTCGTGGAAAACCAATTTGGCGGTACCGTCGGCGGCCCCATCAAGCGCGATAAGATTTGGTTCTTTGGGTCCGCCAACTTTGAGCGCATACGCACTGCCGGCGCACCCTATTCCTCGACTAATTCGCTTACGCCTGACGCTAAGGGAATCCAGGAACTGCAAACAGATTTCCCCAACAGCCTCGGGGTCGCGGCCCTGGCGCAATTCGGTCCCGCGACCGTGCCCTTGGGAAGTCCCACGTTCAACAATATTACGCAGATAGCCGTTGCAGGGGCCCCCTCCGATATTGAGATGGGCACGCTCACTCGATTCCTGGCACAGCCCTTCAATGATTATGAGGCCACGGGACGGGTCGATTTCCAGCTTACCAGCAAAGATCGTTTCTTCACCCGGTACATATTTCAAAAAACCATCCAAACCAACGAAGCTTTTTTTGGCGGGGCACCGTCAGCGGCCGGTCAAATTGTCAACGTTGGTGGTCGCAACCAGCAAATCGGGTTGGATTGGACTCGCACCTTCAGCCCTGAATTCCTGAACCAGGTCCGATTCAGCTACTCTCGTTCCACCTCAGCGTTCGACGGGGGCGCATTCCCCAATTGCGTTTTGACGAGCTTCGGATCTTGTCCGCCGTCAATCTCTATTAATCCCACAACGCTGGATTCGGCGGGCGACCTTCCGCTGAGCTTCGGACAAAACATAGTTTTTCCGCAGGGTCGCATCATCAACGTCTACGAACTGCAGGACAACGCCTCCAGGATCCACGGCAAGCACGTGATGAAGTGGGGTGGTGAATATGATCGGCAGCGCTCGCCCAACTATGGCCTGTTCTTTGGTAACACTGCGTTCACATTTAACAGCTTTGGCGATCTCATTTCGAATACCCCGGTTTCGGACTCGACCACTGTGGCCTTTGGACAGCCGGTTCTCCGCTTTAAGGAAAACGACGTGGCCTTGTATTTTCAGGATGACTGGAGAGTGAAGGACAACCTGACTCTGAACTTGGGGCTGCGGTGGGAGTTCTACCAGCAGGCCAGCAATATACTGCACGATGAGAGCGTCGCGCAACAAACCGGGCCCCATCCCTTCTGGGATACGAGCCTTCCGCTGAGTCAAACGACGGTGGCCAAGCTTCCGAATCATTATCGCAATTTCGGCCCGGTGCTGGGCTTTGCCTGGACGCCGCGAATTTGGGGTAATAATAACAAGACTGTGATTCGAGGCGGCTTCCGCGTCGCCTATGATTTCGCGTATTACAACCTCGCTACCAATGTGGAGCAAAGCGCGCCTTTCACGAACCTCGCGACACTTAACGTGGGATTGCCCACTGTTTCTAGCCTAACCGGAGGCAACATTTCAGCGGCTCTGCTCTCCGATTTAACCCCAAACGAGAATCCCGGCTTGGCAACCGAACTCCAGTTCGGCAACAATTTCCGCAACCCGTACTCGCAGCAATGGAACCTCGGTGTCCAGCATCAAATCGGCAGCAAACTGGCAGCGGAAGTGCGCTACGTCGGGAGTCACACCCTCGACAATTTCCAGGAGACCAATGGGAATCCTGACATCCTGCCGCTGATCAACGCCGGGTTTGGCAACCTCGTTCCTGCGGGAACACCATGCCCCGGCACCAATACGTTGCCGGGTAACACGGGAGTGGATACGAAAGGGAATCCGGTTGGATATGCGAACTGCAATTACAGCCGAGTCATCAAGTACACCAACAGCGCCTTTTCCAACTATAACGGCTTGCAAACCCAATTTCGGCTGCAGAACTGGCATGGCTTTACGGGAGAGGCCGGCTACACCTGGAGCAAGACAATGGACAATACCTCCGAAGCCTTTTCGACGAACGGGGGCACCTTCTTCGCTCTTGCCCAGAACCCGTTCAACGTCACTGGGGCAGAATACGGGCAGAGCAATTACAACTTTCCCAACGTGTTTACCTTGCTTTGGGTCTACGACCTGCCTTCCCCCAGCCAGGGGTCGGGCTTCCTGGGACGCTGGATGGGTGGCTGGCAGATTAACGGCACGTACCGCTACAACAGCGGCCAGCCTTACACTGTGGAACAGAGTCCGCAATTGGGCTCGCTGTGCGACCCGACCAACTTTACAAATGGCGGGCTTGATGCTTGCCGGCCGATCCTGAGCAAGGCGAGTCTGCCGTTCAACTCGGTGGGACAGTATTGCGACGGAACTCTGCTAAACTGCCCCACTGCTGTAGCGCCAGGCACCACGTTTCTCCCTGCTGGAACTTTGGTCAGTGTGAATGCTGGGTGCATAGGCAGCGGGAACGGCACAACGAGCCAATGCCCGGTCACTCCAGTCAGCGCAGCTCACTGGATTATCAACAACCCGGAAGCAGCCACGGTGCTCGGGTCGCCCTTCCTGGGAGTGGGCCGAAATACGGAGCGGGGTCAGGCCATCAGCACGGTCAACATGAGTGTCTATAAGAACACCAAGGTGACAGAACGGCTTACCATACAGTTGCAAGCCGACGCCTTCAACCTCTTTAATCACCAATGGCGGGGCATACCGCTCCAGAACGTAAGCAACCCCGCTCAGTTCGGAACTAACGTGTTCAACGCTAACGGCGGCGATACCTTTGCCGGCAACATCATCACCGACGGCATTGGACGGCGCCGCTTGCAATTCGGGGCCAAGGTGATTTTCTAGTTGCGCATTAAGCGGCGACTCGAATTCCGACAGGTTTTAGAAGTAATAGTGGCAAGTCTTGCATAGGCGTGCCGAAGAGTGGTACGCCTTTGTTTTGGCGTGAAGTTCAACTATTAACGCTCCAGTGCGCAACCTGTGATCTAGCGGCGCAGCATAATCTTCGGCAGGGCCGGGGCAGTGTGGAGACGAACTTCCCTCCCGTCCAATTTCTTCTCGTCTTTTCCTCGTCCGCGCTCTCGGCATCATCCAGATACTTGCGCCAGGGTATCAACTCAGCGCGCAACCGGTCGAAATCGAGCTCGGGAAACGAGATGTCCGCTCCGTTGAGATTGCGCACGGCGCGCTCCAGAACCGAACGTGCACCCACATAGTTACCAGTGGACTCGTGATGGAAAGCGACGGCCAACTGAATCATGCCCTGGAGATGCCGACGCAAGGGCCGGTCGCGAGGCAGAGGGCGCCAAACGTCTTCGAGAGCTTCATGAGCGTTGAAAAACGGCGGTCGAGAGCGGAACAACAACTTCGAACTGGATGGGACGAATAATAATGACTCCGGCGTTCCGGGGAGCGGATTGGCAACGTTGAACCCAGACGCTACCGCGGAATTTCAGGTGATAACGAACGGCTACCTTCCAGAGTTTGGCCGCAATTCCAGCGCGGTGATCGACATCATCACGCGCAGCGGAACGAACACTTTCCACGGCACGTGTTTCCGAACGAGTGTTGGACAACATCGTGTTGAAGAAGGTCTTACCTCGACCGCCTCGGTTCTCGCGCGCGAGGGCAAACTGGCGGAGGTGCGACAAGCTGCTCAGAAACTGCAGCAAGGTGATCTCTTGAGAGTTTGCATGGAAAACCCATCGTCCACGCAGTCGCCGTCGGCCGAGGTGGAACGGGTGGCTCACGCATCGGAGCCCGCAATGCTGAACAACCCTGATTCGGAAAACAGATATCTGTTCGCCACCGACATGGCCTTCTGCGGCGAAAAAGATATGGCGCTGCACCTGCTCAAGAGCGCCGTCGAAGGGCACTACTGCTCCTACACGGCCCTCCAGAAGGACCCCCTGGTCGGCCCGCTGGGCGGCACGCCCGAGTTTGCCAAGCTACTCTCCGCCGCCAAACAGTGCCGCGACGATTTTCTCGCCGCAGGATCGCAAGCTGCCAACTGAATCACGCTGCGCAAACCCCGACATCCCCATCCTGAAGGAAGCCAAACCCGAGTACGCGAAGTTGCCAATAGCGGGGAAAAATCCTTCTTCATTCCGGCTTTCCGCGATAGAATCCGTGCGCGCCGGGTCAATCTGGAAAAAGTTAAAGCGTCCCCCCTCAATCTGGATTGCCCGCACTCCCCCTAATTGATGACCAGATCCAGCGTGGCTGAATTCCCGCTGATGACAGCCCGAACCCTGAGACCCCGTACATGGTCGTCGAAAGCCGGGGCTGCCAGTTTGTACCATGATCCCGCGGCAGAAGCCGGCGCTGAGAAGAAATAGAACAGGGCCGAGTCAACCGGCCTACTTTTCCGCATAGACGATTCCGGAAGCATGATACGGGGGATCGGACACAAGGCGAATGTATGCAATCAGTGCCTCGATCTCCGGCTTGCTGAGAGTATAGCCGTACAGCGGCATCAGTGCGGATTTGTTGAGCGCGGGACCGCCGTGGCTGATGATGGCTGTCAGGTCGGCATCGCTCATTTTGTTGAGTGTGTCGCCCTCGGTAAACGGGTGCGGCTTGGTCTCCAGATTGTCGTAATTGGAAACCCGCTCTGGAGTGGACTCCGGATCGTGGCAGCGAGCGCAATATTTGTTGTCGAGCTGGAATCCCACCTGCTCCTGATATCCCAGCGCGATTTCTTCGATCTTCAAGTCGACCGACTTCTGCGCTTTCGTTGACGTGCGCGCGGTGAGTTGATATCGGCCTGCCATGCTGCCGAGAGCGACGTTCGTGCTGAGCTGTCCGCTGGAATCGGTCAGGCCGCTCGGAGGGTCAAAGCTGACGCCCGCGGGCCCGCTAAACTCCACCAGTGCTCCGGTGACGGCCGTCCCTTGTTCGTCATTGACCTGTACGACTATAGGCTGAGCGAGAACCATGCCGGTCGCGCCGATCTGCTTGCCTCCACTCGACTCCACCAGTGCGGCACCAAATCCTGTGGGTTTTGGAGCAGAGGCTGGCCCCGGCTTGCGTGTGCACGCTCCGCTTACGAGAGCGAGGGAGACCACGAAGAGTGTCCGCAAATATCTCTTCATTTCTTCGCCTCTTGCTTGCTGGAGCCTTTTTGCGTCATCAGGAATGCGGTCAGAGCGCGGGCATCTTCGTCATTCATGTTGCGGTTTGGTTCGATGGTGCCGGGCCGCATGGTTTGCGGGTCCTTCAGCCAGTAGTAAATCCAGGCAGCATTCAGGCGCGAGCCTACTTGCGTTAGCGTTGGTCCGATGTAGCCTTTGTCAACCTTGGTGTCGATGATGTGGCAACCCTGGCAAGCATACTTGGAATAGAAAAGCTGTTTCCCCTGCTCCACCTGAGCGGGCGGATACCCGCTCAACGGCATCGAATCGCGGTCGAATGCAGGAGTCTGATAAACAGTCATGATGTAGTCCGTCAGTTCCTTCGCGTCGTCATCGGAAAGATTGAACCTCGGCATGCGGCGGATCAGCGCGGGACGCAATGTGCCGGGGTTCTTCAGGAATGCCTGCAGCCACTGGCGCTGCACCGAACTGCCTTCCCAGGTCAGGTCGGGAGCCATGTCGCCGCCACGACCGTTGATGGCGTGGCAGGTGAAGCAGGCCATGTCGTCCATGAGTTGTCCGGCCTTGCCCGCTGGTTCGTAATTCGAAGGCGGTTTCGCCGGAACCGTCAATGCCATCGGCAAATCATGTGCCCGGTCGGTTAGCGCGAGCAGTGCGGTCGTCAATGCATCAATTTGTGCGGGCGCGAGGTTGAACTGGGGCATCTTCAGTGCCGCTCCGAACGAACGCGGTTGCCGGATCTTGGCGGCGATGTAATCGGGTATAGCGTGCGTCATTCCGGGCAGGAAAATAATTTGGGTCAGCGGCTTGCTCCCGATGCGGGTTAATTCCGGAGCGAAGTTATCCGGCTTCTTGATGCCGCTAACTTCATGGCATGAGGCGCAGCCGTATTCGGTGACCAGAAGCTTGCCGTGCGCAATCTGCTCTGGCGTGGCGGCGTCGAGATGCACATTGGCCAGCAGATCGGAATCCGTCTTGTTGCCAAGAAAGGCAGTCAGCAGGGACAGTTGCGGATCGGTGAAACGATAGTGCGGCATGGCCGTTCCGGAATCGTAGACACGCGGATTGCGCAACCATGCCCGCAACCATTCCGGCTTCACCTTATTGCCGATCCGGGTCAGTTCCGGACCGACATCGCCGCCAACCACATTCCCGGCAGCATTCTGCACGGCATGGCAAGAGGCGCAGAATGACTCTCCGTACAGGCTGGCTCCAGCGGTCGGATCGGGCGCCTTCTGGTCTTTATTCTTGTTATCTGGAGCAACCGGCGCCGTGTCTCCAGGGATGGGCGTGCTGCTGGCGATCAAGAAAGCCGAAATGTCGCGCGCGTCCGGATCGCTCAACTTGAAATTCGGCATCGTCGCAGTGACGGCGTAGGCCTGAGGATCCTTCAACCACGCATAAATCCATTCCCTTGTGGTCTTGTCGGCGATGTGCTCAAGCGATGGCGGATCGTCGGTCGGCTTGATCGCGCTGCCATCGGGCAGTTTGATGGTGTGGCAATGCACGCAGCCATAACGGCCCAGCAGGTTGCGTCCCACGTTCAGTTGCGGCGTGCCGATCAGAGGAGAGCGATGGCATTGCCCGCAGGAAGATTGGACGTACCGTGCCGGCAAGATCGGCTGCTCCCAAGCCTCCGTGCTGCTGTGAGCTTGCTCGACGGTGGTCGCGGGGCCTTGCCCGCGGTGACACATCACGCAGCCGAACTGGTCGAGCGTGTGCGGGATTACCGGATGCCGGCGGAAGGGCTGGGGAAGGTTGGCATCGGCGAGGCTCGCTTCTTTCAATCCGGCGTGGCAGGTGGTGCAGCGATCTACGACTCCAAGCCCGGGCAGCCAGATCTGCTGGATTCCGTCGTGGAAATGGCGCTGCAGGGTTACCGCGTCTCCCCGGCTCCGAACCAGCGCCAAGTACTGTTTCTGGTAGTGACGCCATTCACTGAAGTAATTCTTGGCCGGTGCAATGGCCAGCGAAATCAGCAACAAGAAGCTGACCGAACCAAACGCGCGCACGGGATGGCCGAACAATGTCTGCCACAGCGAAGTTAACGCGTTTTCATTCAATTAGCTCCTCCAGGGCAACACCCAGGACCAACCTGGGCCGCGGAAGAAAGTGCCAACTGCCGTGAGTACGGCCAGTTCGAACAGAAACCACGTCATGATCCAGTATGAAAGTGGTTTGGACGGCCAGATAACTCCGGAAGGCCGAAGTCGACTGCGGAGAACTTTGCGCCGCCAGCACCATGAACCCGGCGACGATCAGGGTCGGCACTAACGCCACGTACACATCAAACAACAACAAGAACAAACAAAGCCCAGCCGCCGCCAGATAGAAAATGAGCAGACGACGCTTGCGATCCTTCAGGAACAAACCTTCTGCCTCGACGTTGATGTTGAAATACGGAATCACGATCAGCGCAATCACCACCAGAGTCGGAACCAGCACACCCGCGACCACCGGAGGAAAGTAGTGCAGCATTTCCTGCAAGCCAAGGAAGTACCACGGCGCCTTGGCGGGGTTGGGGGTATGCGAGGGATCGGCAATGCCCTCCAGGGGCGCGTTGAACAGAAGAGACACGCCCACCAACGCGATCGTCAGCACCTCGATGGCGACGATGGCGCGGAAGAGGACTTCCGGATATGTCTGCACTTGATCTTCGTCCCTGACCTTGACCTGCGCCGAGGTGCGGCGGGTGACGAAGACGACACGGGTCGGCGACTTGCGGGCATCCGAACCCATACCGGCGATGAAATCTTTTGGATCGGTCGTCTTATCGCTCGTCTTATCGCGAATCGGATCGCTCATTGGCTATTGCGCCCCCTTCGCAACGCCGGCAACCGGTTCAGCCGCGATTGTTCTAGGCTCGCTTTGGTGGGCGTAGAGGCCGCCATCTTTGCGGATGCGCCAGAAGTGGACTGCGACAAAAAGGATCGCCACCAGGGGCAGAATCATGCAATGCAGCACATAGAAGCGCAGCAGAGCATTGGCGTTCACCATATTGCCGCCGAGCATGAGGAAATGAACCTTGCTGCCCATCACCGGGACAGCAGATGCGATATTCGAACCCACCGTGATCGCCCAAAACGCCAACTGATCCCAGGGCAGCAGATAGCCCGTGTAGCTAAGCAAGAGCGTGATCAGCAGCAGGATCACTCCAATGACCCAATTGAACTCGCGCGGCGGCCGGTAGGCTCCGCGGTAAAACACTTTGAACATATGCGCGAACACCAGGAAGACCATGGCGTGCGCGGACCAGCGGTGCAGGTTGCGCAGAAATAATCCGGAGGAAACTACAAACTGCAAATCCTTGGTGTCGGCGTAGGCCTGCGGCACCGAGGGATGGTAATAGAACATCAGGGGAATGCCGGTGGCTACCAATATAAGAAATGTTCCGAAGGTCAGGGTGCCCAGATACCACGTGGTGCTGAGGCTGAGCATTCGGGTCCGCACCTTGGTGGAGAAAAGGTGCAGGAATACGTTCTGCTGCACCGCGAGGGCGCGGTGCAGAGTACTGGATCCGGTCCCGCTGCGGAAAACTGAACGCCAAACCCGCGTGCCGCGCAACTCCTCGAAATAGTTCGTGATTGTTTTCGCCACGCTCACACCCTCACAAACTGCATGGGACGAATCGTGATGGAACGGTCCACCATCAGATCACCCTCGTCGCTGATCGAGGTCTGCAGCCAGGGCAGCGGCTTGGGGGCCGGGCCTTCAATCTTGGCCCCGAAGCGCGCTGAACTTGCTGCCATGGCAAGGGCAAGCGATGATTCCCAACTCAGGCTTCCATGCGGTCAGACAGCCGAGGTGGGTACAGACGGCACTCAGCGCAAAAAAACCTTCTTGCGCATGGATGAGATAAATTCCTGCGTTCACGTCCATCGTCACTGAATCCACCGCATAATTTTCCGGCTTGCCAGCATTGACGATGGGAGAAGGCTCATACAAGACATCGGGCGAGAGAAACTGGTACGAGAACGCGGCGGTTCCAGCAGCGGCGATACTCAGCGATCCCAATCCCAGCTTCACGAAAAAAGCGCGGCGGTCGAACTCGTTGCCTGGTTTCGCGCCAAGTTCCGCGCCACGCTCCGCCGGCGTATTCTTTTTTTCTTCGGCCATTCTTTACCTCGAGCTTACCTCGAACGCTTACTTTTAGCGCTTACTTCGGGCCTCCAGACGTAACTGGCGATTTTGGTCTGAAGGGTCCATCGATGGCTTCCACCGACATCAACCCCGTGGGCTCGGCGGAAACCAGATTGTATGACTCCATGGTGATGGTGCTGACGGGACAGCGCGCGGCGCAGAGCCCGCAGCGAATACAGCGAGTCTCGTCTTTCAACATGGCTGACCCGGTCACGATGCCGAGTTCGTCGGCCGCCACTTCGTCGAGTTCCACGCCGAACAATTCCTGGTGTTCTTGGATCTGCTGCACCGCTTCGGGCTCGAACTGGAGGCGCTCGAGGGATACGAGCGACAGGCAGTTTTCCGGGCACACATCCACGCAACCGCCGCACAGAATGCACATGCTTCCGTCTTCGGGGCTGCCCTCGAAGACCGTGTTTACCCAGCAGTGCAGGCAACGCTGGGCTTCTTCCATCGCGGACGCAGCGTCGTAGCCGACCTCGACTTCGGTCACACCCGTACGGCGCTCCAGGGGCAGCATTGGTATCGGCGGGCGAACCAGGTCCAACAACTCCAGCGGCATGCTGTGGCGCTTAAAGATCTCGACTTCGACAATGGGATCTGGGTGCCTCTGGCCACGCAAGAACTCATCAATGCCGACCGCAGCGCGCTTGCCGTCAGCCACGCTATCGATGATCAGACGCGGGCCGAAAACGCAGTCCCCACCGCCAAAGATTCCGTCCGCCGAGGTCATCAGGGTTCGCGGGTTTACCGCGATCAGCCCACGGGGAGACAGTTCCACGCCGTCTTCGGGTTTGAGAAAGTCCAGGTTCGGCGCCTGGCCGACCGCCATGATGATGGTGTCGCACTCCAGTTGCGTTTCACTGCCCTCGTAGAACGCAGGATTGAAGCGCTTGTTCTGATCGAAGACCCATTTCGTCTTCAGCGTCTCCAGCGCCACAACTTTGCCGTCTTTGCCGATCATGCGCCTGGGGCCCAGGCCGGGATGCATGACGATGCCTTCCGTTTCGGCCTCTTCGATCTCTTCCAGAGCCGCCGGCATTTCTTCGCGCTTTTCCAGGCAAACGAGATGCACTTCCTGCGCGCCCAAGCGCAGGGCAGAGAGTGATACGTCGACCATTTCTTTCGTGGCCACGGCACTTACACTCTCCAGCGAAGGCTCGAGGTCTTCTACTCCGGCGACATGCTGCCGCACGACTTCGCGAGCCGCTGAACGCGCCACATCCATGGCTACGTTGCCGCCGCCGATCACAATGACCTTTTTGCCGATGGTGAACTTGTAGCCGAGATTCACGTTGAGCAGAAAATCGATGCCCTTGTAAACGCCGTCCAGGTCAACGCCCGGAATGGTGAGATCGCGGCTGCGATGCGCGCCCACGGCGATCAGCACCGCATCGAAGCCCTGGTGGCGCAGGTCGGAAACCATGAAGTCGCGTCCGGCCGCCTGATTGAGCTTGAGAGTGATGTCGCCGGTCGCGAGGATTTCTCGCACTTGCGCTTCCACCACGTCTCGCGGCAAGCGGTATTCGGGAATGCCGAGGTAAAGCATTCCGCCGGCCACGGGAGCGGCTTCAAAAATCGTGACCGAGTAGCCCATGAGAGCCAGGTCATGCGCCGCCGATAAGCCCACCGGGCCGCCGCCAACCACGGCGACTTTGAAGGGCAGCTTGTTCTGGCCGCGTCCCGCATTGACGTCGACAGGATGCTTGGATTCAGGGCCGTACTGTTCAGTCAGAAAGCGTTTGAGCGCCCGTATTGCGATGGGGCGATCGATATCTCCACGGCGGCAGGCAGTTTCACAGGGATGCGCACAGACCCGGCCGCAGATGCTCGCCAGCGGGTTGGGATCGCGGGCGAACTTGTAAGCTTCCTCAAATCGCCCTTCCGCAATGAGCGCGACGTACCGGCCCGCGTTCGTATGGGCCGGACAAGCCATCATGCAGGGGAAGTTGGTGTTCAACCAATCCCGGTCCACTTTTTTGTCTTTGAAGCGCTTCAGCAAGATGGCAATCCCCAGTGCGTTCGGTTAATGGAAAGCATTCTACTCGAAGAGGGCACAGGGCGAAGAGCGGACGTGGCCGCCCGCTCCTTATTTCACTATTTGCTCAGTGTGAAGTCCGCCTTGCTACTGCCCGCCACAGCGACCGGCTTGGACTGGTTCTTCGCGCCTTCATGCCACGCGGTTACGGTGTAGCTGCCGTCGGGAACGTCTTTGATCTTGTAATTGCCGCTGTCGTCGGTTTCGGCAAAATAGGGAGTTGGGCTGACAATGACAAATGCTGCCATTTCCGGGTGTACATTGCACAGCAATGGCACGACGCCCACCTTATCGAATGTATAGGGACGCTTTTCACCCTTGGGCCACGTCCCGAGATTGTGTCCTGCCTTCTTGTCGCCGCCGATAGCAGTCCAGAAGACGTTGTGTTGCACATTGTCGCTATTCAGAAACTCAACGGTTGTGCCCTGTTGCACGACAACGATGTGCGGCACAAAGACCAATCCCTTTTGATCGATGACCGGGTGCTCTTTGGGAGCGGGAAACGTTTTTCCCGCAATGGCGTCGACGTAAACCACCGACTGGCCCTTCATTCCAGTGACCTTTCCCTCGATATCGCCGGCCCGCGCTGCGATGCACAACCCGGCTGTCAGAACCGCCAATATCAATCCCTTGTGTCTCATTGCGTTTTTCTCCTTTGGATTTGTAAATGGTAATTGCTAAGGTGCGTGTCAGAAAAGGAATTTCGCATTCAGATAAACGGTATTGTTAGCACTCGCGTTGCGACCCGAGCCATCGTAGTTGTTCGCGGCGCCATTAAAGCGAGTATATCCGGTGTATTGGGCGGCGAGCTGCAGATTCTGCCACGGCCAATACGAGACGTTTGCGATATATCCGGCGCTCCTCGGGTCGCCATTGGCACTGCCAGTTGCTAGCGAATACAGGGTGGTATCGACCGTGCCCTGGGTATCGAACCAACCGAATGTGCCCGTATAACGATTGCCGAAATGGAATTCGGCATTAGCCAGAAAAGTGTCCAGATGGTGCCCGCCGGGTGATGCCAACGGACCCGTAGGCGGTGGGACGCCGACGCTGGATGCCAAATTGGAATTTTCGCGGATATACGTGCCTCGCAGCGATAGCACATCCTTCCTGAATAATGTCCGATCATATTGCGTGTCCAGGGCCCAATCCGTGTACGAATCATAGACGTCACTTGCCCCATGATTGATGACGTTGTTGGTGCTCTTCATGTGCATTCCATAGCTGCCGATCTCAAACTGTGTCGTCCCGGTCGATTGCTGCCAAGCGACGCGCCAATATGGCGCAACCCCCACGATGTTGTATGAAAAACCAACTCCCGGATTCGGCTGTGGACCGCCCACGTGTTCCGAACGATAAAGCGCCACGTCCAGATAGAGGTGATCGTTCCACATCGCATAGCCACCAATTCCTGCGACGTCCTGCGCCAAAGAACCATTAATGATGGCCGCGGCCGTGGGAGTGGGCGCATTATCGCTGGCGACCCATGGGTAGCCCCATGCCGGCGTACTATTCCAAAGATCCTCCAGTGTCGGATTGTTGTTGAGATCCACGCCGTAGACCAGTTCCTTGCCCCTCAGCTTCGTCTTATTCGCGTAGCGGATATCGGTGTTATCCATACTGAAATGGTCGTCTTGGGTGTTGTAAGTCACCTGAAGGAAGCTGCCGACATTGCTGGTCCACGCCCCAGCAAGGAAGAGTGAAATATCTTGAGGAAATTCAAAATTGCCATTCTGCGTCGTCGGCACCGCTGAATTGGTGTTGGTAAACGAGGCGTCAAGCATTACGGAAAGGGGCAGCGAGGCGAGAAGATCAAGCGCTGCATGCGTTTTGCTTCCCTCCGATGTCACGGTTTTGGTCTGATCCCCTCTATCAACGTAACCGAGCAGCTTGAACCTTCTTCCGGCAGGGTTGAGTTCCGGAGGCGCGTAGTGACAACCGCTGCACGCCAAGCCCGTTTGCCGCGCATAGCTTGGAACCGCCAACGCGCGGGGCGGATTCAATGCGGCAAAAAACAGCAAAACCATGGTAGGAACTGTCGCCAGCAAACAAACCGCCACCTTTTTTATCTGGAATCTCATTTTTGTCACCGAAAATAGCGCTGATTGTTGCCGTATATGCATTCGATCGCCTCCCTGGCGGCCCGTAGGTTCAGGTCGTTGGCCCCACTTTCTTATTAAGACGCTACTCATTCGCTAGTCAGGCAAAAAGTGACTTTCGAGGTTCGCCTGCTCGATCGCTAGGAAAATCAAAATCGAGATTTTAGATGGGTATACGAGGAGCGCTGAGATCTTGGTGCAGTCAATGTCTGAGTCAAATTCTCACGTTCGTGGGGTTAGAAACGTGATCCGGGAGGACCGGAAAAACTAACAGCGGGCACTCTGTTGTGAGATCGCCAAATCGCCCAGGATTTTGCCTTGTTGCCCGCCACTGCCTTCGACGACATTGGGACTTGGCCGCAGACGGTTTGAATCAAACTGCAGCGGGGGCCAGATGTCTGACAAACTTCATGGGCTGACCGTTTTTGTCCAGCCGCGGGTTACGACCGAACTGCGCTTGGATCGCAACCGCCCACGGCAGGCGCTTTGGTCGTGGTCGCTGTTTTGTGGCGAGATTTGCGAATACAGTTGCGGCTACCTGGGTCCAACGGCGGTCACACATAGGTTGTCGTGATTATCTTGAAGTTCCAGGTTCGTCTCCTCCAGTGATCCGCTCTAACAATTTGGCGAACGTCGGCGCGGATTAAAGTTGGACACAACTTGGACACAAAGATGGGGGTAATTCGGCAGATATTGGCACGATGCGGGCAGGGAAGAGAAGTGGTATCAACAACAACTTAGCTGTTGATCGTTTAGCTGATAACCCAAAGGTCGGTGGTTCAAATCCACCCCCCGCAACCAACCTTAAGTATTTGATTCTGAGAGTCTTTCCTTCCCGGCATTAGCCAAGTGTAAAAAATTTGTATAAAAGATTTGCCTCTTTAGGCGCTTCTCGCCTTTCTAGGCGGGACCATTTGCGCGGATTTGAGGCCGATGCTAGATTGCACAAAATTCGCCGGAAGGATTTCAGAACATGGTTGAGCTCGAAAGCACCGGTGAGTGTGAAGACACCAGCCAGACTGGCCCTGTGGGAGCGCTTGTCAGCCGCACTGTCGAAACCGTCAAGGTCTACACCCGCCACAAGCGCACTTGCCCAAAGCGTGACAGGCCGGATTGGGCCCGGTGCAGCTGCGTGAAGTGGTTGTACGTCTACCGCGACGGCAAGTGCAAGCTGACAAGCGCGAAGACGCGAAGTTGGGAAAGGGCGGAACAAAAAGCGCGTGAACTCCGGGATTCCTTCGACGCCACAAAGCAATTGCAACGTCAGCTCGAGGCCAGAATAAACGTACGCAACGCACAGGTGGAGATCGCGCTTGCGGTCGAAGAGTTCTTCAAGGAAGTGGCACGTCTGAATCGGGAGGAGGCTACCCGTGCTAAGTACAACCTCACGTTGAGTCGTCTATTGACTTGGTGCGCGACCCAAGAGCCTGCCATTTTGCACCTGTCTCAGCTCGATGTTCCGACATTACGGTCCTGGATCCATTGCTGGACGGGTGCTCCCACGACCCGCCATAACCAGCACCAGCGTCTACGCACGTTTTTTCGGTTCTGCATGGAGCAAGGGTGGATCACGGAGAATCCCGCCAAGAGAATTAAGAACGTTACGCCCCAGCAGGAAGAAACGCTGCCGTTCAGCCGGCAACAGTACGACGCTCTCATCGAAGCGACGTACTACTATGACAGCCGGGGCAAGGAGAAGAACGGCAACACTACGAATTCCCGCCGCGCACGCGCCTACCTCAAACTTCTGCGCTGGAGCGGTCTTCGTGCGGGTGATGCAGCTTGTCTCCCTAAGAGCAACCTCCGAGATGATGACTCGTTGTTCCTTTACCAAGCGAAGGTCAAAAGCAAGGCCAGCGCTCCCGTGCAAGTGCTGCTTCCGCACAGCGTAGCGGATGAATTGCGCAAGGTTCCTCCAGGCAGCTGCACAGATCCCAACTATTTCTTCTGGAGCGGGCGCAGTAAGCGCAAGAGCGAAGTGTCAAACTGGCAGAAGATTTTTTCCAAAATCTTGTCTAAGGCGGTTGAGATCCTCCCAAAGTTGTTTTTGGATGTGAACGGCCGCCAAAAACCGGCTCATCTCCACATGATGCGGGATACGTTCGCCGTTGAATACCTGCTGGCCGGCATGCCGCTTGAAGAGGTATCCCGGCTCCTTGGACATTCGAGCGTGACCATTACCCAGAAGCACTATGCTCCCTGGGTACTGGAAAGGCAGCAACGTCTGGCTGCCCGTCAGCGCGAAGCGTGGGCGAATATGGGCGTTGAAGAGAACCGCCATCGGCGCTAGGGCACATAGGAGACATCGCTCACGCAATACCCGCCGACATACCTCTTCTCAGGGCCGTACATCAGGAATCGCGGTGCCTCGTCGATGACCTCGGCTTGTTGTGAGCGAATGGAATGCGCAGCTCAAGAACTGGCAGGTTCTTCGATATATGTTGTGACGATTTAGCTCGCTTTTCTCAATCTCCGGTGTACCCGTCGCGCAACGCTTTCCGGGATGCGGAGGGTTTTGTAGGCCCTTTTCATCCGGCGTTCGCACGCTCCCCACTCAACCACACCGGGTTCTCCAACAAACATTCGACGGATTGTTCTATCGCTCAAATTCCACAGGTTGGCGAGCTCTCTTACGGAATAATGCTTCTCGAAAACCGGTGTCAGTTCCAGCCCGTGGGGAGATCGAGTGTTGGTTGAAAGCTGCATGCTGTCTCCATACCTCATAGGAGATAGTTTGGAGCCTTCGCCAGAATTCAAGGCGTCCTGGCTTAACTCCGGCCGTTCGATTATCTCTTCTCGGCCCATCAACTGGTGCATCTCAAAATCCGATTCCTTCCTTGTTCGTGTTTTCACAATCAACTCCTGCCAACTTGGCACAGTTGTAGCCGAGGATGATTTTTTGGTCAAAACAGTCCGCCGAATGAGCCGATTTGACCGAAATTTGGTTCGGTATTAGCTTCGTGACGCTTAGGGCCGAAAGCACAGCTCGGGCGCAGGAGGAAACCGGTGTTTTCATCGCTTGAAGAGGTCAGCGAGGGCCTGCGGGCTACAGGCTATATCGCTGATTCGGTAGCTAGCACAACGGTGTACCTGGCGGCGAAA
>CAWCDV010000028.1:0-48457 GCA_963794365.1 uncultured Acidobacteriaceae bacterium
ATTGTCCGGCAGCATTGGTCGTCGCGGTGCGAGGCTTTGCGATAGAGATTTCGCGCACCTCGATACTGGCTCCCGGCACGACGGCGCCCGTGGGGTCGGTCACCGTTCCCACAATCTCCGCCAGACCATTGAACGGTCCCCGATCGTGTTCGATCTTGACGTCAATCGCGGTCGGCTTCGAACCGGGAGAGCCAACTACCCATTTGCGTTGAAATAGCAAAAACACCTGCAAGTCGTCGCCGGTGTTAAGTTGCCGGTCCGGGCCTGCGCTGCGCAGCACGTAATACTTTTTTGTGGAATCCCAGCGCGCGGGTTCAAACGTGAGGCTCGTGCCCCAGGCATCGCGAAGCTCGGTCCCACCGGCCTGCGCGATCTTTGCATAAATCCGAGTCGGATCACCCAACTTCGGATTTTCCGCGTAAGCATGGCTAAGATCTTTTGCTAACTGATTAGCTTGTTTCTGAAAACGTGCCTGGTAGCGCCGCGCATATTCGCCATACTTGGCCATAGGCACGTCCCCGCCGAATTCTGTCTCAAACTTGTTCGGATTCACAATTTCGGTCGCCGAGAACAAAGCCCGCGCCGCCCGATCGCGTTGTTCGACCTGCGACTTCTCCACCGGTTCCACAATCTCCGGCATACCGATGGAGTGGATTTCATAGCGCGGCTTCATCACCTCCTGCTCGAGATAAAAGAAGACCTTGGCAAACCCCGGCTGCTTCTCCGCCAGCGCGAACACGGCTTCATCCACCACTTGCAATCCGAGCGCGGCATGGACGCCCTGGCCGTGCGAGTTGGTCACGCGAAATTGGATTCGCGCCTCGCCGCCCGGTTTATAGACGGGCGCATCCGCCACCGTCTCAATCTTCAGTTCGTCCGCCGGTTGCACGAAGATCAGGCGATGGTCCCCGACCGGGCGTGCGTCCCTGCCGAAGAGGTACGCGGTGAGATCGACCGTCCCCGCCATTTCCGGCGTAGCTGTCAAAGAAAGTTCCGCCTCGCCGTTTTCAAGCTCCAAGTCGCGCGTCAGCACTGTCTGTCCTTCTTTGACGATGTCCACATACGCGGCCCCTCGCGTCTTGGTGGAAAAGACCTTGAGTTGAATGCGCTCACCGGCGCGGTACACCGCCCGCTCCGTGCGCAGCAGAATCTGGTCTTCACCCACGCGACTCTGCAACGCAACTGTGCTTGACGCGTGGTTTCCTTCTTGATCGGCAGCGTCAATCTCCAGGGTTTCGCTACCGCTTCCCGCCTTCACACGAGCCACGGCAACGCCGCCATCGTCGGTGGCAACACGTTGATCCGAATTTCCAGCGGCATGAACAGTCAGTTCGGTCTTCGCCGCAGTTCCATCGGGATAAGAAGTCAGGACAAATACCTGGTTCTCCAGATTAGGGATCAGCGTTCCGCCCTCCGGAACCGCTGTGATCAGCAGCGGCGATTCGCTCACGGTAATCGGTTCGCCGCGAGTTTCCGTATGACCGGCGGAGTCTTTCACCGTGGCCTCAATCAGCACGCGGGCCGCGCCGTGGCTGAGAGGCCGTCCGGCAAAGTATTTCGGCAGTTGAATGTCAAAGCGATAGGAGCCATCGGAGTCCGTCTTGCCCTGGGCCGACGCCACTTCCACCACTGCGACATCCATCGCGGAAGCCTTGATGCTGATTTCGGCGTGGTCCACCGGCTTGCCAAAAAAGTAGTTGGCGTGCACCGTGCCGGTGACATGGTCGCCCGGTTGGTAGCCGCGCTTCTGCTTCTTGCCGTTCTCGCTGAAATCCACGGCCACCTTGAATTTTGGAAGCACGTAGCGTTCGACATTGAGCGCGATCTCCGCCGTATTCGTCGGCGCCCCGGCGTCGCCCGTCTCTGAACTGAACATCGAACTGAACATCAGCGCGCGCAGGTGGTACGTGCCCAGATTGACTTCATCGGCCAGTCCAAATTCGGCCGAGGCAACTCCGAACTCATCGGTCTCGGTCGCTTTCTTGAATACCTTGTTGCCGCGAGAATCCTCGAGCTCGAAAGTCAGCTTGTGCTTGGCCGCCGCCTCGTGATCGGAACGGTCGAGCGCCAACGCGCGCACATGGATCGTTTGGCCGGGTTGGTAGATTGGCTTCTCGGTAGTAAGAAGAACGGAAACTTTGTCTTCCAGTCGCACTACCTGAGTAAACTCAGTCGAGCCAATCGGAGTATCCACAACATAGCGCAACTGGTAACTGCCGACTAAGCCGGCAGGAAACCGGAACTGTGCCTCGGTCGTTCCACGACGATTGAGTTGGCCCGCAAAAAGTTGACGGGGTTTCCCGTCGGCGGCGACAATTCGATTCGTACCGAGCCGCGACCGGCAATGACTTCATTTTTCGAGTCGGTGACGATCACGCGCACTGCCGCCGCGCCGCCGGTCAGGTAAGACTGCTGCCCGAGGATGTGAATCACCGGCGTGCGCAGGATCTGCGAGATGGACTCCGTGCCCTCCAATCCGGCAGTCTGCTTATCGTCATATTCAAAGCGGTACCGAACCCGATGCCACACCAGATCGTCCAATAGCAGCGGCTTCTCCATCTTGATCTGGTCTTGCCACCGTCCTTGTCCCGCGGCCACTTCAACCTGCCGCTCGGCGCGGCCCAGCACGTTGTCTTCCGGATCCAGGACTTCAATGGTCAACTGTCCGGCTCCGGAGCGGGTAGCATGGTAAGCAATAGTTAGGTGCAACAATCCATGCGAATAGGTTGCAACGGTAGCAGGCGCGCCGCCGGACGCCTGGAATGGCCGCACGGCGACGAATACTGTGACCGTCAGAAATACAGTGAGAATAAAAATGAGGAATCTTGCCGGGTTTCCGCGTTGATTGCCGTTGTCCATGTCATCTCCGTGAAGATACGAAGACACTTTGTCGATACACACTGTTATCCTAGTTCAACTAAGAGAACGCGCGCCGGGGCTGTTCTGCGCGGACCCGGATGCGTTGCGCCGCCGTTCGTCCGAACCATTGAGCCTGAACAGGACTATCGGTTTAGATGCCTTCCAACGGCGCCTTCGAGCAGGCCATTGTACGAGTGCCAGTTGAAGTGTCATTGCGACGAGCACGGTGAGGTAGTGCGGTCTCTTCCGAGTCGTCCAAAGAGTTCTATATCCATTTGGACACCACCGGCAACGACACAGTTCCGGATGCCAGAAAATGATTGCTGACGACGCAGATGCGTTCTCTGTCTCTGTCTTCTAGGACGATGCAATGGCAGCGCTTAATTTTCGCAACTCGGCACTGTCCAATGCGATGAAGCGAAACGGCTGCAAACCCATCGGAGCGGCGGAACAGGGGCGGAGCAGTTCAGCCATGGCGAGCACCGATCCAACGTGCGTCGAAAACAGCAGTTCCACAACTTCTCCTGAACTGAGCGGTTTGAGCACTCGAAGTAACCCGCCTGTGACAGAAATGGTCTGAAGTCTGGCGGATGAGTGTTGTCCGTCCCTGAATCGGATCGTTGCGGAAGGCATGCCTGGAAGTCGCACACGGACGGGACGCCGCGTGCAGAGCGATATGGGGGAGGTCACCATGCAAGGAAATAATGCTACGGAGTCGATGAGTCAGGCGAGATTACCAAGGCACAGTGTACGAGCCGAGCATGGAAACGGACCGTTCGTGTTTGCTCCCCGGGCACTACCGCGGTTCAGCCCGCATAAGCGTATGCAAGCGGCGCGTTCTTGTACTTTTTGTACCCCAGCGCGGTCAGTCGAATCACACCTCGAACTTGTTCTTCCACCAGTCCTTCATTCCTCAACTCCGCGATTGCCAAACGGGCGGAAGAGGAATCGACAGTTTGCTTGGACAAGATCACAAACTGATCGCGATCCTGTTCGTAGCGGAGAACGAGCGTGACGAGAAGGCCGTCCCGGATGTTTTGCAGAGGCATGACCCGATCTTAGGCACATGAGCAGGACCACGGAATGGCCCTTCGGTGTCGGTCGTGGTGACGTGTGTTCATGCTTGTGTTGTCCTTCTGGATGCCTGGTAATGAACATTGGTAACCGCTCGCCAGCCAGGTCGTGCACTGATGGTCGGCAAACAAGAAGGTAAACAGCGAGTGCCTGGCGATGCTGTTCAGATTCTGAAGCTCAACCGCGTCTTTGTCGCATCGCGGTCGAAGGCGGCGCGCGGAGGATCTGCATGCAGCGAGAATTTCCGCGCTAATCGACCGGGAACGTCTGCTTAGCAGCCCGTGGTAAAAGTATGATTCGTATCAGGGCACGCCTTCAGGCGTGCCGCAAGTGCCACGTTATGAATGCGCCTCTAGGCGCTGGTGCGTGGCATCCGACTTTTTCCGCAGCCTGCCTAGGCGCTCTCCGCGACGACGCCCTGGTGTTGCTCGCCCAGCCCTTCGATGCCCAGCCGCATCTGGTTTCCCGCTCTCAGATAAACCGGTGGCCGCTGCCCCATGCCAACTCCCGGCGGAGTGCCGGTGGCGATAATGTCGCCGGGTTGCAGGCTCATAAATCGGCTAACGTAGCTGACCAGTTGGCGAACGCCAAAGATCATCGTTTGCGTCGATCCGTTCTGGTAGCGGTGGCCGTCTACCGCGAGCCACATCTTCAAGTTTTGCGGGTCACGGACTTCATCGGCCGTCACCAGCCACGGCCCGATTGGACCGAATGTATCTGCGCTCTTGCCCTTTACCCACTGCCCCGTGCTTTCGAGTTGGAACGCGCGCTCCGAGAGGTCGTTGACGACGCAGTAGCCGGCCACGTATGACATCGCGTCGGTCTCGCTAACATATTTTGCCGCCGTTCCAATGACCACGCCTAACTCGACTTCCCAGTCCGTCTTAGTGCCACCCCGCGGAATCACAATATCGTCGTTCGGCCCACAGATGGCGGATGTGGCTTTCATGAAGATAACGGGCTCGCTCGGAACTTTCATGCCGGCTTCAGCCGCGTGATCGGAGTAATTCAATCCAATACAAACAAATTTTCCCACGCGACCAACGCAGGGACCGAACCTGGGCCTGCCTGGCACAAGCGGTAACTTTGCCAGGTCAATGCTTTTCAAGGCCGCGAGAGTCGCGGGCGCCAGATACTCGCCCGCAATGTCGGGCACTGTCCCCGATAAGTCGCGAATCTGACCGTCGGAGTCGAGGATCCCTGGCTTTTCCTGGTGAGGCAGTCCATAGCGTACAAGCTTCATAATATCTTCTCTCGAGTTATGACTTACACACCCCAAAGTACTGCGCGCGGCGTCAGAGCAGTGGCGTCAACAATATCACCTCTTCTACTCCGAAATGCCCCGGCGTTGAACCGATATGACGTCTGCGACTGCACGCAGCAGATCCCGCACTGAGCGGTCCCAGTAATCCCATGCGTGCCCGCCAGCCGTCTCGTGATACTCATAGGGAACGCCACGAGATGAAAGCTGGGCCACGAAATTGCGATTGACCGGCAGAAAGTCGTCCCCACTTCCACATGCCAGATATAAGTAAGGAAGATCTTTCGGGCTAACACTCCGGAGCAGGGAAGACAAGATGTTGTCTGCCCGTACCACGCTGCCCGGTGGCCCGAAAACCTTGAGGAGTTGATCGCGAAACTCCGGCTTCTTGTCACCCAGATCCTGGGGTGCGTCTAGTGCACCGCTGAGACTGCCGGCGAAGGCAAAGTCGTCGTGATACCGAAGCGCGATTTTCAGAGCTCCGTATCCTCCCATCGAAAGCCCGGCAATCGCTCTCGCGCGACGAGAACGCAGCGTGCGAAACTTGCCGTCAATTTCCGCCACCAGGTCTTTGGCAATGTAGTCTTCGAACTTGTCCTTAGGGTCGGTGGCTGAATTCGTATACCAGGAGTCACCGGCATCCGGCATCACCACGATCAATTCGTACCTTTGGGCACAGCGTTCCAGGTTCGTGCGGGTATCCCAGTTCAGATAGTCTCCGTAGAGACCGTGGAGAAGGTACAACACGGGAAAACGTCCGCTGGCTGTCTGGTAGCCGCAAGGAAGCAGAATGCGGTACTTCATTTCGCGATCGAGGGCCGCGCTGTGAAACGCGCCATCCTGCACTCGCACGCAGGATCCCGGCATCTTGTTGGAGCGGGGAGCCGGCTTGCGCTGCACCTGCGCCGCCCCCGTCGCCGCCAGCACCACTAACAGACATCGGATAAGAACTTTTTTCACGCGCTGTATCTCCTCCCAGGAAATACAAAGTGCTAGCAGGCTGCGGAAAACTAGCGTTTCGTATCAGGGCATTGCTTTAGCGATGCCGTAAGTCTTTCGCAATCAGACGCCCCTTTAGGGCTGCCATCGAGAATCGAGTTTTTCCGCAGCCTGCTAGGGGTTGGTTCTTACAAAGGCCTTAATGGTCCCGCACTCTTTCCCTTCGGCTTCGCCAAAAGGACGGATGACATAGTCACCGGCGGCGGCCGGAACGATAAAGGTCTCGGCGTAGTGCACCACAAAAGGCTCGAACGCGCCGGTTGGACTTTCGACCACGGCTTCGCGTCCTTCCACCAGGTTGAGCACATTGACGCCACCGGTTCCACGGTGTGGCACAGCACCCGTAAACCAATGGCGTCGAGTCTCGATGAACTCGCGTTCGTGAAGCCCGGTGCGCTCCTCTCGCCATCCCTCGCCCGATCCGAGTGGCGTTATCTGATTCACCAGGTTACGACGCACCCAGTTTGTCGTGCGGTCCCACTGGATATTGGCTTCCCCGTGATCAAGGTGAATCGGCCTGGGCAAACCGTTCAAGCCGAGCCGTCCCCAGTCCCACAGCTTGAAAGTGAAGATGTACGGGGTGGAGCTGATCTCGAGCACCATGCTGTTCTTTCCGGAACAGTGGATGCTACCGGCCGGGAGCAGGAAATGATCGTGCTTTTTCGCGGGCCACACGTTAATGTAACTCTCCGCAGGGAATGGGGGTCCGCCACTTTGTGCTGCCCTCAAATCCCGTAACATGGCTTCGCGGTTGATGTCTTCACGCAGTCCCAGATAGACACAACCGTCGTCGCCGGCGTCCAGCAGGTAGTAGCTTTCGTCCTGCGTGTAATTCATGCCGAACTTGTCCTGGATGTATTCGGTCAGGGGATGAACCTGAAGCGAAAGGTTGCCGCCGCCCATAGTATCGAGAAAGTCGAAGCGGATGGGGAACTCTTTGCCGAAGCGCGCGTGGACCGCCTCGCCCAGCAATTCGTGAGGATGCTGGAACACGAGATTGATCGAGGGGATCTCAACTTTCACGTTTCCGAAGCCCAGCAGCATGCTGTTCTCTTCCGGAACGCAGTCAAAGCACCAGGCGTGGTTGGGAACTCCCTCGGTTGAGAGCCCGCAGACCTGTTCCATCCAGTGGCCGCCCCAGGGCCCGGGATCAAAGTACGGAACAACCCGAAAAGGCCGATGGGCTGCCATGCGCAATCCTTCGCGCAACGCATCTCCCGAAATCATCTTAGGCATATTCGGGTCGTTCGTATCCAGCAGAAAATCGATCTCGGAGAAAGACTTTCTGCTTAAGACGATCCGCCGCCCGCCAGTCCACGAAGTACGCGCGCTTGTATTTCTCGGCCACGGTTGCGGAAGCGTTGTCTGCCCCAAGGTTGCCGATCTGGTTGCGGCGATACCGCATCTGGATTTCCCAGCGCGCCATGTCGGCGAAGATCAGCACGTCGGCTTCGGAGACAACAAGAGCGGCGCCGGTTCCGACGACCAACACCAGTCCCCCGCTCTTGGCAATGGATTCGCGGGCTGCCGCCAGTTTTTGCGGATCGAAGAAGTCGTCAACGACAATGCCATTCATCCTGCCAAAAACAGGATCATCGCCCAGGTATTGCGCGACCATGGCATCGACTTCACAGGGATTCTTGAATAGGTCGCTGGTTCTGACCGCCAAACTGGGACAGAGACCTGCGGCAAGGGCGTGTTCGACGGGACCATCGAGAACTCCCGGGTAGTATTCGACGCACAACACGATGCGCGCGTTCTGGCTAACGCCGCGCAAACGTTCATTGATTGCGACAATGATCGCGTCGATAATCGCGCTCCACCCAACCTGGCAACCGGACGGCGACGCCGAGACGGGAACAACGGGAAATTTGTCGTAATTCGAGCGCAAAGTCATCCGATCGATTCAGAGAGTAACGGGATCGCTCCCAGCAAGCCCGCGTTGTTTCCGAGTTCTGCCACTCTTACTTTTACTTTGCCCCAGGGAGTCCAGGCGTGTTTCTCTACATAGGCCTGCACAAACGGAATGATGATGTCGGCACTCTTCATCACGCCTCCGCCGTAGACCACAATCTCCGGATCATAGGCATGAATCAGTCCCGTCGTGCTCGCGGCCCAAATATGTAAACAGCGATCGCGCAGCGCAGCCGCCACTCGGTCTCCCTGCGCGGCGAAGCGGAAAAGCTTTTCGAAGTTCACCGGTTCATCCTTCCCGAGAGCGCTGTCGGCGTATCCGGGCCAGTCGCGCGCCACCAGTGGAACCGACCACCCTGCCGCCTCGGCCTCGGGACATCCAATGTTTCCACAGGTACAAGTTCGGCCGTTGTAAAGCACGGGGAGGTGCCCGCCCAGGCAGCCGGCCTGCGCGTGTTTACCTCGAATCAGCTTTCCCCCGATCATCGCCGCGCCGCCAATGCCTGTTCCCAGTGTGGTCATGACCACATCGTCAAAGCCGCGAGCCGCTCCGGCATATTGTTCGCCAAGCAGTGCCATGCGAGCGTCATTTTCAATCTTCAGGAGGAGGCCGAATTCCTGCCGCGACCATGCCATGAAATCGATCCCGACCGCATCATCATATTTCTGGTTGGTTGAAACTACCCGGCCAATGCGGGTATCCGCCAGTCCGCAAAAACTGAATGCGAGCCCGGCACACTCTTTTGCGGCGATGGTGGTTTTCTGGAGAAGCTTGCGGAAAGTCTGCGCAAACACTGGCAGAACCGGCTTCAGTCCTTGCGTGCCGTCGGTACTAACCACTTCCTCGGCGAGAATTGCACGATCGTCCAGAACCGCGCAGGTCGCGTGTGTGCCGCCGAGATCGATGGCAAGTGCTTTCATAGCTTCCTCCTAGACCCAGCGGCTCGCCGCCGCCAGAACGAATACCGCCAGTACCAGCACAGCCACACCGCCCAACTGGATGCGCAGAGGCTGTCTGCCACTGCCTTTCCATTCCCCGGTTACAAATCCCAGAATGCTTGCGGTGATGACGATCAGCGACATGAACAATGGCCAGCCCAGAATCGTTCCCCAACTACCGAGCTTGCCAGTTGCGATGCCATAGAGTGCCGTACTCGCGAACCAGAAAAATGCCATGATAGCGGCAAGCAGCCAGTAAGACGCTGTGCCGGGAAGGCGGTAACGATGAGCCGTTTTATTCTTACTAAGAAGATAAACACAGTACGCAAAATTGGGAATCGAGCCGGCGAGCATCAGCGGCAGCCAGACAGCATTTCCCGCCCAGACTTCGGCAGCTCCGTGCCTACTCGCTCCTTCCAGCAGCGGCCCGCCGAAAACGAGCCCGAAGTTTACCAGCGCCGCTCCGAAACCGCAGAGGATCGCAAAAGTCAATCCCCGACTCATATTGACTTTCTGACGTCCGTCACGCGCCGCCATTGCCGCCTCCCGCCGATGTCCCGCGACGGCGCAAGTCGCGACTCCGACGATGACGAGCGCGACGCCTGCAATAATGAAGAGTCCGCCAATGGACAAAAGCTTTTCGGGGTGCAGGCGAAGCAGCGGAATGATACTGCCCACGGCAGCCGAGGTTCCCAGTACGATCGAAAATGTCAACGCAATTCCGATAGAATCAACCGCCAGACCGAACAGAACCTGAGCAATCCCCCATCCTGCCCCGAAAATCGCGACGGTCACCACCAGTCCTGTGGCGACTTCCCCATAGAGTTGCCCAAGATGCGGGATGGTGGCGAAGGCCGCCAGCGGCGGAAAGATCACCAGTGCGAACAAGGTCCAAACCAGCCACGTATTTTCCCAGTTCCAGTTGCGGGTGAACTTCATGGGCAAGGTGAAGCTCGCATTCATTACACCCGCCAACAACAAAATCAGAAAGCCCACGCCGGCTTGGTCCATGTTCTCTCCAGTTCTTAGCTCAAATGTTCCATCTGTAGAGCCCGGGGTCCTCCGTGCACCCTGTGTACCCTGTGGTTAATGCCTTTTGCAGACACTTAATCAGAGCTTCCCTTGCTCAAATCTTCCATCTGTAGAGGCGGGGCTTGCCCCGTCTCACTTTGCGGCAAGAGACGCGTCAAGCCGCGTCTCTACGGGAAATCATCCCCCGCCCAAGCCCAATTTCTTCAAGCCGGTGGCCTGCAACTCTAATTGCTCTCCTCGCTCTTCCGTCACAACGATCCTGTCTGCACTCACCTGAATGTCGCGAATCGAGCGCCATCCGGAACTGACTTTGGAGAGAAAAGCGACATACGGAGCTCGCAGCTCCGATCTTGCGGGAATTCGCCGGAACGTGGGAGCGTCGAACAACGATCCGCGCGCAAACGTCTCCTCTTTTCCAACCGGCATTGGAGTCGAACTAAACTCCAGACCGCGGGCGCGCGTCTTTCCATTCCAAGGCGAGCCCGTGCGAGCAACGTTTTCCTCCCAGATGGCAACCCAGGGAAAGTCTGAGCGGCGGAAACAGTAACCGAGCAGGAGCCCAAGTTGCCAGTTCAATGCCGCCACAAATCCGAGCTTGCGCTGTCGGATCGAGCAGCACTCCTACGACGAAGCCCTTGCCGTCTCGTGCAAACGGACGCGCGAGATTTACCATTCCGCCCTCGATTGCGGGCGCCTCCGGCCATGTGAACTCTTGATTGTCTCGAACCAGACTTGCTCCCTCGTAACCATGTGGCCAAGTAATGGCGCGAGTTCCGGGCAAAGCGATAATGCTTTCGTCCGGATGCAGCAAGGGCAGACCGAGGGTGACGTGCTCCGTCCAGTGAAAGAAATGATCCTGCGCACGTTCGTTGGCCACTCTTTCCTCGACATACACAACGGATTCGTTGTGTCGCAAACGGAGTTCGCGACGGAATCGCAGACCGGCGGCAGGCAAGCGCGCAGCCAGCAAAAGCCGGGCTTCCGCGCTGCTCTGCGTAAGCCCTAGCAACTTCCAGCGCGAGTTTGCGGCTTCTCCATGCAGAGCCAGTCCCTGTGCAGCTTCGGCTTCGGACGGTCCTCCAAAATAGTCCACACAAACCGCATGTCCTGTGAACGAAGCGAGAAACTTGCCCACCGGCACGGGACCGTACTTGCGAACATGCTTGCGGAGATCGCCGCTCCCGAAATTTATCGGGGTCCAGCGTGGGCCAGGGAGCTTCCCACAGTGCATTCACGCTGCTGCCTGTCGGATCAAGAAGACGAAAATCAGCGATGTGTCCGCCTCCCGTAAGCGTGGTCAGTTGCACGACGCCATTGCTCAGGCGAAACGCCGGCCGGTTGCCCCATTTCGTTTTCGTGGAGGTAGGACCGCGCTCTTTCATTGCTAGACCGTAAAGCCTCCATCGATGGAGAAGGTGCTCCCGGTTACAAACCCTGCGTCGTCCGAGACCAGAAACAACGCGGCCTTCGCGACTTCTTCGGCTGTACCAAGACGCCCCATCGGCTGTCGTGCGACAAATTGCTTTCTTGCCTCTTCAGGGTCCGCAAATGCCGCCAGCCGCTGATGCAGCGAAGGCGTATCGATGGTCCCAGGACAAATACAGTTCACACGAATTCCATCCCGAACGTAATCAATCGCCATGCTTTTCGTTAGCGCGAGGACTGCACCCTTCGAGGCACTGTAAGCAGCTCGATCAACCACGCTGCGCAGCGCGGTTGCCGACGAAGTATTCAGAATCACTCCGCCGCCGCGTTTGAGAAATATTGGGACAACCGCATGGGACATGAGGTACATGCTTTTAACGTTGACGGCCATCGTGCGGTCCCAATCCTCTTCCGTCGTCTCATGAACCTTGCCGCGAGGCACGATGCCCGCGTTGTTGAACAGAATATGGATCGTGGCAAATCTCTCCGAGGCGGCGGAGACAACGCGCTCGACATCCGCCGCGCGAGAGACATCGGCCTGGATAGCCAGAATCGGACCGCCGATGCGCCGCACATCTTCGACCACCGAGCTGAGTGTTGCCGGTTCCAGATCGACGGCGACCACCTTCGCGCCTTCCGCGGCGAACAGCAGGCAGCAAGCCCGTCCAATGCCAGCCCCCGCACCCGTAATGACTGCCACTTTGTCCCGCAGTTGCACTCGCACTCTCCTAACTCTTGGCAGCGGCGCCAGTACCGCCCTCCTGAAACCCCATACCTCCCGTTGGAACCAGCATCCCCCCATCCACCACCAAAGCCGCTCCGGTGATGAACGAAGCCCAATCACTGGCAAGAAAGGCGATCGCGGAAGCAACCTCTTCCGGCTTTCCCATCCGGCCCAGAGCGTGCATCCGATCGCACGTGGCCAGGACCTTCGCCGGATTGGCATCAAGGTTGGCGGCCCAGCGCAGCATCGGAGTATCGATCGCGCCCGGGCAAACACAATTCACGCGAATGTTCTGCTTGCGCGTAATCGAGAGACATGGCCCGCACCAGTCCGAGCAGTGCGTGCTTGGCGGTAACGTAAGCGGCTGAATTGCCAACAGCAGTAAAGCACTGCACCGACCCGACGACCACAATGGCCCCGCCGCCGCGCTTTTTCATGCTGGGAACCACATGCTTGGCGCTGTGAAAGCAGCCTTTGAGGTTCACGGCCATGACTTCATCCCATAACTCTTCCGTGGTTCCGATGACGTCTCCGTAACGCTGGATACCGGCATTGCTGACCAGTACATCGATTCCGCCGAAGTCGCGAATAACGGAGGCGACGGCTTGCTCTGTTTCTGATGGCGACCCGACATTGCAAGGGTAAAATTCAGCTCGCCCTTGCTTGCCGAGCGCCTGCGCTGTTTTCCGGCCGGCATCGGCGTCGACGTCCAGGATCGCAACCGCAGCGCCCAGTTCCGCAAACTTGCGCGCGGTCGCCTCACCGATTCCCATGGCTCCGCCAGTTACGGCAACGACTTTGTCCCTGAAGTGGATGCTCATAAGCGCCTCATTGTGATTTGGCTGATCCCTCAGGGAAATCTGGACTGGTTCGCAATCGCAGGGTTACGATCTCGAACGGTTTGACCTCGATTTGAAAACCATGGATTTGGGAACCATGGATTTGGAAGCTATGACCGTCAACCTTCAGTTCCTGCAAATTGTCCTCGAGCAGGGAACATCGCCAGACCTGGTCCATCTTCACATAAGCGCTGCGAATGCTGACGGACTGCGGCTTTCCCGCTGTCTCCTGCAAGCGCAGGATGCTGCCTTGGCCGTCTTCCGCCAGTTTCCAGGTCGCGACGGCAACGGAGGCGTTATTGACCTCAAGCAGGCTTGCTTCATCGCTCGGCAACTTGCCCGGCGCTTTACTGGGCAAGATCGCAGCACCCACTTGGTCGACTTCGAATGGAGTCATCGCCTCATTTCCCAAACGTGTAAGATCCGCGGGATCGAGCGCGCGTCCGCTTACCAGGCTGTAGTGGAAGGTAAATTCTCCGCCCTGCTGCGGCGCAAAATTCGTGCCCCAATAGTTGTTCATCACCCACGAAAAAATCGTGGCCGACTTGGGACGGAATTCCGTAGGCCAGTTGCCTCGAACGATATCGCCAAAATTTACCAGCGGCGCGTCGTGCGGAATCACGGCCGCCATGAATCCAACGTCGTGTATCGCGGCCCAGTGCTGCACGGCGTACCACTCATGGCTTCCACCGGGCAGTTCGTCTTTGGCAGGGTTCACCCAGCCGTTCTGAGTGTCGTAACCAAATTCGGGCTTATTCGCTGCAAAGGGAAACGCGATGTAAACCGCTTCCTTCTTTAGCGTCGTTTCCTTGGAAAGGCGGTACGCAAAATCAATTTGCTTCTTCGCGTTGTAGAGTGTGATTTCCAGCCGAATCGTTGGTGTGTTCGGAGCGGAGGCCTCCATCGTAATGATCGTTCCGAACGGCACCTGTTTTACTCCTGACAGACGCCCGTGGCTGGCGACGGTAATCGACAATGCCGGTGGTTTTAGCGCGGCGCCGTAGCGGTACAAACTGTTATTCGGCATATCGTCGGCGCCCGTTACATAAAGGTACGCTCCAAAACGAAACGCGCTCGCTGCATCCACCAGGTCCCGGTTGAGTTCTTTGTCCCAAATCTTGCTCACGGCGGCCTGACGAAGGATCGACGGTGATTCGATAGTACGAGTTTTCAAAAGTGGTTCCTGCGAGTGTTTTTTCTGAGGAATCCGAACGTTCGCCGCTACGTTGGTCGGAGCTCCGGACGGACCGCAAGGCAAACAGTTTGTAGCCCATCCCCGGAACATTCTCGGCTGCGAAACGCACACGCCGGTATCCTCCGCCGAACCCCGGAAGCGGCGTGCTTTTCCCGATGCTCACGGTTTCAAAGGGCACGGGTTTGCCGGTGGTTGTGTCGAATAAGACCGAGGCCGTCTTGCAAGTCGAAGCTCACCTGCCCGCTGCGCGTCCAGTTCAGCGGGTTGAAGACTACGAGCGACGGATCTTTCGGTCCAAGAAAGGACTCGAATTGTGCCCAGCTGCGTTGCAGGGATTCGGTAATCTCGCGTTCCGCTTCGGTCGTGCGCGCACCTTTAAGGGCAAGCTGATTCTCGGTTTGCTCATTCTCCGGCTGCGTGGTTGCTCCTACATAGGTCCAGGTGTGCTCGTCGAATAGCAGCATGTTGTTCCAGGCTTGCGCCAGCAAGCGGTGATCCGGACGAAGCTCTGGATTCAGCAGCGCAGGAATCGTCGCCAGTTTTTCCGCCGACAGGATGCGCTGCTGGTTCTGCCGATGCAGCGCCGTATGCCTGCCATCGGAGCCAAAGCCATCCTCCCAGTAAGGTCCGAGATCGCCGCGGTAAACGGGAATGTCCGATCCGAACTGCTTTTCGATTTGCCCCATGGCCTCGGCAAAATTTGAATACTCCAGCCGCGGCCAGGCATATTGCTTCTGCCACTCGCCGCGAAGGTAAGCTTGTTCCTTGCTGAGAACCGTATTCTCGAGTTGCGTGCCGAAGATGATCGCGGCGCTCGCCTTGTAGTTCGGTCCTGAATACGCCTGCAGGAAAACGGGCAGAGAGTCGCGCACCGCCGCCAATCTGGGTGGCGTTGCAAACAGCGTCGCCAGTTGCAGGTACGCGCGTGAGTACCACATCAACACGCGGCCGCCGTCGGGGCCCTCCCAATAAAAAGGAGACTTCTCGTTCCAGCGAGCTTGCAGGACTCCGGGTGCGCGCCACGAATTGCTGCCGGCTGCGAAATACTTCACGCCGGCGTCGTGCAGAATTGATGCGTACGACCATGAATAAGACGGCACATCCGTGATATGGGCCGCCCCCAACGGAAGGTCGTGCTGCTTGGCAAAAAAGTGGGAGTCGTAGAGCGAGCGAGCCAACCCCTCGAGCGACGCAACTCCGGTGTGCTGGTTAGCAAACTGAGGCGGGACGGTGACCTTGCCGTTTTTGATCAAGCGCAGCAGTTCATTGCCTCGCTCGGTCGAGCGGCCGTTCAGGTATTGGTCCAGGACCCAGTAGCCGTCGAGTGTCCAGCGGAAGTCGGGTATTTCTCGTATCAAATCGATCACGCCATCCAGCGCCTGCGATTGCAGTTCCGCCACCTTGGCGGCGTAGTCGGTGAAGCCGATGTCAAGATGCTCTTGCGGAACGATGAAAATCGTCCACTTCTTTGCCGGTATCAGCTCCACCGGGAAGGTGCGGATTGCACTCGGAGTTTTGACCAGAAGCGCGCCCGACCTCTTTCCCTGCCACTCGGGAATATCGAACTCGATCTGACTTTCGCCGAACGCCTCCGACGTCTTAACGTGCCGATGATATTCCTTGTCGCCGATCTGGAGCGTTGCCAACCACTCCGCCGGCATCGCCGCAAATGACGCATCCACTTCGACTACTTCGGCAAGTCCAGCGGACAAACTCCGATAAAAAATGGTTGGGCGTACTTCCGCACTAATAGCGATGCTGTCACGCGCATAAGTGGCCGCAACATCCTGCGTCAATTCAAGCGCGTCATAGACCAGCCCGCTATGTCCAAGCGCGATCGACCCCAAAGAGTTTTCCACTGCGGGAGGGTCATCGAGCGCGGTGAGCACCAGGCGGTTATCGCTCCGGCGAAACCACTCCGCGGGCAGGTCGATGGTTTTGCTGTCGGCGGAGGTCTGGGGAACAAACGTGCCTTCCCAGTCGCCCGCACTATAGTCAAGTAGCGGGTGGAAATAGAAAATTCCTGAATGGCCGTTTAGAGTCAACTCTCAAGTGCGACAACCGCGGGGTCTCATACAATATGGCAATTTTCAGACGAAAGACACCGGATGCCGGATCATGCAAGTCGAACAGAATCGTGAACGGATGCTCTCGTCCACCCGCCATCCCGTTCGCCGGGCCCGGCTGAAATCTCTGCCAATCCTCAGCGTCTTTCTTCGTGTCGATCGGGCTCTTGCCGACACGATAGACCGGATCGAACCTTGGGTCACTGTAGTCGTCGGATTTCGCTCGAAAAAACTCTCCGGAAGCATGATCGAAGGTGCCGATTCTCCAGATCACCCGCTCCTGCGCAAAGCCAGAGATGCCGGCCAGCCCGAGCACCAGCAACAGCCACGCTTTGCGCACAGCTTTACGCATCGTTTTGCGCACCGTTTTGCGCACCGCCTTACGCACCGTTTTACACACAACGACGAGTCTCATCGAGCTTCACCACTCAAACATTCACCACTTCGGCTGGTACGTGATGGCCCCGGGGCGATGTGGATCTTCGATCCAGGACCCCATGGCACGCTTTCTTGAGAGTTCGTGATACTTGGAGAGTTTGTCGCGGTCGAGCTTGACGCCGAGGCCGGCTGCTTTCGGCACCTGCATCTTCCCCCCAACGAACTTGAGCTTACCTCCTTCAATCACGTCATCGGTGAGGTGGTGGTAGTGCGAATCCGGCGCCGCAATGAGATTGGGCAGCGAAGCGGCCAGATGCAACATGGCAGCCTGCGAAATGCCGAACTCTGCTCCACTGTGCATGCCGACATCGACTCCCATGGCTTCGCAAATCTGACCGGCTAAACGTGCCCGGGCAATTCCTCCGTACCAGTGGGGATCAAGCAGCACGACGTCGAGAATATTCATGACCGCGTTGGGCACGAGATCCTCGAAGGCAAACACCGACATATTCGACGCCAGCGTGATCCAGGGGGCTTTGGCATTGACGCGCGCCATCGCCCTCATGCCCCACACCGGGTCTTCCAGATACTCCACGTCGTATTCATGCAATCGTCGCGCTACGCGCACCGCCGTCGTTACCGACCAGGCGGCGTTGGGGTCAAGCCGGATTCGCAGCCGGGGAAAGGCTTCCCGCAATGCAATGAAAGTTTCGATCTCTTCATCGGGCGGCATCACACCGTTTTTGTACTTCAGGGTCTGGAAGCCATATTTCTTGACCACCCCTTTCGCAAAGTCCACCATCTGATCCTGGTTGGAGATCTCGCCCTTCCCCTTGTCATTGGCGTAGCGGTAAAAGAGATAAGCGGAAAAAGCAATTTCGTCGCGGAATTTGCCGCCGATGATTTCGCAAACAGGTTTGCCCAATATCTGGCCCTGCAGATCCAGGCAAGCAAATTCGAGCCCGGCAAAACCCAGAACGTGGCCAAACAGTTTTAGCGAACTCGGCGCCGCCAGCTTCCAGCGGATTCGTTCTAATTGCATCGGGTCCTCGCCGATGAGCAACGGACGCATTTCCATCAATTGCCCCTCACGGCTCGCGCCCCCATAACATTCACCCAGGCCCACGAGCCCTTCGTCCGTTTGCACCTCGATGATGATGCGTGAGAAACCGGGGTGAGCGCCGAAAGCATAGCGAAGCGGGCTTTCGATAGGAATGAATGCCGGAGTCCAACGAACATCGGTAATTTTCATAGCGAACCTACGCTGCCCAGCATCTATCGCTGGTTGGCCAGCAGTTGCCCCCTCACGCCAGCCGGCGCCTGGCACACGTGCCACCGGCCAAGGTTGGCGAAAAACATCTGCTCAAAATTCGGCCCCCCAAACGCGACATTCGTTGGTCCCGCGATCATCGTGCCGGTGGGGTCATACGCTAGTAACTGCACCTTCCCGCGAGGAGAAACCTTGTACACGTTGTCGGAAGCATAACAAGTAACGTACAGATTCCCCATGGCATCGAGAGCCATGCCGTCAGGAACCCGCGCCAGTCCCGAAGCGTAAACCTTGGGTTTTCCTGCGCTGCCATCCGCGCGAATCTCGATCTCCAGCACATTGTCTCGTGTGCTCTGCACCACGTACAGAAACCGCTCATCCGCACTTAGCGCCAAACCGTTGGCAAAGGCAAACGGCCCGGCAAACATCTCGACTCGGCCGTTCTTCCGGAGGCGGTAGACGCAGCCATTCGCTTCTTCCCAGTCTCCCGAGTCGGAAAAATAGAGGTTGCCTTCCGCATCGAAAACCGAGAAATTCGGTGTCTTGAACCTGCGCCTGCCACAGCGCTCCCAGGAATCGAGGACGCGGCCTTTTCGATTCAACCGGACCAGCGCCGGCAACTTGAAATTGCAGACATAAAGTTCCTGCGCGCGAGAAAATGTCAGACCCAGGCAGAAGCCCCCAACGCGGCTAATCTCCCGTATGCGTCCCTTCGGCCCGATGCGGTAAATCTGTCCCAGTTCTCCGCCCGCCCAAAGTGTCCCGTCAGCATCGAACGCCAAACCCTCAGCATGATCGAGTCCTTCCGCGAAGGTCCGGAACCGTTCCAGGGGGATGAGAGCGCGCATGAGTTTGTCCGGTATTGACTTGTCCGGAATTGACTGTCCTGATTTGTCCGACAAGCGAACATATTACTCGACCCACAAGCGGTGTCAATTGAAAAAAGGAGCTCGTCTCGCGGAGGTTGATCGTACATTTGTACAATGAATACGGCCTGAATCGACCACTGCCTAAAGATCGGGCGGAGTCGTTCTCGGGCTAAAGCGCTTTTTGTCCTTGACAAGAACCAAGGTTGTCGGACAAACTTTTGCCGTACGAAATTGGGTCCACAGTGGCGACCGCCCATCCTGTACCCGGCGAAACCGTACGGCGCGAAACCGTCATGGAGACGGTCTCGCGCCGCATTGAGGGACTGATTCGCAGCCGCGAACTCCGCGTCGGAAGCCGCCTTCCCTCGGAAACCAAACTGGCCGCGATGTTGGGCGTTAGTCGCAGCTCTCTTCGCGAGGCTCTCAAGGGATTGATGTTCCTGGGCCTGATCAAGGCCCGGCCGGGTTACGGAACCTATATCCAGTCATCGCTCGGGCGTGCCGTGGGCAAGCACTTCCAGTGGATGCTGCTGCTCCAGGAGGTCAAGTACCTCGAGCTTTACGAGTTGCGCAAGATCCTGGAGCCCAACGTGGCCGCGCTGGCTGCGCGCCGGGCCACGAAGGAAGACATTGCCCGCATGGAAGCGGCGATCCGTGGCATGAGGACCAGTTTCGATCGCCCGGAACAATACATGGCCTACGAGATGTCTCTGCACGAGGAACTCGCGCAGGCTTCCAAGAATGTCGCTGTGGAAGCCATGCTGCGCATGATGTATGGCGCCCTCGCCGAAGGCCGGCGCCGCACGCTCTACCTGATCGAAAACTTTGAAAGCAATTTTCGCCGCCATGAACGCATCTTCCGCCTGGTCGCCCGGCGCGATGCGACGAGGAGCGCGCAAAGCGGTTCTTGAAGATCTGGAATATGCCGAAGCTCTCTTGCGCCAGGACCTGGAGATTCGAGACAACCTGCGCACCAACTTTCACCAGCCGGAGCTTACGCCTCCCCATGGGAGAACCATCGAGAAAATCATTGACAAGACCATTGAGAAGAAGAGACCGGCTCGCGCCACCAAGCCGTGAGCTTGGCGCGAATCCACGTAGAGGGAGAACATCATGTTGAATTCGAATAAGTGGCAAATCGCAGTGATAGCACTTCTGCTCTGCGCGGCTTGCTCTTCCGGCATTGGGCCAATTGGATACGGGAAGCATAGTCGGCGTCGTCCAGGACAAGTCCGGAGCGCTGGTGGCCGGCGCGAACGTCAAGGTCACCAACATCCGCACCGGTCGCTTAATCAGCGCAGACAGGAGCGCTGGTCAATACGAAGTGCCCGGCCTGCCCGCAGGGCCCTACAGGGTTGAAGCCAGCCATCCGGGTTTAAGACCCGGAATCGTGTCGGGCATCGTGCTCAATGCCACCGACACACCGTGGTGTCGACGTCATGTTGAGTGTGGGCTCCGCTTCGGAGCAAGTGACGGTAACTGCCGAAATGATGACCGTGAACACGCAAACCAGCGAGACCGGCGCCACCATCGACTCCAAGGAAGTCCCAATCTTCCTCTAAATGGGCGCGACTTCACAACGCTCATCGCGCTGGTCCCCGGCTCGGTGACTACCGGCGGGTTTGGTCAGAACAGCCTGGGGGGATACGAGACAACCTTTGCCGGCGTCAATGTGTTACTTGATGGAGCGGACGCGACCCGCATTGACTGAATGCCGTCAGCACTCAGTTGGCCGCCAGGAATCGCGCATCAGCCGTGCCAGCGTGGACAGCATCGAAGAGTTCAAGGTTATGTCCGGGCAACTACTAGTGCCGAATACGGCCGTTCCACCGGAGACATCGTGAACGTGATCACCAAATCGGGCGGCAATGCCTTCCATGGAAACCTCTTCGAGTTCTTCCGGAATGACGCCATGGACACCAAGAACTTCTTCTCAATCGGCAAAACGCCGCTCCGGCTCAACCAGTTCGGCGGCAACCTGAGCGGGCCGATCGCAAAGGACAAGCTGTTCTTCTTTGTGAACTACGAGGGCGTCCGCCAGATTGTGAACAACCCCACCGGTCCGGTCGCAGTCATGACGCGGGACACAAAGAACACCGCCGTTGCTTCAATGGCCCCGGTCATGGCCGCGATACCGGACCCCAACGTGTCGACGCCTGTGATTCTCCCTGATGGCACACCGAGACCTGATCTGGGCTACTTTGAGGGGCGACTGCGCAATACCCTCCGCGAAGATACCGGATCCATCAAGGTGGACTACAACGCCTCCAGCAAAGACACGTTCTCGTTCCGCTACAACATTGCCGATTCTTTCACCAGTACGCAGTACGCCATCGCACTCGATCAGATATCCCCTTCGACTAGTCGCAACCACTTGCTGAAGGGCACATGGAACCACACGTTCCGCCCGAATCTGCTAAATGAGTTCGGTGTGGCGTTTAACCGCCCGCAGACTGATTCGCTGGGCGGTGGCGGCAACTTTCCGGTCTTCCAGTGTGTCTTTTGCAGTTCGTCCAACACCTTTGGAGCCACTCCGGGACCGGATTTGTTCTCCAATCGCCGGCCGCAGCATTCGCTGCAATTCCTGGATAACCTCAGTTGGATCAAGGGTAGGCATGCGATCCGCGCCGGCACAGACATTCGCCAGGCCGTTACCCACGATGCGTCCGATCCGCAGGCGTTCCTAGGTTACGCGGGGGAGGGGCTTGGCGGGGGTTGTGGCCTTCTTGAGAACTGCGGGTTCACCTTGTCTACGCTCGGGGGCCACTCCGAGGTGACCTTGCAGAACGTCAATTACGGGTTTTTCGTGCAGGACGACTTTCGCGTCCGACCCCGCCTCACCCTCAATCTTGGCCTGCGCTACGAGTACAACTCCGTGCTCCACGGCGACCGGATCGGGAACTTCTCCATTCCGACTCTGATCGCTGACCCAAGCAACACCGTTGCTCCGTACACCCCGGTCGGAGCCGGGCTCTACAAGCCAGACCGCAACAATTTTGCGCCTCGCTTCGGTTTCGCCTGGGATCCTTACGGGGCCGGCAATACCGTTCTGCGCGGCGGCTTTGGAATCTTTTACAGCCCGCAGCTTACCGGTGCAGCCCTGTCCCTGGCCGGGAACCACGGCGTACAAGGCTACAACGTCAACATTTTTGAGGATCTAGCCACACTTTGCGGGACCAGCTTTACCATCGCTTATCCTCTTCCCTCGCCTGTGCCGATCTGCAGCGCAGCGGCAAACGTGAATTCGCTCGACCCGAATCTTCGCGACACCTACTCCCTGCACTGGAGCTTTGGCGTGCAGCAGCAAATCGTCCGCAACACCATCTTCGAGGTTTCTTACGTCGGCAACCGCGGCGTAAAGCTTCCGGCCGGAGCAGCCTACGCCGGAGAAGAATTGAACCTGTCTCCCTTCGTTCTTCTTGGAGCACCGAACCAGATCAGCCCGGATTTCGGTCAAGTCCGCCACTTGGGCGACTACCTCGATTCCCATTACCATGCGCTTCAAGCCAGCCTCCGCCGTCACGTTGGTCGGGGCCTGAATGTAGATGCCAACTACACCTGGTCCCATGAACGCGATGATGCCGTCAACATCCTGACTGGGGCCTTCCAGAATTCACACAACCCCAAAGGCGACTTCGCCGATGGCGATATCGACGTTCGTAACAACTTCACTTTGGGCGCGGTCTGGGACGTCCCGCACGCGCAACACGGCTTCACCAAAGGCTGGCAAGTCAGCACGCTGGTGCAGGCGCGTAGCGGCCTGCCGGTGAACATAGCTCTGTCGGCGCCCTTCTTCGGGGCTGATCAGGTTCGCCCCGACCTGGTGCCCGGACAAAGCATTAGGCCCAGCAATTACAGCGTGCCTGGGAATCAGTTCAACATTGCCGCCTTCGCCAACCCGCCCGCATTTGAACTCGGCAACCTGCCGCGAAACTACGGCCGCGGGCCGGGCTTCACCCAGATGGATCTCGGCGTCTCCAAGACAACCCAGATTACCGAGCGGCTGGGATTCCAATTCCGGGCTGAGCTGTTCAATCTGTTCAACCATCCCAACTTCAACAGCCCATCGGGCCTGCTGAACGATCCAAACTTCGGCAAGAGTACCAGTACAGTTGGGACCCGGGTCGGCCCGGGCACGTCGCGCCAGGCGCAACTGGCGCTTAAGTTCATTTTTTAGAACGAATGCGAGCTCGATTCCAGCCAGGGCTTCTTTAGATGGAGGCCCTGTTTTTCGTTGGATGAAGGATTTAGGAGGAACGGCCTTGATCCGTTTTACCGCCTCTACGCTTCTGCTGCTGACACTTAGCGCCATCGGCCTCGCGCAAACAATAGATGCCGGAATCGCCGCAGCACCAGTGCACCAGCAAATCCAAACCATCTACGTCATGCCCTCCAGCCATTGGGACTTGGGTTTCATCGCTCCTCCAGAAGAGGTCCTGCCAAAATTAAAGCCGCACATTGACGAAGTGATTGCGAACGCCAAACGCGACCCCGACTTCCGTTGGACCATCGAAAGTGTCTGGCAGATTCGCGAATGGCTGGCGCGCACCACCGACGGCAATAATACCGACGGCAATAATAAAGCCCCGCAGCAGATCAAAGATTTCGTCGACCTCGTCAATAAAGGACAGATTCAGGTTTCCGCCGTTTTCGGCAGCATGCACACCGAGTTCATGGGCGCCGAGCAACTCAACCGCATCACCTATGACATGAAGGATCTGGAGAAGCGGCTGGGCATCAAGACCGACTTCGCCATGATGGATGACGTCCCCGGCTTTACCCTCCGTCTGCCGCAAATTCTGGCGCGCAGCGGCGTGCATTATTTTGTGAATGGCTCCAACCTGTTCATCTCTGGAGGAACATCGCTAAGTCCCGGACAGGTTCCTTTCTATTGGCAATCGCCCGACGGCAGCCGCGTTCTAACCTGGCAGACTCAAAGCCGCTTCGGCGGCTACACCGAGGCCTTCGCCGACTACTATCTCGATCCGGCCGCGCGTGAGCCCTACACCAAGGAACATTTTTATCCCAAAGAATGGGAAGGGCTGCCGAAGCTCGAAATCATGCAGCGCGGTGTCGACAAGTTACTCGACAAGTACGCAAAAGCCGGCTATCCCTACGATGCGGTTCTTTTACTTTACTTACACGACTTTGTCTCCAGTAATGAGGAGGCGACGCAACTTCTGCCCGCCATCCGCGAATGGAACGCCGCCGGCAAACAACCTCGAATCGTCGTTTGCACTCCCGCCGAGTTCTTCCGCCACATGGAGGCGCAATACGGCAACGACAAATATCCCGTCGTACGCCGGCGACTGGAGCGGCCTCTGGTCGGAAGTGAAGCTGAATTCGCCGGTGATCAGCGCTCAGGCTCGCTGGCTGCAGGATCACGCGCCGGTCGCGGAATTGCTCTGGAGCTTGCTCACCTTCCGCAACTTCACCAGCTTGCCCATCGGCAACCTGGAGGACACGCGCATAAAGCTGTTCAAGTACGACGAACATTCGGGCGCAGCCCAGGTCGGCTGGCCCAAGCTCATGTCCCGCTCTGAAGTCGATCGGCAAAATCGCGAGTATGTAAGCTACACGAGTAGCAGCCAGGAGGACATTCGCAACCTAATCGATTCCGGTCTGCAGACGTTGCTTTCTCAAGTACCTGCTGGAAAGAGAACGTTGGTCGTGTTTAATCCCGTGAGTTGGCAACGCACCGATGTGGCACGACTCAAGTCGAAGGAAGATGTTGTGTTGCGCGATGTTGTCGCGGGTAACGCAGTCGCGGTTCAGCGCGTGTCGGCGGACGAAATCGAGTTTGCCGCCACTGATATTCCCGCGCTCGGACACAAAAGCTACTCGATCGAGTCCGCGAATGCTGGCGACTCCACTCCTTTGAAGACGAACGCAGCGAAGACGAACGCATGAAACATCGACCACCGGATCGACCAGTATCGAAAACTCCTTCTATCGTGTTCGCGTCCGATCTTCTGACGGGGCCGTTGTTAGTATCTATGACAAGCAAGTGCAGCGGGAACTCGTAGACTCCGCGGGCGACAAAGCGGCGAACCAGTTACTGCGCTGGACGGCGTGGTCGAGCCTGCCCGTCGGCTTAGCTCAAGTCGTTGCACACGTCGAAACCGGCCCCGTCTTCGATCGCATCATCATTCAGCGTCCGGGAACTCTATGGCCAGAAACCCAGATCACGCTCTATCGCGCGGTGAAGCGCATCGAATTTGCCGACTTACTCGATCGTGAACTCATGCCCTTTGTCGCCAGCAACCAGCCCGGCGAATATTACTCCTTTAACCTGCCGTTCCGTTTCCAGGGATCCGCCCAGGTGTGGGTGGAAGACGGCACTGGCTATCACCGCATTCCCCAGGACTATCTCCCAGGAGCAAGAACCGATGCGGCCGTCCCCCAGCATTCACTGGTGCTCGTAGGCCAATCCGACGGACGAACGCTTCACGTTACCCTCTCTGAACGTGAGCCATTCTTTAACTACCTGCCCGGACTGCCGGGCGCAAAAGATCCCAACACGTTCCTCAACGCTGTCCGCGTCACGGTAATGCGCAAACAAGACCAAGGCGATACGCGCGATCTGGGCATGGTCAACTTTTCCACGGTTGAGCCCAATCTTCCTGCGCAGTCCTGGTACCATTTCGCGCTCAGTTCAGCGGACGGCGACTTAGTTCCGGTTGAGTCGTACCGTGAGGGCACTTCGTTTGATGTGCCATTGATTGCCTTGGAGTTGGCGGGAGGCATGGCTCCTGCGCAACCGCAGGGCACGTACTTCTCCTTGACTTCAGAAGACGTCGCGTTGCTGGCTTTCAAACCGAGCGCGGACGGTAACCCCGAGCATTACACCGTGCGCCTGCAGGAAGTCGCCGGCAACAAAGGCGTTACCGAGTTGAAAACGCCGTTGAAAGTTACTGCCGCGGAAGAAACGAACCTGACTGAGACCGACGTGCTGAGGCCGCTAGCTATAAATCCCCTGCGCGTCCCGCTCTTACCCCACGAGACGATAACACTGCGTCTCACCATTCCACATCCTCATAAAGAGCGCTCCGAACGCTGGTGGGAATGGGACTGAACCCTACTTACAGCATGTTTCAAGAATAGGTTTTGGGTAGGGCACGGCTTCAGCCGTGCCGCCATGGGTCAACAAGAATGCGGGCTTTAGCCCCTGAGGGACGCGCCGTCCGACCTGAAGGGCATTCTTGAAACACGCTCAATTGAAAGGAATTCGCACGACTTTCGGGAAATAGATGTCCATCTTACTCGTGAGCTTCTGCACATTCATCGTGTTACAAGCGTATGTAATAAGAACGGAACCAGGCTGGCGAAACTCTGGGTGTTCCTTGGCTGCATAGCAAAAGGTATCTTTGTCATATCCAGCGTTGCCCTTTTGCATCTCTGGAATACGATAGATCGTCTTACCTTCGCTCCATGGTCCCGCCAACTGTGGTGCTGTGCGAAACACGATTTTGTCGGAAAAGAGTTTCGGATAGTTCAGGATCGCAACCCATTTTTTCAAGCTGGGGTGATACCGCACCGTCATTTCGGTATTTCCATGCTTCATGACATGCATTGCGTCGGCCGGCGTCAGGCCCGGTTTCCAGGCGCCGCTCTTGGACAGGTACTGAAGGTGCTCTGCCGGTGGGTCGAGACCATCCAAGGGGATGCGAGTCAGCAGCATGGGGCGTGAATCCGCTTCCCACAGCGCGAAAATGTAAACGTACTCGCCATCTACCACGGCAGTGGCGGAAGGATAGGCGTGAATGCCGTCGGGCACCAGTGGGAAGTACTTCACATTCCATTGCTGCGGATCAGTCTCGAGTCCTGAAATCTTCGCGAGGTCGGCCCCGCAGGTTTCGAAACCCAATGCGTTGAGACGTTGTTTTCGGTGCGTCGCGCATGCAGAGCAGAGTCACCCACAGGTCATTCTTGTAGAAGAATCCGTCAAGCGCCCAGTACCAAGTGTCCTTGTGCTGCGCCTGAAAGAAGTCTAGGGGCCGTCCCTTGTCCCCGCGCCGAATCACGTACTCGACTTTCCAATCGCGGCCGTCGCACGTCGAGATGCCGATACTGTTGCGCACCATGCGCGGCTCGTTTCCCTCGACTACCCTCCGGTCGCCATACAGAGTGTCCCCAAAGATCCAGATAGAACGCCCGTCCGGCAACGGGATGGAGTACGCTGCGTCAGCGCCCCACCAGGAGTCTTTGAAAGGAAAACTGGGGGTGCAATCGATTTTGGACCTTTCTTGCGCCTGGAGCGGAGCCGTGCCGGAAAGCAGAAACAATGCAATGACAATGACAATGCCAGTCTGCGTCACGCACCGGCTCCTCAAACCCTCCCCCATCATCTGCCGCACCATTCCGTTGACTTATCTGCCGGCAATCAGTGTAGCCCATGTCGCAGCCGCGCGACCCCGCGATCATGAATGCGAGCGCCCAGCCTGCTAGACTGACCAACGTTAGCGATAACGACAAGGAGGCACTCTTCTGTGCACCGACGCCGCGAGAACAACAAAGATGACGTGGGACTTGGAACCAGGGGAGTATGGGCCGGCGAGAAGGGCAAGCATTGGGAGCGCGCCACGCAAATCCCCGTGGCCCTTAGCGTCTCTTTCGGCTACGACGATGTGAACGAGTGGCTCGCGGTGGCGCAAGGGAAGAGGCCTGGCCATATTTACAGCCGGAACACAAATCCAACCGTAGCCGCCTTCGAAGAAAAGGTAAGAAATCTGGAGACAGCCCAAGCCGCCACCAGTTTTTCGAGCGGCATGGGCGCGATCAGCAACACGCTTTTTGCCCTCCTGTCTCCTGGCGATCGCGTCGTTTCCATCCACGACACCTATGGAGGGACGAACAAGCTGTTTATCGAATTCCTGCCTAGATTCGGCATCAAGGTGTCGCTCTGTGATACGAGCGATCACAGAGCAATTGAAGCCGCCATTGGCCAGGGATGCAAGGCTGTATATCTGGAAAGTCCGACGAATCCGACGGTCAAAGTTGTCGATCTCGCTCGCCTGGCGACAGAGGCCCATAGCCACGGTGCTGTCGTGATCGTAGACAACACCCTGGCTACGCCCATCAATCAACAACCCGTGAAACTCGGCGCCGATCTCGTCATTCACAGCGCAACCAAGTTTCTCGGCGGGCACGCTGACGCGCTCGGCGGTGTGGTGTGCGGCGCCACCCATCTGGTGGCGCGGATTTATCACTTTCGTGAGATCACGGGGGCCTGCCTCGATCCCATGGCCGCCTACTTGTTACTTCGCGGAATGAAAACTCTTCATCTGCGGATCGCGCGGCAGAACGAGAGCGCCCTTAAGATTGCGCGCTTCCTGGAATCACACTCTCAGGTAATCAGGGTCTTCTACCCCGGATTGGAGTCCCACGAACATCTCGAAATTGCTCGCCGGCAGATGCGCGGTTTCGGAGGCGTGCTCAGTTTTGCCATCCGCGGCGGTTTCGATTCCGTGAAATCGTTTCTACCGCGTCTGCGTTACGCACACTTAGCCGCGAACCTGGGGGCCGTCGAGACGGTCGCGGGCCCACCCTCCACCACAAGCCACGTCGAGTCCACCAAGCAGGAACGCGCGGCAAGCGGCATCCCGGAGGCCCTCATCCGTTACTCGGTGGGGATTGAAGACAGCGAAGACCTGATTGCCGATCTGCGTCAGGCGCTAGACTTTGACAACGTCTTCCCCGCCAAGCGGCGGGCACGATCGTGAGATATCGTAGTTCAGGATCGGGTTGTTGCAGGGACAACTGGCTGATCATGCGTTGTTGCTGGAGCCTGGTTCGGTTCCGCGCGCCCGCACCAAAATCACGGTGGCATCGTCGCGCAGCCCCTTTCCATTCGCAAATCTCATGACATCCGCCAGCAGGCCATCCAGCGTAACGTTTGGCGATTGCATTTGGGCGAGAAGCCTCTCCGGGCCGTATTCTTCCCCGGAATCGATGTCAGCTTCGGTGATTCCGTCAGAATAAAACGCGATGCGCGAATGCTCGCCGAGCGTCACTTCCGTCTCCGAGAACTTGCTGGCTGAAATTCCCAGAGGCAAGCCATGCTCGTGATTGATCCAGCGGTGGCCGCGAGGCTCGACCAGCAGCGGCGCCAGATGGCCGGCGTTCGCGATCCGCAAAACGCGGCTGGACGGATCGAGCTCGGCATACACCATGGTGACGAAGCGGCCGCTGGGAAAATCTTCGATCATCATGTTGTTGAGACGCGTCAGCACCTCGGCGGGTCCAGACCCGGTTTGCGCCAGCGAACGCAACATGCCGCGAGTCGCGGACATGAGGAGCGCCGCCGCCGTGCCCTTGCCCGAAACATCGGCTAGAACCAGACCCCAGCGTCCGTCACGCAGCGGAATGAAGTCATACCAGTCGCCGCCGACGGAGCCCGCCGGAATCGAAAGCCCCGACACCGAGAACCCTGGAATCAGCGGAGAGCTGCGAGGCAACAGCGCCTGCTGAATCGAGCGCGCTTCTTCGGCCTCGCGGCTCATGCGCTCGCGTTGTTGGCGCTCATCGTTGAAGCGCCGGGCGTTGTGTACCGCGACCGCGACGTGACCGCACAATCCCTGCAGCAGCCTCAGTTGGTCTGGGCAGAAAGCGTTTAGCTCGCGATGAGAGGCGGTGAAAACTCCTACCAGATCGCCCTCGCGTTGCAGCGGGATGGCGACCTCGGAGCGCGTGTCCGGCTCGCAGGCCACATAGTAGGGGTCGCGAGCCACGTCGGGAGCATAGTGCATTTTGCCAGTGGCCGCGACGTGTCCCACCATTCCAGCGCCTTTCTTGAGGCGATGGCCCTTGTGGTAAACGGTGCAGCCGCGAACGCCGGCCAGCATGAATTCGTCCTGTTCAGGATCGCGGAGATAAATGTTGATTTCGACGCAGCCGAGCGATTCCGCCACCTCATCGACGATCCGCGGAACGAGTTCTTCAAGGTCGAGAGTGGAGGTGATCCGTTGCGCGAATTTTTGCAGGCGCACCAATTCCGCTACCCGTAGACGCGGCGGCTGTTTCAGGTACAGGCGGGCCGGAAAAATCGAAATTCGCGAGTGAGTTGGTGGCCACGACAAACCCCTCCTGCCGGTCGATTGCACCTGTTCATGATCCCTGTTCTATGATCTATGAGATTGCAGAAATCATGGTTCCGATTCTCTTTTTATGCGCCTTGTTGTCTTGCGGGATGCGAAGGAATATGGAAAAAGTGATTGGGTGATTTAGTCGGTTCGCAGAGAGCCTTGAAAGGGCGCGGCTTCAGCCGTGCCGCTAGAGCCCGCCAAATATGCGGCTTTAGAGGATGCGGAAAAACTCGGGTTCGGGAGGGGTTCGGGAAGGGCACGAGTTCCACTCGTGCCGCTAAGCCGTTAAGAATGTGTCCGCGCTTCAGCGCCTGAGGGACGCTTTCTTCACTTTGAAAGACTTTTTCCGCAGCCGCTCTAGCCGCTGAGGTCAGACTTCCCGAAGCAGCCCAAGTCGCCATCAAAGAACTTAATCAAAGTCTCCTTGGGCTGCCGCTCAAAGGAAACTCGCAGGTCGTGGCCCATAGTGCTCAGCAACCGCTCGAACCATAACGACACTGCATTTTAGGACGTCCTTCGTCGCTCCACGGGAGCGGCCAGCCGCCACCTGCCCTCTTTGATCTTGACTTCATCCCGCTTCAGCATCTCGTAGAGGGCGGTGTGCACGTTGTTGCTGCTGGCTCCGCGCTCCAGGATTCGGAAGTAGACCTCGGAGAAGTGACTGTCGGGCCGCTCTCGAAGCTCTCCTCGAACATGATCCATCACTTCCTTCATATCCATCGAACCGTTCCTCCTTCATCCCACACACGACAAAAAGAAGGGTGGCGTAGTAGATGTGGGAGGAAAATGAAACGCCACTACGCCACCAAGGAAGCGAACACGTGGGCCGCACACTCCTTTCAGCTCAGGTTCCGGCACGCACCGTGCTCGCCGCGCTCTGTCCTGTTTGGTCAAAGAGGAAATAATTTACAACGGTATCAATTCCGTATCTGTTCAATTTTGAACAGTTGTGAAAATAAATTAAGACTTCGGGGAAGAAGAGTAGGACGATGCAGAGTGGCGCGCAGGGGCTCGCAGGCCGAACCATTTCTCCAACAACCGCGTAGTGGTCGACGGCAACCCGGTCAGCGCCGTTTCTTGCTTTCGTTCTGCGCGACTCGCGCCTTCACCAGTTTCTTAACAAGTGCAGTCGGCAGTGGCTTATCCGTGGGGAACTGGATGGTCCCTTTGGATGTGGAGAAGTCCTTAAGTTCGTTCTTGAACGCTGCGACAACCGACGCAGTGGGGAACAAACTACAGTGGTTCGAAAACGCGGCGAACCACACCAGCACTCCTTTGTACTTGAACGCAGGAATCCGATAGCTGATGATCTCGGTAGCCTCCTGGGGCACGGCGGACCGAATCGCTGCGCGAATCTTGTTCAAGGTGCTGCGGGCGGGTTCCGGGACGCCAGCAAGGTATTCATCAATATTTCTCGGAGCGCCCTTTCCTTGCGCCGCAGAACCGCGATTGCCAGATTTCACTTTTTTCATGCGGGCAATGCTACGAGAACTTCCACTTCAAGTCCATGCTTGATGCCCACAGATCAATCTGTAGAGGAAAAACTCGGTTCTTGATCTTGTTTTGAAGGGGCGCGGCTTCAGCCGCGCCGTAAGTGCAGCAAAATCAATCGCGGCTTTTAGCCGCTGCGGGCTGCACACAGCGGCATCGTCTGGAACTGCTGGACGGGAGCGTTGGCGCATCTCGGAGTGGCTCGTGCCAACGCCTTGCAATCGAGAACCTCGCAAGAACGAAGTGCCGGATGCCGATGCCGCCCGCGTCCGCGCGCTCGCAGCCTACAAAGATTTCCTCACGCTCTGGAAAGACGCCGACCCCGACATCCCCATCCTGAAAGAAGCCAAAGCCGAGTACGCGAAGCTGCAATAGCCCGTCAGCTACGCGGTAACTTGTACCCGGAATGCACTCCCGTAATTTGAAAGTGTGCCCGCGACGTAGTCAAATCGATTCACTCGCCTCTTCAGAACGATCACGCCACCGAGTTCTGGCCCGTGCCGAAGCGAAGGACAGACATGAAATTCTTGCAGCGACTCCTCGCAGAATTTTGCCCCCATCGGTTTACTTGGCCACGACTGAGTGGCGATGGCCAGCACTATCAAATCTGTCTCATTTGTGGAACTGCCTACGAATATGACTGGAAGAGGATGCAACGTACTGATCGCCTGCTGGTGACGACCGGGCAACATCTTCTCGGTTCAGCGCCGACCCGATTGCCGGGAACTGCCAATTGACCAAGGAAGTTCTGATTAAGTCCCCGGGGTTCTCCGTGTACCTCTGTGTACCCTGTGGTTAATGCCTTTTGCCGACACTTAATCAGAGTCTCCTGGGTGCTTATCCGCCTGCGATAGGCGTTAACGGTCGTTGACTTCTCTCATTTTCCAAAACGAAATTTAAACGTGTCCCGAAATGCCCCAAATCCGACTGGAACTTGAGGCTTCGTCCGATGTTTCCGTCATTCATACCTGCAAGTTACACCGTTTGCTGGACACAGGTTGAGGTACTTTCGTAACTCTCAGTTGGACAGTTGACAGCGCTATTCTAGGTGTGATTCTCCCCCTGTTCTTAGCCAAATGCAAATCAGGGTGTAGTGCGGCTTGTCACCGCGAGGCGATTGTAATGACGATGATGTTTGGCCGGTTCGAAATCCAGAGTGAGCTTTCCAAGTCCGAGACCGCCTTGATTTATAAGGCGCTGGACACGGAAACCAACCAGATCGTGGCGCTCAAGACGCAGAGCCTGGCGCCACTCGGCGACCGTGCCGACGCCTATGTGGAGACGCTGATCGTCGAAGGCGAGAGCACGCGCGACCTCGCCGGCCAGAACATTGTGCTGCTCTACGGCGCCGGCGAGATCGACGGCCAGTACTGCGCGGCCATGGAGTACATCCAGGGCAACAGCATTGCCACCATGTTGGCGCGCAAAGAAGGCTTCTCCATCTGGGATCTGCTCGACATTACGCGCCAGGTCTGCTCCGGCCTGGAGCACGCTGCCTCCAAGGGCGTGACTCACCATTCGCTGGAGCCCGGCAAGATCATGGTGCAGTGGGATGGGATGGTGAAGATCCTCGGCTTTGGCATCTCCACCATGAGCCTTATTGAGGCCGAATCGGGAAAAGGCTTGGGGCAACTTATGCCCTACTGTTCTCCCGAACAGATCCGCGGAGAAGCCATCGACCTGCGTTCGAACCTGTTTACCTTAGGCACGATCCTTTACGAGATGGTTGTTGGGCGGCAGGCCTTCGATGCCGCAGATCCGGTTACGCTTGTAAGCCGGATCGAAAACGAGATGCCTGCCAGTCCGGCTGCGGTGAATTCCAAGATTCAACCGGCGGTAAACGCGTTGATTATGAAGGCGCTAGCGAAAGATCCCGCGGAGCGTTATCAAAGCGCGCGCGAACTGGTGGACGACCTGGAGAAGTGCAAGGACAGCGGCAGCGGCAACGGCAACGGCAAGAAAACGGCCGCGGATACCAAGAAGACGACCCCGTCGCCGAATGTTTCCGTCAGTCGCGCAGATCGTGCGGCTGCGGCCAGCAAGTTTGTTTCGGCCGCCTCGAGCACTGCCGAGCCCGAGCCTTCCGTTCCATCGCGGGCGCCCTCGCTCGCGCCCAAACCTGTTTCTCCGAAAATCGATGCGCCGGTGTTTTCGCCAGCTCATCCGCCGGCAGCCGAAACCAGAGCCGCGGCGGCGGCGGCGCCCGGAGGGAGTGCCTCTCGCTTACCCAGGACCAACTCTGGTTCGAACTCTGGTTCGGATTCCGATTCGAACTCTGCTCCAAACTCTGGCGCGGGCTGTATCAGCGACTTTGAAGTAACTGCTCCTCGAATCCCAGGTCGGGCGCGGCCCGGTTTTATCGGCGGCGGTGGTGGAGCGAAAATCCGAGCGGCATTCGCCTCGCGTGACTTTTGATCCCATGATGGCCGAACCGATGGCCGGCTCATCCGGCAAAAGTTTTTCTGACCTGGCAGAGATGCCTCCTCTTAAGGAACCGGTTTTCGCACCGCCAACTCCCGAGCCGGATGAGGCGTCGCGCACTGCGCAGCAGGTCTTTCCACAACAAGATCCGCGGAAAGAAGAGAAGCCAAGAATCCAGCCGCGGGAAGTCGTGGAAATGGCATTCAAGGAAATCTCGACCATTCCACCGCAGTTGATGCTCTATTCGATCCTGGCCGCGGTTGGACTGATCCTGGTGGTTGCGATCGCGGTCTTTTTCCATGTTCACTCGGAAGACGATGGTTCCACGGCTGCTCCGCGGCCTGCGAAAGCGGTAAGCTCAGCCCAACCGGTTGCCCAGAAGCCGGTGGCGCCACGAATCGATAAAACAGCTCCGCCGGTTGCGGAAGTTGCACCGAGCCTGAAGCTCCGCCAGATCGAACCGCGCACGTCGAACAGCAGTCGACGGGCGCCCACTCCAGCCCCAGCCCCGCCCCCAGTCGTGATTTCGGGCCAGGAACTGATTGACTCCAGTCCGCAGGGCGCGCAGTTTCAGGTCGATGGAAGCAGCGATCCCTCGTGGATCACACCCTTCACTCTGATGGGCCTAAGTCCCGGCAAGCACATCATCTTTTTCAGTAAGTCGGGTTATTCGTCCGAGATGCGGTCACTCGATGTTGCTGCCGGCGGCAAATCGTCTGTACTGCTTCATTTGTCGCCGATCAACGCACTGATGGTGGTGAACAGCACGCCGCCCGGCGCCGATGTCATCATAGACGGCAGGCCCATTGGGAAAGTAACCCCGGTGCAGTTCGCCGTGGAAAAAGGAAACCACACAGTTCTGTTGCGCAAGCAGGGATACCTCGACGAGACCGTCACCGCCGATCTCGGTCCCGGGCAGAATTTCCAGTACTCGCCGGCGCTCCGGGCGCTGGGCAACACGGCGGACATGCGGACCGTCGGAAAGTTGAATAAGCTGTTTGGCCGCGGCGGAGAGAGCACGGCTGGCATGGGTTCGATCAGCGTTCACACCCAGCCGAAAGGCGCCCAGGTCGCCATCAACCAGCAGGTCCTCGATAAGATGTCGCCGGTAGATGTCATGCTTGGACCCGGGACCTACATCGTGGATGTCACGCTGAGCGGTTTCAAGCCAGTGCACAAAGTCGTCAACGTCGACAAGGGCGGCAAGGCCGCAATCGATCGAAATTCTGGACGCGGCAATAGCTGCAATTCGGCGACTTTTTTCCACAGCCTGCAAGCACACTTCATGTGCGGTGCGCCGGACAAATTCCAACGGTTCGTCTTTTCCTCGCGAAGCAGATTGTCACTTGAGCCGTGACCGAATCACAGCCGCCCTCCGCAGGTGATAGACTAGGCTGAAACAAGAGGGTTGACACTGTGTCATTGCAGCCTACGCCAGGTAAGTTGAGTCCCGATCTATTGCACGCCCTCCACGGAATCAAATCGGCTCGGCTGTTCCCCAAAGGTGCGACGCTGTTCCAGCAAGGTTCCGCGGCAGCGGGCGTTTATCTGGTGGAGAGCGGCGAGGTTCGCGTCCTGCTGCCGACCGGTCAGAACCAAAAGCAGCTTCTGGGGGTCGTCGGTCCTGGAACCATGCTCGGGCTGAGCGAGAGCATGACTGGGGAAAAGTATCGGATCACCGCTGAGGCGGGCGACCAAACGGCGGCGGTCTTTATTCCGCGCGAAGAGTTTCTGGAGTTTCTGCGTCAGCACGGCGATTACTGCATGCAGATAGTGCGGCTCTTGAGCGAAGACTTGCACGGACTTTACCACAAATTCCGTAGCATCAGCGCTCATCCCGGGCGTCCGCGGCACCGGCCGCTGGATGAGCAGTTGAACTGAGCTTTGACTTATGCTTTGAAGGGTCGCGCTGAACGGCTTGCGGAAAAACTCGGATTTTGATCTTGTTTTGAAGGGGCGTGGCTTCAGCCGCGCCGCAAGTGCAGCAAAATCAATCGCGGCTTTAGCCGCTGCGGGCAGCTGCGGCCCGCAGATGCGACTTTTTCCGCAACCTCTGAAGCCGTACCCCACCCAAAACCGATTCATGCAACCGGCTCTAAGAGTATGCTGACAGCTGATAGCTAGTTCGCCTTGAAGTTGACCGTGATCTGCGTCTGGATTTCAACTGGTTCGCCATCGAGGTAGTACGGCTTGTATCTCCACTGGCGGACAGCATCGAGCGCGGCGCGCGCAAGAACGGCGTCTCCACTGAGCACTTTCAGATTGATGACGTTGCCCTCTTTGTTGATGGTGGCCTCGATCTGCACCGCGCCCTGGGCATGAGCCGCGAGCGCGGCTGGCGGATACTTTGGTTGTACCCGCTTGATCAGCAGTCCCTGCGACACGCCCTGGGAAATTTTTATTGTTGCCAGCGAGGGCTTGGGAAGATTGACGATGCCGAAGAGATCAGGCCTTTCAAGTTGCTATCGTCTGCCGATGCAACGGTGAGCGGGCTGGGAAGCGAAGGCGCGGACTCCTCGGCTTGGGCCGGCATTTTGCTTCCCGACTTCACGTGTAGGGGAGCCGAATCCTTCTTCGTTCCCGGTTCAGAGTTTGCGGCCACGTTCGCGTCGATCCGGATTACCTGAGGGTTGCTCGCGGCAGCCGATGGCTTGTTCTGGGGCGCCGCGGTAGCCGTTTTGGGAGCTAAGGTTTGGCTGGCGGAACTCGCCGGAGCGGGTGTGCTCGTCGCAGGCGCTGCTTCTGGGGACGACATCGGCGCCAGAGCGGAAGCGGGTTGCCTCGAGTCTTGGGGTTGGGGCGAGCTTACCGGCTGCCGCGCCGGGGTTTTGCTGGACTTGCCAAATTCGCCATAACCGAGGTAGCCGAGCGCGGCCAGAGCCAGGACAGCAACAACTACCATCAGGATTTTTCTGACGCCGCCCGCTCCCCTGGAATCGTCTTCGTCCAAGGCAACGGCAAAAGACGGGGCGCCCGTAGTGCTCACCGCATTGGATGTTGGAAGCGCAATGGTAGCGGCCTCGTACGACGGACTGGCGGGCCCTGATACCGCGGCCTTCGACCCAGCGGCCTTCAATTCAGCGCTCTTCGATTCAGCGCTCTTCGATTCAACGACTCCTTCGACTTAACGATCTTGTTCTCTTTCGTCGCCCGAGCCGTCAGTTCTTTTGCCGGAGCCGCTGCTGCGGCTGATCCCGAGGCCGAGGTGAAAGCGGAACTGGCATCTTGCGCTGCTACGGACGTCGCGCCGATGTTTGCAGCCTGGTTTTTGAACCCATCGTTCTTGGCTACATCATTTTTGACTAAGTCGTTTTTAACTGCGCCAGCAAATTCGGGCGGCCGCGATTCCAACGCCGTCCCGCCGGCGACGGTAGTCTTGCTTTCTGCTGCGGGCGCAGGAACGACCGCCGGATTGTCCTCAACTTTTGCCAACGCCGTCATTGTCGGAAGCCCCGCCGCCAGCGCTTCCGCCATGATCGCCGTCATCGGTGCTTCAATCGGTGCTTCAAATTCAGGATGTTCGGGAGCGTTAGGCGGTGGAGCGGCGGCGGCAGAGCTTCGACTCGCCAGTGGGAATGAATTGCCGGCGGATATGGGAGTTGCTTTTGCCTGCATTCCGTGAGCTGCCGCGCCGGCAGCATCGGAGTTTTTGCGCAGAAGTCCGCGCGCAACCCGAAGCGTTCCCTTCGCCTGTTCGACATTAATCGGCTTGGTGAGCACCAGGTTGGCGCCGATGCGGTAGGCCTTGGCCACGCCCGCTTGTCCTTCGACCAAAGCCAGGGCCAGCGAACTCTGATTGGTGCTGGAGTTTCTGGCGCTCTTGAACAGCAGGGAAGCGTTCTGCTCGTTCTCGCAGTCCACCGCGATGGCGTCGTAACGCTGCGTCATCAGCTTCTTGACCGCCGCAAAAGGTTCGTTAACCGCCTCCACGCTGAAGTCCAGTTCGCTGAACACCTGACTTACCACGCGAGCGAGTTTTTCATCGGAACAGAAGAGTAAAGCTTGGTAACCCATGATGAGGCCATCCTAGGTAATGAAGTGGGTACCAGCAAGTTACGTGGGTAATTGAATCACCCTCGAATTTGCCAGCAGATTCCGCAGGTCGTCGATGGTTCCGACGTCTGCGATCGTCTGCGGTTAAGGCCGCTGAAAGTCGACGACCACGAGGGTCTGGAAGGGCTGAGCCTTGCCCTCCCGAACATAGGGCCGATAGCGCCACTGTTTCACGGCGTTGATGGCGGCGGTTGCCAAGGCCGCGTTGCCCTCGACCAGTCGCACGCCCTCAACCTTGCCGTTCTCATCCACGACCTCCTTGAGGACAACCGTTCCTTCCGCTGCCCCGGACCGCGCTTCGACCGGATATTTCGGCGCCACGCTGTAGGCCAGCCGGCTCTCGGCGCCCTTGGCAGAGAGAACGATAGCGTTGCTCTCCCCCGGCAACTCGGCGCCGGACGAAGCCGCAGCCGTGGCGTCTTTTTTGCTATCGCTGGGCTTGGTTTCACTGGATTTATCAGGCGCTGGCTTGCTGACAACAGGTGCAGCGGTGGCTGTGGCGCCGGATGTTGGCGGCGCAACTGCCGTGCCTGGAGTCGCTGCCGACTGGACGGGCGCAGGTGCCGCAGTTGTGGCCGCAGCCAGTTGAGTCGAACGCTTTGTTGGAATTGGAGCCGGTGCCGGAGCCGGCGGCAACCCCATTCCGGCGAGGGCCAGCATGCGATCAATCTGCGGTTGGGCGATGGCTCGGAATCCCGGCTGATACGTCCATACGACATAGAAGCCGCCGCCGGCGAGCGCGAGCATCAGCAACGCGACCAGCATGCGCCTTTTGTGCTGGCCTTGCGGGTGGGATGAAGACGAAAAGGCCGGCGCGCCAGATTTGGCTGCAGCTTGAGCCGGCGCTGCTTTGCCTGGCCCCGCTTTGTTCGGTCCCGAGCTTTTCAGTTGCGATTCCGCCAGTTCCTTTTCTTCCAGTTCCGCCAGCACTGGATCGTCAGAAGGTCTCAGCGGGCGCCCGGCTTTCCAATTTTCCGAAACCGCGGCAGCCGAAGTTGATTTAGACAACGAAGTTGACTCTGACAAAGATAAAGAAGATGACTCCGTCAAAGATGATGCTGACGAGGACGCGGGCTTCGCATTCAACTTTGGAGCAGCTGGTGCGGCACCGATTTCGTCTACGGTGGAATGCATCTTCGAGGTGACGGTCGACGCCGAGAGCGCCGCGGCTAAAGCGCCGGGAGCAACGCCCGGAGCAGCACTCGAAGCAACGACTAGAGCGACGCTTGGAGTCGCGGTTGGAACGAAGGTTGGAACGAAGGTTGGAACAAAGCTTGGAGCGGGCTCGGCAAAGCTAGTCAGTTGCAAAGAACCGGCTGCAGCCGCTGCCGCCAGCGCGCGTTCTTCGGACGGGGCCGCGCTGGACACGGCCGCGCTGGTCGCGGCCGTGCTGGATATGCCCGCGCTCGCCGGCTGCGGCGGAACACTCTCGTTGGTCTGAACCTCTCTTCGCACCCGGCTGACGGCGGTGCGGATGGTGCTCCGAGCCTGGTCTTTCGCAACCGGCTTGGTAAGAATCAATTCCGCGCCCAGGCGAAAAGCGGTGGGCAGGCCGGCGCGGCCATCGACAATGGCGATCGGCACAGGGTTGTTGCCGCTTTTTCCGCGACGGCAAACGTCGAAAATCAGCTTGGCTGCCGGCAGATTTTCGCAATCGACCAACACCAGGTCGAAGCTGCGCGAATTGATCCTTTGGGCAGCCGAGGCTCCATCCAGGGGACGCTCGCAAGTTACCGACATCTCTTCCAAAACTCCAGTAATTGCGCTGACAGCCTGGTCATCCGGCGACAACAGCAGAGCATGAGGCATAGCTCTCTCATGCTAGGAACCCCCGTCGAAAGCCGCAAGTTACCGGGGTAAGGGGCCTGCTGTGGCGGCCGAGATCGCGGCTTGCAGGCCATGCGGCGCCCGCACGCGGAGCCTAGGGAAGTTCTGATTAAGTTCCCGGGGGCCTCCGTGTACCCCTGTGTACCCTGTGGTTAATGCCTTTTGCCGACACTTGATCAGAGTTTCCCTAGAGGCTGCGGAAAAACAAACGTTTCGTATCAGGGCATCGCTTTAGCGACGCCGTAAGTCTTTCGCAATCAGACGCCCCTTTAGTTAGCAGGCTGCGGAAAAACTCGGATTGGGGCGGTTTTGGGAAGGGCACGACTTCACAGGCTGCGGAAAAACTCTGATTCGAGCGGGCTTTGGGAAGGGCACGACTTCAGTCGTGCCGTTAAGTCGTTGGAAATGTGTCCGCGCTTTAGCGCATGAGGTGTCCTTCTTGCGCCCTCGACGACGTCAGGTCGCGGAGCAAGTTCTGAAACCCCTGCGCATAAGAGTCGTGGTTCTTCCAGTCACTGAAATCGGGGATGAAGTATTCGCGAATCTCGACCGCCAAATCCTTCCCTTCGTCGGCGTCGAAAAGCTCCCAGTCGCGAATCGCCTCAAAGGAAACCAGGCGGACGGGAAACAGCACGCGCTTCTTCTCCGTGCGCTCTCGCTTGCGAGCTTTCCTGATTTCCGTCTTCACCCATTCGCTGTTCATGCTGTTCGGCGAAAGGATCAGCAGCAGCTTTTCATGCATCCGTATCGCTGCGTCGATCTGCTCATGGATCTTCTTTCCCGCTTGTATATCGTGCGGGGCGAACCAGCAGCGGACGCCTTTGTTCTGCAAATCCGCGTGCAGGCGGTCGGCGAATTCCTGATCTTTGGTGGAATAGCTGATGAAGCAGGAATAGAACTCAAGGGCCTTCCCCGTCAGGGAGCCCATGTATTCGATAAAGTTTTCGGGAACTCCGGCCCCGCGCAAGAATACCGGCGGAATCTTTCCATGGGAGCGATAGATGGTGTCGATGCCGATCATCGACGGTCCGTCATGCCGTACGGTCTCTAGGCCCTTCACGTCGCTCAGGTCGTTGCCCCGGAAAATCGTATCGCTAACGGACGCCCTGCTGAGGTCCGCCCCGACGAGATTCGCCCCGCTCAGGTCTGCCGTGCTGAGGTGCGCCCCGAAGAGGTTCGCCCCGCGGAGCTCCGCCACGCGAAGATCCGCTTCGCTGAGGTTCGCCCCGATGAGTTTCGCCCCGGAGAGGTTCGCCCCGACGAGGCTCGCCTCGCTGACGTCCGCCCCGCTGAGGTCTGCTCCGCTGAGGTTCGCCCCGGTGAGGTGTGCCCTACCGAGCTGCGCGGTGCTGAGGTTCGCCATGCTGAGGTCCGCCCTGTAGAGATCCGCCCCGCTGAGATGAGGGACTATTTCTTTGTTTGTCTTTCTCCAGTCATTCCAGGCTGCTACACCCTCCTTGATTTTTGCGAGATGTTCACGGTTCGCCATGGCGCCAGCCTTTCATTGGCGCTCATCATATCCTGCCGTGGCGACGGCGGTAAACGCCACAACGTGGTATAACTGTTATACTCATGCGATTTCACTTCGATGAGCGCAAGAGTGGGCGGCTACGATCAAACCCGAAAAGAGGAATCGGTTTCGAACAGGTGCAGGAGGTTTTCTCGCACCGCGGTACAGAGCGATCGGCTGGGTGGGTGAGCATTTGTATGCCGTTATTTTTGAGATGCGAGAGGATGAGGAAGGGGAGTATTACCACCTCGTGACTCTCTGGAAAGCCACCAAGCAGGAGCAGCAACTCTATGAAGAGCACTCGTAAACCACGAAAGCCAATGCCAGCTGAAGCCATCGCTCGCCTCGCAGACCAGGGGAGCGACGTGTCACGGTTCTTCACTAACACCGGGCGCATGATGACGCCGACGCCGGGCCCTATACGGAGAGTGAATGTCGACCTGGCGTCGGGCATGCTGGAGGAGCTGGACCGCGCTGCCAAAGAGTTGAACATCAGCCGCCAGGCCGTGATCAAGACCCTCATCCGACAGGCGCTCGATGGGCAGTATCGGGCACGAGAGATTCAACCCTCTGCTAAGCGAAGGGCAAAGAGTCTCAAACGCGGGTGAGATGAACGAGTGGCGCTTGAACTTTTTCGCCGACCCCAACCCGACCAACCCTTTCATCACAAATCATCTGTGCAAACCGTCACAGACATCGAACCAACCGTCGGCGACAATGGAGATGACCTGTAGGCCAGGGCCGAGGTGCGCCCGTCTCCCAAGACGGCCATCGAAGCCGCCCCAATCCCATTTTGGGCCGCTCTTTGACAACCAGTCGAGGCAAAATTGCCGCTAAGTCATTATTCCGGAATACTTTACATGTAAGTCATTATTCTTGAATACTTTGCAAAGATAGCCCGCCAACGCGATGATTCTAATAACGTTAAGAGGGGTGTGGGGGGGGAGGGGGGGGGGGGGGTACATACCAACCAGTTAGTAACGCAAGAGTAACTACCCCGGAAATTTCATTCCGGCAGTTGCCATTCGACCCGACTTTTCCGCCGAATACTGCGGTGAACTCGGCATTTGGCCAGTCGCTGTGGTCAAATAAGATTCACAATGGCAACCAGGTCAGTGGCATTGCGCCGCAAGTTTAAGGCGGCGGAACGGAGCGCTCATGGATTGTGGCAAATCCTGAAGGCCGTGGTGTCAACGGACCATCCTCTGCTCGCGCATCTCATCCCGATCCGGCGTTGCAATCTGGCCTGCACTTACTGCAACGAGTTCGATGATTTTTCGAAGCCAGTGCCGATCGAGCAGATGTTGCAACGTGTGGATCGTCTGGGCGATCTCGGCACTTCCGTGATCACGATCAGCGGCGGCGAGCCGATGCTGCATCCGCAACTCGATGACATCATTCACCACATGCGGAAACGCCGGATCGTTTCCGGGCTGATCACCAATGGTTATCTGTTGACCGCCGACCGCATCCGCCGGCTGAATCGAGCGGGCCTGGAGTGGCTGCAGATTTCGATTGATAACGTGAATCCCGACGAAGTTTCCAAGAAAAGCCTGAAAGTGCTCGACCGCAAACTGCAATTGCTGGCCGAGCACGCAGAATTTCACGTGAATATCAATTCCGTGGTGGGCAGCGGAGTGAGCCATCCGCAGGACGCGCTCACCATCGGCAAGCGCGCGCTGGAGTTGGGGTTCAGCTCGACTATAGGAATCATTCACGACGGCTCGGGACAGTTGCAGCCCTTGAACGACGAAGAACGGCGTGTGTATCACGAGATGAAGAACCTCGAGAAGCGCAGCTTCACGCGCGTGAATGCGTTTCAGGACAACATCGCGCTGGGGCGCCCGAATCAGTGGCGCTGTCGCGCCGGAGCGCGCTACCTCTACATCTGCGAGGACGGGCTGGTGCATTATTGCTCGCAGCAGCGCGGCTATCCGGCGATTCCGTTGGAGAAATACACGATTGCCGATTTACGCCGCGAGTTCTATACGGAGAAGCCGTGCGCGCCCCATTGCACGGTGTCATGCGTGCACCAGGTATCGATCCTGGATGCGTGGCGCGCACCGCAACGGCCGGCCCCGGCGTCGGAGCCGGCGAGCGGACTAGTGCACATCGAGTAGCTGTCAGCCGTCAGCTATCAGCCATCAGTACAACACTCGGCGGTGAAGCTTTTGACTTTGCTGATGGCTGATAGCTGACGGCTGATGGCTGCTTTTAGAACGTTGTGGCCACCGTGAAGCGGAACGTTTTTCGTGGCTCGCGCAGAGTGTAGGTGGAGCCGAGGGTCGAGCGCGTCAGGTTATAGGTGTAGTTGCCAGCGGCCAAGTCTTGACACGTAGCGGAACCCGGGTTTGGACAGGGGAACATGCTGCGGTTGATCTGTATGGGTGGCAATGTGCTGCTGTTGAGACGCAGGGCATTGTAGGCATAGTAAATGCGGAAGGGCGCATTGATGACCGGAAGCATCGTCTGCAACTCGAGTCCGGTGGACATACGCGGAACCCAGTTGGTGCCTGGAACTGGGTTGAGGTACTGCGGGAGCCGGAAGGTGTGGCCGCCGACACACGTATAAGACGTCTGGGGTCCGAGGATCGGGCAGCCGAACAGAGTGCTCAGAAGGTCTTCGTACTGCACTTGGTTGATCTGCAACTGCGAAGTGCGCAGGATGGGATCGGTGCCCATATCGACAAAGGGCGCAAGCGCGACTGGCCCGGCAATGGTGATGCGGTACTCGAGGTTGCCGTGCAGACTGAGGTCGCCGCCGGGAGTGACGAGTTGATGATACGGAAGCGGGATATTCCAGCAGTTGTTGGCGCACGCTCCCGAGGAGTTGATCCCTACCGGAAAGCTCGGGTTGGCGGGAACGAAAGTTGCATCCTTGTTCCTGAGGGCGACGGTCTGCACGCTGGGCAAATAGGCGATGGGAGAGACGGTGCGGATGTCGAAACCGCGGATATCATTTTCGCCTCCCAGGTAGGAGCGTTCAAACGGAGGAGCGACGACGCCGTTAAAGCCGCGTGATAAACGAAGCCTGCACGTTGTAGCCGATGGCATTGCGGCGTTTCTGAACGGGGAAAAACTGTTTGTACTGCACAATGGGCCGAATGGTGTGCACCGTGCCACCGATGCCAGCGAACTCCCCGCCGAGGAACAGGCTCTTGCCATGATGGGGTGCATAGGGCGAATCGAGCGTGTTCATGGTGAAGCTGGGAGTGATCTTGCTGGTGATGATGCCGTTGAGCGCGTTGGGGCCGGTGATGCCTCGGAAGTTGAGATTCTCGAACAGCAGCTTGGAGGCGTTGCTGACGGCGACCAGCGAAGAGCGGTCGAAGGAGTAGCTGATGCCAAAGCGCTTGAAGGAACGGTGCAGCGGATAGCTTACGCTCACGGTGAAGCCGGTACTGGACTGCGAGTAGTTCTGCAGGTTCTGCAGGTAGGCGGCGGGCAGGTTCAGGTTCTGGCCGGTTAGAATGGCATACTGCTTGGCCTGGTCGTAGTTGATCTTGCGCGGGTAGACGTTGAAGCCGGCCTGGATGGGCCGATCAAACAGGTAGGGCTCGGTAAATCCGAACACCACGTCGCGCTGGCGGCTGCCGAGGCTGGCCTGCACAGAGAGCGTTTCGCCCAATCCCAGAAAGTTGTTGGTGCTGTAATTGATGCCGATAAAGGCGCCGGCCAGACCGCTGACGCCGCCTTGCAGTCCGATGCTGTTCTTCCCTTTTCCTTGCACTTTCAGCGTGAGATCGACAGTGCCGGCCTTTTCGTCGAGGTGGCGTTCGGTCGTATTGGGATCGTCGGGCTTGAGCTGGTCGAAATAGCCGAGCTGGTTGAGGCGCAGGAGGCTGAGTTCCCAGTAGCGCGAGTTGTAGATCTGGCCTTCTTCCAGCGCAATTTCGCGGCGGATGACTTTGTCGCGAGTGGTGGTGTTGCCCTGGAACTCGATGCGGCGCACGTAGAACTGCTTGCCTTCGTCCACGTCGATCGTCAGATTCACGATCTTCTTCTCGTCGTCGAACTTGGTGTCGGGGACGGAAGTGAAGTTAATGTAGCCGGCTTCGCCGTAGGCTTTGCGCAGGTTCTCCAGACCCTTGGCGACTTTTTCGCGGCTGAAAATGTCGCCGTCCTTCATGGGGAAAAGGCTGCGCAGAGCGGCATTGTTGGGGATGGCTTTGTTGTTCTTGAAGGTGATGGTGCCGAGGCGATAGCGCTCGCCCTCCTCGATGGGCATGGTGATATCGACGGATTTCCCCAGCCCTGACTGGAGCAACGGGATGTGGAAGCCGGTGTGTCCGGTATCGTGGATCTCGGTTTTGGGCTCGTCGACCAGCACCTTGAAATAGCCGCGGTTCTGGAACTCGGCGCGGACGCGTTCGGTATCTTCTTCGAGCTTGGTGGCGTCGTAGGTCTTGGCGAAGAGGTTCTCAAGGAAGATGGAGTGCGGGATGCCGATGGGCTTCAGGTTCTTCATGGCCGCGCGCAGCGTGCGGTCATTGACGTGTTTGTTGCCCTTGAAGCGGATCGTCCAACTTTGACCTTGGGGCCCTCGCGAACTGACGAAAGTGATGCCGACGGCGGCGGGCGGGATCGGGCGGACTTCGGTGCGAATGGTGGCGAACTGGCGTCCATGCTCGGAGAGCAGTTCTTTCAGGGCAACTTCGGCCTTCTTGATCTTCGTGGGATCGTACTGGTTTTCGACCGAGAGACCGACTTTGCGCTCCTTGAAGCGGTCGAGCACGTCGCTGGTGGAGACCGCACTCAGGCCGGTATAGTTGATTTCGCGGATGGTGGGCCGCTCTTTGACGTAGATGTGGAGGATCCAGCCTTTGGCGGTCTGCTCGCGTTCGAAGCGGATGTCCTCAAAGTAGCCGGCGTTCCAGAGGGCGTTGAAGTCGCGTTCGAGGGCGGCGGTGTCATAGACGTCGCCGAACTTGCGTGAAGATGCGGGCCTTGACCGTGTCGGCCGGGATGCGGCGATTGCCGTGGACATTGATGCCGACGATCAGGTCTGTCTGGCCGACGACGGGGAGCGGCAAGGAGCAGAAGCGCCACCAAAACAAGGAGGCGATTCCACACAGAGCCGACGCTTCCAAACTCCTTGAAGAAGAAGAGGATGGAGAGGAAGACGGAGTCTCTCTGCGAGCCGTGTGCGGCCGAGACGACGGGGCGCGCACAGGGATAGCCGGATGACGACGAGAATCGCAACTACCTCGAAAAACTAGAGTTAGGAAAACGGTAATTATACGGTAGAGAGTGAGAACCGTCCAAGCCGGAGGCGAGTTTCTCCCCCGAGTCACGCCCGAAAAAGTTCCACCTCAACACAGACGGAATAGAATGTCGCCGCGTTGCCCATGTCGGTAAGTTTTTCTGAGGTGAGCACATTGATATTGCCGCCGACCGGGGCTGAAACGTGCCCAATCGAGCCGGGCGGCAACCACTCCAGGAGGCACTGACATCGATGCGAGACCGTTGACGCGAGCCTCGGAGGACGATCTCGCCGCGCGAGTTGAAAGCGCGAACGCGGTCGCCATCGCGGACGCCGCGGGCCTCGGCATCGGTCGGCATGCATTTCGAGATCGCCCAGGCACGGTTCCAGTCTCGCGAACGGATGGGACGTTGGCGAATGACGAGTTGAGATGGTTGTCGGGCTTGCGGGCCAGAAGTTCGAGCGGGAAACCGGCCGCCTTTCGATCCGTGGCGCGATTCGTCGGGTGGAGTGAAGGCGACGACCGGATCGAGGCCCTGACGCTTTAGAGCTTCGCTGTAGAACTCGGCTTTGCCGCTGGGCGTGGGGAAGTTGCCTTGGGCGAACGGGAGAAATGGCGGCGCGTTGTGCTCGCCGAGCTTTGCTCGGGTGGACGGACGAAGGCGTCCGTCCCTACGTGGTTCGTGGCGAAATTCAGGCGGATGCTGATGCTCTTGCTCCAAACGATCGCGGGTGATTCCTTTGAGCCACGGATTGGGCGAATTGAAGGGCGCGGTCGATCATGGAATCCACCGTTTCGCGGAAACAGTCGTCCTCAAAACCCATGCGCTCGGCGAGCGCGCGGAACATCTCGACATTGGACCGGCACTCGCCGACCGGATCCATCGCCTGATTGGAGACCTGGAGGTAGTAGTGGCCGTATGCGGTCTGCAGGTCCTTGTGCTCGAAGAAAGTGGTGGCGGGCAACACGATGTCGGCGTAGTCGGTCGTGTCGGTGAAGAACTGCTCGTGGACCACGGTGAAAAGGTCGGGGCGCTTCAGTCCGCGGACGACGTCGTTATGGTTGGGGCAAACCGCGGCGGGATTCGAGTTGTAGACGAACAGCGCCTGGACGGGCGGACCTCGCTCGATGCGAGTTCAGCACGCTGCCGAGTTGCACCATGTTGACGGTGCGCGCGCGGACGTCCCAGAGCTTTCTGCATCAACTCGGGCATTTCGAGCGCTTCGCGATTCAAGCCGAAAGAACCGCTGAGCGAGAGCTGGAGTCCGCCTCCGATTTCTTTCCAAGATCCGATCAAACATGGCAGCATGGTAACTGCCCGCATCGACATGCCGCCGCGCTCGGAGCGCTGGATGCCATAGTTGACGCGGATCACGGACGGACGCTCGGTGGCATACTCGCGCGCGAGTTTGCGGATGTCGTCGGCGGAGATGCCGGTCCAGGTCCACGGCAACTTTCTCGGGCGGATACTGCTGCGCGCGGGCCTTCAGTTCTCGAAACCGACGGTGTAGCGCGAGACGTAGTCGGCGATCGAAGAGATTTTCGTTGATGATGACGTGCATCAGGCCGAGCGCGAGCGCGGCATCGGTGCCGGGATTGATCGGCAGGTACCAGTCGGCCAACTTCGCGGTGCGCGTGCGGTAGGGATCGATGACGACCAGCTTCGCGCCTTTGCGGCGAGCTTCTTCGATGAAGGGCCAGAGATGAACATTGTTGCCGTGAATATTCGAGCCCCAGGCAATGATGTAGCGCGAATGGCGCAAACTGTTCCGGCTCGGTGCCGAGCTTGATGCCAATCACCGACTTCATGCCTTCTTCGCCGGCGGTCGAGCAGATGCTGCGCTCCAGTTGCGAAGCGCCCAGGCGGTGGAAGAAGCGGCGGTCCATGGAAGCGCCGTTGAGCGCGCCGAGCGTGCCTCCGTAAGAGTAGGGCAGGATGGATTCGGGGCCGTATTCGGCGATGATACGGCGCAAGCGATGCGTGATTTCGTCGAGAGCCTCGTCCCAGGAGATGCGCTCCCAG
>CAWCDV010000029.1:0-81732 GCA_963794365.1 uncultured Acidobacteriaceae bacterium
GTGACCGCAGGGGAATGGCTGAGCGCGGAGGGCTGGTGGGTGAGGGATAAGGAACACGGGCTGCAATTCAAGGCGAGCACGATGAAGACGGTGCCGCCGACCACAGCCGAGGGCGGATTAAGTTGGTAATCCGTGTACACAGCCACGTACACAACACGTACACAAATCTAACTTTTACGACAGCTATCCGTTTCCCAAGAGTTTTCGGCAAATCTTGGTGTAGGCCGCAAGTTGATGATTCGACAGCCGAAACCTGCACCACTTCAAAATTTCTCATCATCCTTGAAAAAGAAGATTCCTCTTGACAAGTTCCACCTCAACACAGACGGAATAGAAGGTCGCCGCGTTGCCCATGTCGGTGAGTTTTTCTGAGGTGAGCACGTTGATATTGCGCGCGCCGGGGCTGAAACGAGCCCAATCGAGCCGGGCAGCCACCACTCCGGCGGGCACGGAGCCGTTGACGCGAGCTTCGAGGACGATCTCGCCGCGCGGGTTGAAAGCGCGAACGCGGTCGCCATCGCGGACGCCGCGGGGCTCAGCATCGGCGGCATGCATTTCGAGATGGCCGAGCGATGGTTCCAGTTCGCGGACCGAGGGGACGTTGGCGAATGACGAGTTGAGATGGTTGTCGGCCTTGCGGGCCAGAAGTTCGAGCGGGAAACCCGCCGCCTTCGACCCGTGGCGCGATTCGTCGGGCGGAGTGAAGGCGACGACGGGATCGAGGCCTTGATGCTTTAGAGTTTCGCTGTAGAACTCGGCCTTGCCGCTGGGCGTGGGGAAGTTGCCGTCGGCGAAGGGGAGGAATGGGGCGGCGTTTTCTGCCGAGCTGTGCTCGGCTGGACGGGCGAGGCGTCCGTCTCCGTACGTCGTTCTGTGGCGAAATTCAGGCGGATGTGATGCTCTTGCTCCAGACGATCGCGGGTGATTCCTTGAGCCACGGATTGGGCGAATCGAGGGCGCGGTCGATCATGGAATCCACCGTTTCGCGGAAACAGTCGTCGTCAAAACCCATGCGCTCGGCGAGCGCGCGGAACAGCTCGACATTGGACCGGCATTCGCCGACCGGCTCCATCGCCTGATTGGAGACCTGGAGGTAGTAGTGGCCGTATGCGGTCTGCAGATCTTTGTGCTCGAAGAAAGTGGTGGCGGGCAGCACGATGTCGGCGTAGTCGGTGGTGTCGGTGAAGAACTGCTCGTGGACCACGGTGAAAAGATCGGGGCGCTTCAGTCCGCGGACGACTTCGTTGTGGTTGGGGCAACCGCTGCCGGATTCGAGTTGTACACGAACAGCGCCTGGATGGGCGGCACCATCGCTCGCCGAGTTCAGCACGCTGCCGAGTTGCACCATGTTGACGGTGCGCGCGGGGCGTCCCAGAGCTTTCTGCATCAACTCGGGCATTTCGAGCGCTTCGCGATTCAAGCCGAAAGAACCGCTGAGCGAGAGCTGGAGTCCGCCGCCGATTTCTTTCCACGATCCGATCAAACAGGGCAGCATGGTGACGGCGCGCATCGCCATGCCGCCGCGCTCGGAGCGCTGGATGCCGTAGTTGACGCGGATCACGGACGGGCGCTTGGTGGCATACTCGCGGGCGAGCTTGCGGATGTCGTCGGCGGAGATGCCGGTCCAGTACGGCAACTTTTTCGGGCGGATATTGTTGCGCGCGAGCCTTCAGGTCTTCGAAACCCACGGTGTAGCGCGAGACGTAGTCGGCGTCGAAAAGATTTTCGTTGATGATGACGTGCATCAAGCCGAGCGCGAGCGCGGCATCGGTGCCGGGATTGATGGGCAGGTACCAGTCGGCCAACTTCGCGGTGCGCGTGCGGTAGGGATCGATGACCACCAGCTTCGCGCCTTTGCGGCGAGCTTCTTCGATGAAGGGCCAGAGATGAACGTTGTTGCCGTGAATGTTCGAGCCCCAGGCGATGATGTAGCGCGAATGCGCAAACTGTTCCGGCTCGGTGCCGAGCTTGATGCCAATCACCGATTTCAGGCCTTCTTCGCCGGCGGTGGAGCAGATGCTGCGCTCCAGTTGCGAAGCGCCCAGGCGGTGGAAGAAGCGGCGGTCCATGGAAGCGCCGTTGAGCGCGCCTAGCGTGCCTCCGTAGGAGTAGGGCAGGATGGATTCGGGGCCGTATTCGGCGATGATCCGGCGCAAGCGATGCGTGATTTCGTCGAGAGCCTCGTCCCAGGAGATGCGCTGGAAAGCCTGCGCGGGCAGGGGCGCCCGCGCCACACGCGCCCTTGGGGCCACCCGTCGCATCGGATACAGCACGCGATCCGGCGAGTACACGCGGTCGAGATACTTCGCGACTTTGGCGCACAGGAATCCGCGCGTAACGGGGTGCTCGGGATCGCCTTGAATTTTGGTGGCGCGGCCGTCTTCGATGGTGATCAGGACGCCGCAGGCGTCAGGGCAGTCGTGCGGGCAGGCGGCGTGGACGACGCGCTTCATCGTCAGATTATACGGTCAAACCAGTTGCCAGCAGGTTGCCAGTATCCAGTTGCCAATGGACCCAACCCGGATTTCTCTGGCAACTGGCAACTGGTAGCTGGCACGTTCAATCCTTCTCCGTCAGTTCATAAGATATCTGCATGGCGGTGCGCTCTGTCAGGGACGACAACACGGAGCCCGGCGCTTGAGCTGAGGTGACGCTTTCTCCATATGGTAATTACTTGAACTCCAGCACTTCTTTTTCTTTGGCTTTGCTCATCTCTTCCATCTTCTTGATTTCGTCGTCGGTGAGCTTCTGGATTTCGTCGAGCGCGCGCTTCTCGTCGTCCTCGGTAATTTTCTTGTCTTTCAGCGTCTTCTTGATGGCCTCGTTGCCGTCGCGCCGGATGTTGCGCACCGCCGTGCGGTGCTCTTCGAGAATCCGGTGCAGGTGCTTCACCATGTCCTTGCGCCGCTCTTCGGTGAGCGCGGGCACGGGCACGCGCACCAACTTGCCGTCGTTCATCGGGTTGAGGCCGAGGTCGGCGCTGCGGATGGCTTTTTCGATCGCCCCAAGCTGAGACGGATCGAACGGCTGCACCGTGATCATTTGCGGCTCGGGCGCGTGAATCTGGGCGATCTGGTTGAGCGGCATCTGCGACCCGTAGTAGTCGACGGAAACGGTGTCGAGCATGTGAACGTTGGCTCGCCCGGTGCGCGTGGCGGTCATTTCGCGGCGGAAGTCTTCCACCGCTTTATCCATGCGCGTCTTGAGGGTTGCGTAGACTTCTTTCAGGGCAGGATGAGCCATAGCTCGGGGCTCCTAGTAGGCATTGAAATCAAAACCGTAAATTATAAACCCTGACGAAGGTCAGAGGTTAGAGGTCAGATTGCAGAGGTTAGAACCGCTGGGGATATGCTTGGTTTTACCTCTGCAATCTGACCTCTAACCTCTGACCTCTTATCCTACGCGCTGACCAGCGAGCCGATCTTCTCTCCGAGCACGACGCGGCGGATATTGCCGCGCTGGTTCAGATTGAAAACGATGATGGGGAGATTGTTGTCCTTGCACAACGAAATGGCCGTCGAGTCCATCACCTTTAGGCCCTGCTTCAGAACGTCCATGTAGGTGAGTTGCGAAAACTTCTTGGCATCCTTCACCTTCATCGGGTCGGCGTCGTAGATGCCGTCGACTTTGGTGGCTTTGAGGATGGCATCGGCTTTGATTTCCATGGCGCGCAGCGAGGCGGCCGTGTCGGTCGAGAAATACGGATTGCCGGTGCCGCCGGCGAAGATGACTACGCGTCCTTTTTCGAGATGCCGTATGGCGCGGCGCCGGATGAAGGGCTCGGCAACCTGGTTCATCTCGATGGCCGTCTGCACGCGGGTAAAGACGTGTTGTTTTTCAAGCGCGTCCTGCAGCGCCAGCGAGTTGATGACGGTGGCCAGCATGCCCATGTGATCGGCGGAGACGCGATCCATGTTCCTCGCCTGGTCCGCAACCCCGCGGAAGAAATTGCCGCCGCCTACAACGATGGCCAGCTCGATGCCGAGGTTGCGCACTTCCGCAAGTTCAGCCGCGACTTCATGAATGCGGGCGGTGTCGATGCCGAAACCTTGATCGGCGGCCAGGGCCTCGCCGGAGATTTTCAGCAAGATGCGCTTGAAGATCGGTTCAGACATGAGACTCCTCAGTTCCTTTTCGCAGCAACCCAATTGCACAGGTCCTTCCCCTTCGGCTGCGCTCAGGGTCAGGATGACAGGTTGTTGGTGCAACCGACGAAGCGCTCTTGCGAGAGCATAAACGAAAGGGGCGCCGCAGCGCCCCTGAATAATTCGGCTGCTACTTGGCAACCGGCGCAGACGCCGCACCACCCTCATCGGGCGGGTTGTCGGGTTTCGTGCTGACGAAGGCGACAGTAGCCGTCGCGTCGCCAACTTTGAAGCGGGCGAAACGTCGAACCGCGATGTTCTCGCCGAGCTTGCCGACCTTGGCCGCAATCAGCTGCGAGATGCTGATGGTCTGGTCCTTGATGAAGGGTTGCTCCAGCAGGCAGACCTCTTCATAGAACTTTTCCATCTTGCCGGTCACGATTTTCTCGACCACTGGAGCGGGCTTGCCGGTGGCAGCGGCCTGGGCGCGATAAATGTCCTTCTCGCGCTCGAAGGCTTCCGGCGTAACGTCTTCTTTCCGGACGAACTTCGGATCGCTCGCCGCAATGTGCATGGCGATGTCGTGGACCAGCTCTTTGAAGTCGTCGGTGCGCGCGACGAAATCGCTTTCGCAGTTGACCTCGACCAGCACGCCAATCTTGCCGCCGGCGTGAATGTAGTAGCCCACCGAACCTTCGCTCGTCACCCGCGCCGCTTTCTTGGCTGCGACCGAAACGCCCTTTTTGCGCAACAGGACGATCGCTAGTTCCAGGTCTCCTTTCGCTTCGGTCAGGGCCTGTTTGCAATCCATCATCGGTGCTCCGGTTTTTTCGCGGAGCTCTTTTACTTGGCGAGCGGAAATATTTGCCATAGTGGTGCTCATTCGGAATTTGTCCTTCGATTGAAACTTGCTGTTATAAAACTCGACCCGCGCACAGTCGAACTGCGCGGGTCAGATGTAGTGGTCGCGAATTCACAAGTCAGCCCCTAAAGGGGCGTCTAATCTCGAACGGCTAGCGGTATCGCCAAAGAGATACCCTGATACGAACCTAAAGCGATACCCTGATACGAGACTCGATGCAGAACTCAAGCTAGAACCGGCGCGTCTCGGCCTGCAACTCGTCGACGTCTTCCGTGGCGGCGGAGGGACGCTTGCGCGTGCCCTTGCCCAGCACGTCTTCCATGCGGATCTCTTCACCTTCGACGCCCGTGCCGTCGGGGCCCGCAGCGGCAATTGCGCCTTCAGTTGCGACTTCGGCAAGCAGGCCTTCAGCGCTCGGGGCGGCCGCTGCGACGATCGGCTCGGGTTCTGCCGCCGCCTGGATATCCGCCGTCTGCTTGTCGTCCCGGGCATGGACGCCCTCGGCAATCGACTCCGAAATCTTCGAGGTGAACAACCGGATCGCCCGCAGCGCGTCGTCGTTGCCCGGGATCACGTAATCCACTTCGCTTGGGTCGCAGTTCGTGTCGACCACGGCGACCACAGGGATGCCCAGCTTGCGCGATTCGCGCACCGCGATCTGCTCTTTATTCGAATCGATCACGAAGATCGCATCCGGCAGCCGCGTCATATTCTTGATGCCGGCGAGATTCGCCTGCAGGTGCTTGCGCTCGCGCTCGAGCTTGATCACTTCCTTCTTCGGAAGCAGATCGTAACGGCCATCGGTGGCCATTTCGTCGAGTTCCTTGAGCCGCTTCACGGATTTCTGCACGGTTACCCAGTTGGTTAACAGGCCACCCAGCCAACGCTGGTTCACGTAGAACATCGAGCAGCGCTGCGCTTCTTCGGCAATTGCGTCCTGTGCCTGGCGCTTGGTGCCAACGAAGAGTATGATTCTGCCCTCGGCGGCCAGGTCCTGCACGAATTTCGACGCTTCCTTGAACATCTTCAGCGTCTTCTGCAGATCGATGATGTAGATACCATTGCGCTCACCAAAGATGAATTCCTTCATCTTGGGGTTCCACCGTTTCGTCTGATGCCCGAAGTGAACGCCAGCTTCGAGCAACTCCTTCATCGTGATGTTTGCCAATCAACCTCCTCAGTTGGTCTGCATCCGGACACGAAAAGGCCCCGGATTGCCATTCCCGTCCACCCCGCCTCAGGGGAGGTGGGGGGATGAATTTGAACACCCTAAATCCAGTCGTTTGCCGTTGGTCGGTAGTCGTTCGCGAACGACCATCGACTAACGACCATCGACTATCTCTTACTGAACTGGAAGCGCTTTCTTGCGCCCTTCTGTCCGTACTTCTTGCGCTCTTTGGCGCGCGGGTCGCGAGTCACCATGCCTTCGGCCTTGAGCTTCTTGCGCAGTTCAGCGTTGAATTCCATGAGCGCGCGCGTGATGCCGAGGCGCACGGCATCGGCTTGTCCAGCGATTCCGCCGCCGCACACGTTGGCCAGCACGTTGAAGTTGGCCGTGGTCTCGGTCGAGACCAGCGGCGACTTCGCGCTGATGCGCTGCGCGGGCGTCACAAAGTATTCGTCGAACGCTCTGCCGTTGACCTTGAACTCGCCGCTGCCAGGACGAAGAAAAACGCGCGCGATCGCCGCCTTGCGGCGTCCGGTTCCGTAGTATTGAACAATTTCTGCCATGGTTAGCTTCGAGCCCCGAGCTTCGAGCTTCGAGCACCGCGTGCGCGAAGAATGAAGCGTTTGGCTTATCAACCTTTCCGAGAAAATCTAAAATCGGTCTTGCTCGCTCGCAGCCCGAGGCCCGCAGCTGCTCCTACGCAAACACCTTCGCTTCCGGCTTCTGCGCCTGGTGCGGGTGCTTGTCGCCTCGGTAAACCTTCAGCTTGGTAAACATCTGCTTGCCCAGTTTGTTCTTGGGAAGCATGCGCGACACGGCGTCTTCAATCACCATTTCCGGCTTGCGGACCATCCGCTTCTTCATCTCTTCCGAGCGCAGTCCACCGGGATACCCGGTGTAGCGATGATAGACCTTCTGATCGGCCTTCATGCCGGTGATCTTGATCTTCTCCGCGTTAATGATGACCACGTGGTCGCCGGTGTCGATAAACGGCGTGTACTTGGGGTTCTCTTTGCCCATCAAAATGCGGGCTACGCGCGAGGCGAGGCGGCCGAGCGGAAGCCCGCTGGCATCCACCACAAACCACTTGCGCGCAATATCTCCCTCTTTGGGGAAATAGGTTGACATCGGAAATCTCCCAGAAATTAAAGAACTTAATGAAGACCGCTGAGTGCCCCATCAATCCACGCAGAACGCGCGCTAGGTGTTCCAGGCGGGCAGCCGCAGGACTTCCAAAGAGCTTAAGGATAGCCCAGCGCCGACGCCCTTGTCAACGAAGTGTTCCCGTAGTTAACTGCCCTAGTTTCAATTCGGCAAAACGTGGGACCATGGGAAACAGGGAGCAATTGCCACGGCGCGGCGATGGCATTGCACCATTTCCTGTGCGACTGTCGCATCCCATGTCCGCCTGCTAACGGTGGAAATTTCTCTATGAAATCTCATTGAACCCTACCGACCCCTGTGCTACTTTTGACCGTGTAGTAATAGACAGCAGGAGGTCTGGCAAGGATGCTGACTCCAAGAGAGCAACTCCTGACCGGTCACGACGAGTTCCAGCGACTGGTTCAGGAGCACTCGCAATATTCCCAACGGCTGGAATCCCTCACACAAAAGCGATACCTCACAGACGACGAAAAACTGGAAGAAGTGCGGCTGAAGAAACTAAAGCTGCGCCTCAAAGACCAGATGCAGAGTCTGGAGCAGCAGGTTCATCGGCAGTCTGCCTAGATTAAAGGGCGGGTAATCGCGCCCGAAGGACGGTAAAACGCAGGGCCTATCCCGATTCATGCAATTATCCATGGCGCGTCTAAGCGCCTTTTTTTATTGCAGTTATGTAGAATATCGCTGCCTCGCTCTATAATCATTCTGAATTCCTATGGTGCGTGACGGCTACTTCTACGGTGCGGGCTGCGTTCTGGCTGCGGGCGTGATCGCGTGGCTGGCAGCTTGGCCTTACGCCGTCCCGGTGTTGCTGCTGGGCGCTTTCTTTCTGTGGTTTTTCCGTGATCCGGAGCGCCAGATTCCCGAAGCTTCTGGCACCAGCGTCCCTCTGGTTTCCCCGGGAGACGGCAAGGTGACCGATGTTTCGGTCGTGGCTTCCGATGTGGCTTCTGGCGGAACTTCCGTCGAAGCTTCCGTCGAAACCTCCGTCGGAACTATGCGCAACCGGATCAGCATTTTTCTGAGCGTCTTCGATGTGCACGTGAACCGTTCGCCGATTGCAGGCGTGATCCGCGAGGTGCGCTATCAGCGCGGCAAGTTCCTCAACGCCATGGGAGCGCATTCGGCGGAGGAGAACGAGCAGAACATCGTCACCGTGGAAGGCGAAGGCCGTACCGTAATCTTCAAGCAGATTGCCGGCCTGATCGCGCGCCGTATCGTTTTCAAGCTTAATGTGGGAGACCACGTGGCCTGTGGCGAGCGGGTTGGGCTCATTAAGTTTGGCTCTCGCGTGGATGTTCTGTTCGATCGCGATGCCGCGATCCAGGTGAAGCCCGGCGATCGGGTCAAGGGAGGCGCCACGGTGCTTGCCTGGTTGCCAGTCGTGCAGCCGGTCGCGCAGGCGATTCATGCCGGCATGGCCGGGGAGCGGGAGGCGCATTGAAATGAAAGAGCTAGGAACATTGGAAATGAAAGAGGCAGGAACATGAAATAGAGCCAGGAACATGGAAGAGCTAGAGCCGCATCGTCGGGAATCGGACCATCCGCGGGGAAAATTGCGCAAGGGCATGTATATACTGCCTTCGCTCTTCACCACGGCGAATATCGCGCTTGGGTTCTACGCGATTTTGCAGACCGTGCATGGCAGCCCGGCTGAACCCTGGCACATGGACTTCGCCGCGATGGCCATCGGCTTTGCCGTATTGTTCGACGGTTTGGACGGCCGCATCGCGCGGATGACGCACACCGCTAGCGATTTCGGCAGGGAACTCGATTCGCTGGCCGACGTAATTACCTTCGGCGTTGCCCCGGCGCTGCTCGCCTGGATGTGGGGCTTTCATCTGTTGCCGATCGGGCGCGATTACCCCTGACCTGCACCTGAAGATCACGCAGCGGGGCTCGATTGCCTGCTTCGCTTTCCTTATTGCAGGCGCGAGCCGCCTGGCGCGCTTCAATATTGCGAAGAATCCTGAGCCTTCGAATCCGGGACGTCCGGGAAAGAAATATTTCGTGGGCATGCCGATTCCGGCCGGGGCCGGAGTGATTGCGGCCGTCGTCCACTACTCCGCCGGAGAGCCCGTGACTTCCTGGTGGACGGCTTTGAGCTGGTTGATGATGGTCGTCGTGGTCGGTTATCTGATGGTCAGCACGTGGCGTTTCTATAGCTTCAAGGATATCGATTTTCGTTCGCGGCATCCCTTCCGCCTGATTGTGCTGCTTGGCGTGGTCGGCGCGTCGATTTGGTTCTTTTCCCGTCCGGCGCTTTTTGCCATCGCGATTCTATACATGGCTTCCGGCGTCCTGTGGCGCTTGCAGTGGATCTTCCGACGCAAGACCCCGCCTGCACCTCCGGCGTACCGGGAGGCATCTCAGACTCCATGAGTCCCCTTTCGAAAACTCCCCTTTCCAAATCCGCCGGCTCGCAGGCGGATCTGCGCGGCACGAATCTTTATCGCGTGGCGATTGTGGGCGCGGCATCGCTCAAGGGCAAAGAGATTGCCGAAATCCTGCGCGAACGGAATTTTCCCGCCGTCGATGTCCGCTTGCTCGATGACGACGAGTCTCTCGGCCAACTGGAAGCGGTCGGCGACGAGATGAGCTTTATCCAGAGCATCCGCTCGGAACAGTTCGAGCGCGTGGACTTCGCCTTCTTCGCTTCCGACCCGCGCTCGACGCGCAATAACTGGAAGGTAGCGCGCGACTTGGGCGATACCATCGTGGATCTCACGTACGCGCTGGAAGATGAAGCGGGAGCGTCGGTCCGTTCGCCCTGGATCGAGCGGCAGACCGGCCAGCCCATTGCTCCGGAGTTGCAGCCGGGCCCGGTGGTGGTGGCCCATCCCGCGGCGACGGTCCTCGCGTTGCTCGCCTTGCGCAGCGAGAAGGCCGCGAGAAGGCGCCAAAATCGAGCGCATGGTCGCGACCGTGTTTGAACCGGCGTCGGAGAACGGCCAGAAGGGTATGGACGAACTGCACGAGCAGACGGTGAATCTGCTCTCCTTCCAGGAGCTCCCGAAGAATGTGTTCGACATCCAGGTGGCCTTCAACATGGTGCCGCGCTACGGACAGAGATCTGAATTGGCGCTGGATGCGGTGTCGCAAAGAATCCGGAAGCACTATCGGCGCATTGCCCGCGGCGCAACCGAGCCTTCGCTGCAGGTGCTGCAGGCGCCGGTCTTCCATGGGCACGGCTTTTCGGTCTACCTGGAGATGGAGAAGCCGGTCGCAATCGCAGATTTGTCGCGGGCGCTGGCGGGAGAGCACGTGGTGGTGAGCGGCAGCCCGGAAGATACGCCGACCAACGTGAGCGCTGCCGGTCAGGGGGACATCCAGGTCGCGATCACCAACGACGCCAATCACAAGAACGGCGCGTGGCTTTGGGCAACTACCGACAACCTGCGCGTCGCCGCCTTGACCGCGGTCGAATGCGCCGAGACCATGACCGCATCCCGGCCGAGAGGTCAGATTCAATGATTCGATGGACGGCGAAGCGATCGGTGTGGCGTGGACAATCGTGTCGGCGGCCCGGGAGAGCAAAAGCAAAGGCCGCGGACAGGAGTGTCCGCGCCACACCCAAGCTGGCAGCCGCAATTGCGCTCGGAGTGGGTCTGGCCTCGGCTTTGACATTGATATTGATATCTATAACGAGCGGCTGCGGCTACCACCGGGCCGGAAATGCGTTCGACCTGCCGCAGAATATCCACAGCATTGCGATTCCCGGCTTCGTGAGCCACAGCCAGACGTTTCGAATCGAGCAACTGCTGACCGACGCCGTCGTGCGCGAATTCAACGCCCGCACCCAGTACCATGTGATCCACGAAGCCAATGGCGACGCGGATGCGGTGCTGAAGGCGACGGTTTTATCGGCGTCGGCGAATCCGCTGGTCTACGATTCCACGTCCGGACGCGCAGTCAGCGCTTTGGTCACCGTGAGCGTTCAGGTCACGCTGACCGACCGCCAGGGCAAGGTGATCTTCGAGAATCCTTCCTATCTTTTTCACGATCAATACGAAATATCGAGCAATCTCCCCAGTTTTTTTCAGGAAGACTCTCCGGCCGTCGATCGCTTGTCGAGGGATTTTGCGCGTACGCTGGTGGCTAATATCCTGGAGGCCTACTGATGTTGGAGGACTATTGATGATGCGCGCCTTCAGTCAGGCCGATCGCTTTTTCTCCGAACTTGAGTCGCGCAAGCTGAAGCCGGCTTATGTGCTGGTGGGCGATGAAGCGTTTTTTCGCAAGCGCTGCCGCGACGCCATTCTCGAGCACCTGGTCGCGCCCGACTCGCGTGACTTCGGCTTATTTGAGTTCGACCTCGCCGAGACTTCGCTGAACGAAATTCTGGATCGCGCCCGCACGCCCTCGCTGATGGCGCCGTTTCAGGTATTTTTCGTGCGCGGCGTGAAGACGCTGTTTGGCCGCGGCTCCAACGAAGAAAAAATTGGAGCCATCGAAGCCTACTGCAAGAATCCCAATCCCGATGCGCTTCTGATATTTGTTGCCGATCACATCAGCATTCCCGCCGATGCGCGCCGCATGGAGATGACCGACAAAGACCGTTACCAGAAGATCCGCGAAGACCTCGGCCCGTTCTGTGGCATTGTCGAACTGTCTCGCGTGCAAGAGGGGGAAGCGGTGCGTTGGATTGGCGAGTATTGCCTTACACGCGAAGTCAAGATCGACGCCGACGGCGCCCGCGAGTTGGTGGATGCGCTGGGCGGCGAAATGATGATGGTGTCGAACGAACTGGAGAAGCTGATTCTTTACGTCGGCGAAAAGAAAAAAATCACGCTCGGTGACGTCGAGACCATGGTGCTCGCCGCGAAACAGCGTTCGTTATATGAGTTGACCGACGCGATTTCCTCGAAAGACCGCGTGCGCGCGCTCGAAATCCTCGATGCGCTGCTTTCGACCGGCGACGGCGAAGAAGCTGCCATCGGCCATCTCTACATGCTGGCCAAGACCTTTCGCCAGATGCTGGTCATCCTGGAGCGCAACGTGCGCGACCAGCGCATGCTGTGGGCGGCATTGTGGCAGGGCTTTCGCGTGCCGCCGTTTGCCGCCGACGATATCATCCGGCAGGCGCGGCGCTACAAATCGAAGCGCGAACTGACGCGCGCCATTCGCCTGGTTGCGAAAGCCGATCTGGCGCTGCGCTCGAATCCTACCAGCAAACGGATGGTCCTTGAAAAGCTGGTTCTGGATCTCGCCGGCGAATCCGAAGCTTGAAGCCGCTGGCGGATGGATGCAGGAAGAACTGCCGGTATGACGTTGGGGCTGACTTAGCATTCGACATGTTTACTGATTGGTACTGGTGGTACCCCCTCCCCCCTCCCTAGCTATTGAAATCATAGACTTACAGACTAAAACAGGCCCAAATCTTTGGGTTTAAAGGAGTTAAAGTCAAAATCTAGATGGCATTGGAGTTATAGGTCGTTTCCTGGCGACGTTGCCTTTTCAGAATCAAGGGAGTTCGACTTACGTAGAAATAGGAACGATTACTTAGCTAACTTGGGTCCGCGAGGCGCACTGGGCATACTACCTAAGTGTCCTAATATGTTCTTTGTGAAGGCCTTGCTTCCTGATTTAGTGTCCAAGGCATAGTATCCAGTCCGATGATATGTAGAGCAAGACTGCGATTGCTGAGATAGATATGAAACGCTGATAGGGCTGCTACACTGCTGTGCTCTGAGTTTTGACTGAGTCACAGCTAGTCAGAGCAATAGCAAAGACGAACACAGCTAAACAGTTTTGTGAGAAGTTCATTTCTACTCTGCGATAGACAGCTGTGATTTAATTACGAATAGAAAAAGATACGATGATAGCTGTGAATGATGATTGCTTATTTCTCTACGAGTACATCAACTCACTAGAGGAGCTTATGAGAAGTCTAAAGTCTTTCAGAACTGCGTCAATCGCAGAGTCGCTTCTAGACCTCTGGGATCTAGCCTCTTCTGCGCTACAACCAGAAAGCTAAAGACGCATCTTGTGACGTTGAGATTCGCGAGACTCTTGATTTTAGCTGGAGCGAAGACGCTACGCGCTGATCCCTCGCATCGTATAGCACGCATGAGTATGTTATTTGTAATGCGCCAGAAAGAATTTTGACCGATAAGCGAGATGCTGCGTCTCGCCAACCTCTCAGCAGCTAGAAAATATCATCATTCGGAACTAATCTTAATCCCCGTCCATCCTGCCCCCTTCACCTCGCAATTCCACGCGTTCTACAGATTGATCTTGATATGATAAAGCGGCTATGGTATAAAGTCAATATAATAGCCTCGACCACCGTACTCCGCGCAACAAGTCATTAGCTGCTAGATCTAAGGCTATTATATCTGCGCTACTATATGCTTGGATGAATTGCTATAAATATGTCGTAAAACTACTAGCGGACATTGATGCGAGTGCGAGAGCTACATAACGCGCTGTCTGCATCTCAAAGTGCGCTGTTTGCAGTGTGATGAAATCTGTGCTTGTTGGAGATGAAGGCTAAGAACGTCAAACGAAAAGGAAACTCGAAGAGATAGGGCGATATTGACGTGGTCGGAATTGACGCGGATACGAAGCTGTTGTCTACTTACCTAGACGACGAGCGAGATGATGTTGGGCAAGGATTTCTTGGAAGATTGCGCCAATCGCTCCTACGAGTGCAGATCACTACAGACGGCCAACAGGGTCTAATCTGGATGCGATAGAGAATGCTTTCGGTGCGGATATAGACTACGCGCATGCTCCAATAGATATGATGGGCTGTCGATAAAGACTGAGACACCGCTACGCTCCTGCTACGCTGCATCGGTAGCGACTTCACCGTGTGAGCGCGAATCGCGATCTCGATCAGTGAGTACATCGTTTGTGCAGCGCTAGAGTCGCGCGCGAATGACGGCAGCTATGGCCCCGAATTCGATCACCTCGAACCATGCAAGCGTCGATCTCGCCAGGATGCCTTGGCTGGCCGACGTTGGCTTTGGCGAAGGCTTTCTGGAGCCGTTACGCATGGACTCCCGCGAGGAGCAGTCGCAAAATGGGCGCTTCTGGACAAGGCAGCTCCCCTTCCAAACCGGCACAACATCCGGCCCTGCCCAGGGGCTAAAGCCCGCATTCTTATTGGCCGGCAGTGTACGTGGCTGGCTCTCCAACAACGGTGTGATCAGTTCGATTGTGCATCACGCCCAAAGCCGTGCCTTTCAGGCCAAAACCATTTATCCACTCCATCAAGCGCATCAGAATGTCGAGCCTTAAATGGATTGAAGTCCTTTCCAACCCCGTGACTGTAACCGTACTTCCACCGGCCCCGCCGGATCATCACTCATTGAACAATCGCCAACAACGTCAAAGGATAACCGAGCGCCAGCTTTATTCAATGTTGTTGTTAATGTCCCAGTGCGTTTGTCTTGTGATAAAACCGCAGGATTTATGCGCCTTGCCAAACTCTCTAGCCAGTCCGCGATCTTGGTTCGCACGCTAAGGCCTGCAATTTTCTCTTTGACCCAGGGCCATTTGAAACCACAGGAAGACAAAACAAGTGCCACTACTAAGGAACCGGACCACGAGCGCCAAGCTCTTTCCAGCCACAATTGCATCAACGCACGCAAAGGCAAACGCTAGAGCAAACATTTCAAGGAGTACGGGAGCGAAGTACTTATTTAGGCAAAATCGTCAGCCATGAGAATCCTGTCGAGGATGTACACTTACATCATCCTCGGACACGAAATCAACCCTTGCATTGTGAGCACACCTCCCCGTATAACCGGCATGGTCACTCACAACCAAGGTTATGCGCCTCCGCCTGTCAGCGGGAGATCGCGTTTATAGCCGTGTTTTCGCCGCTATCCTACTCTCTTTTTGCCTGATGTGCAGGAGTGTTTCAGGACTTCTGGTAGGGCAGGAGCCGTCTCAAGAATACGGTCAGCCTGCGAGAGCAGGTTCTTTAGGGCAGTCAGTTCTTGATGATTCGATCCCGTGTCTTGACGATGCGGCGGGCACTGGGGAAAAGCAATGATTCACAGTTTTTCTTGAACGCACATTTTTCGGCCACTACCGGGATTCCGGTAGTGGCCTTATTAGGACGCTACCCGAAATGTTGGCACCAGTACCAACACCTTGACATCCGTCGGAGACCACGTGGTTGTAGCCAACATTTCCTAAGCCTCGATCCTACCCCTTCGCCTCGGCCACCGCCCGCCGTAGTTCCTCAACATCCGGGAAGTTCGGTTTGAGCTTCACCACGCGGTCCAGTTGTTGGCGGGCCAGCGCGGCCTGACCGCTCTTGGCGTACGCGAGTCCCAGGTGGTAGTTGAAGAGCGCGTTGTCCGGTTCCTTTTTCACCGCTTCTTTGAACAGGCCAATGGCGGACGTATAGACGTGCTTGTGGTAGAAAGCCCAGCCCAGGGTGTCGGCAGAGTTTGGATTATCGGGAAGCTGACGGCGCGCCGTCTGCGCCATCGCGAAAGCGACGTCCACATTGCCACCCTGCTCCAGCATCACGTACGCCAAGATTGTTGGAGGCCAGTGGATTTTCCGGCTGAATCTCAAGCACCTTCTGGTACTGCTGCTTGGCGTGGTCCCAATCCTGCTTGCTCTCGTAGATGCCACCCGCCAGCAGGTAGAAAGCGATCTCCTTGGGATTGATCTTCGACCCATCGAGATACGTCTGGAGCGCCTGATCCGTGGCGCCGCGTTCGTTCTGCACAGCGCCGAGCTTAACCAGCGCATCGCTGTTCTTCTTATCCAAGTCGGAGGCTTGTTTGAATTCCGCTTCTGCCCCCGCTAGGTCCTTTTTCTGTTCCATCAGAAGTTGGCCCAGCATGATGTGAAAGCCGGCGTTCTTGGGATACTTGGCCAACTGCGCCTTGGCCGCGGCGATGGCTTTGTCGGGTTCCTTCTGTATCAGGTTTGCGTTGAGCACGCCGCCCAGTGCGTCGCTGGAATTCGGAGCCTGATCGAGCGCCTGCTGATAGGCTTTTTGCGCTTCGGCATACTGGCTCTGTGCCATCCGCAGGTTGCCCAACTGCACATAAGCGGCAGGATTGTTGGGCTCCTTTTCGAGAGAGCGATGAATATAGTCATCCGCCGTGGCGAACTGCTTGCGATCGATGTCCGCTATACCGCGCAGCAGGTATCCGTCCGGAGCATCTGGCAGTAGGGCGATGATCTGGTCCGCTTCCTGCGCGAGGCCACTGGGATCACCCCGGTGGATGGCTACACCCGCCAATGCGCGGTGCGCTTCCACAATGTCAGGGCGCAATCGAACGGCATCGCGCCACTCTGTTTCCGCCCGGTTGGTGTTGCCCAGTTCGTCGAAGGCCAGGCCCTGCTGGTAATGCGCCACAGCGTTATCTGGATCATTCTTCAACACGGCTTGCAGCGTGTTAACCGCGTCGCTGGCCTTGCCGCTGCGAATCTCGATCTCGCCCTTGTAAATCTGGGCGTCCTGGTCATCGGGCTTCGCCTTCACGACTTCGTCATTCAACTTGCGGGCATCGTCAATCCGGTCGGTCAGGATCAGCAGCTGAATGTAATTCTTCTTAACCACCATGTCCTTGGGATGGTCTTTATAAAGCGAGGCATACTCGGTGGTGGCTTTGTCGAGCTGGTTATTGCCATAATAGAAGCCTCCGAGCATGCGGTAGCCCTCGGAATTATTCGGGAAGTCCTTTTTCGATTGGCGCAGGAATTCCTCGGCTTGGCCGGGCTTGTTCTCCGCCATGTATAGGCGGGCAAGAGAGAGCCTGGGACCGGGATCGTCGGCGGCGGCCGCAATGGCCCTCCGGAACACGTCTTCTGCCTCGGGAAATCGTCCGCGAATCTGGTAAAAATTTCCCAGCGAGATCAGCGCAATCGTGGATTTGGGACTGAATTCGACCGCTTTCTTGAAGTTCGCCTCCGCCGCGTCCCATTGTTGCCCGTGCATTTGGAGCATGGCCAAATTCAGATAGGAGTCAGAACTTTTGGGGTCCAGTTGCAGCGCCTTCTGCATGTCCGCCAGCGCGGCAGGAGTGTTATTCATACCGGCGTTGTAGTTGGAACGTGCGATGTACACCTCGGGGTTGTTGGGCTGTTTTTGCAGGAGCAGGTCCAGATGCTCCTTGGCGTCATTGAACCGACGACCGAGGATCAGCAGGTTGGCCAGGTCAAGGTGCGCGGCATATTGGTCCGGCTGGATTTCGATGGTCTTCGTCAGTTCCTGGTAGGCGGTTGGCCACTGCTCCAGTTTCAGCGCCGCCAGCGCCAGCTGGTAGTGGGCGTCGGCGAAACGCGAATCGACCTGGATGGCATTCCTGAACTGAATCTCAGCCTCCGGGTACTGGCCCTTGGAGTAGTAGCGCTGGCCGCTCTCCAGGTACTTTTGCTTGCGGACGTTCGGATCCCGCGAGCAGCCTGTCAGCAGCCCCGCGAGCAAGCAAACCGCCACCACGGCATGTCTTGACGCCTTTAGCAATACGCATATTTCTGAGCCCTCACATCGCGCAAACGTTGTCTTATCAATGTGCCTACTGGCTTACGCAAAGGTACTCTCTTGGGCCCACGCCAGAAGAGTTACTGCCGTTATTATCGCAAACCTGGGCAAACGGGCAGAAACCACGTGGATCCCACGTTTAGCATACGCCCGTGTACAGGCTCTTTCGTAATCTGCCGCAACCGTTTGGGCCATGGCATAGTTCAATTGGCTATGAGTCACTTCCCCCAAACCGACTCCAACCAGCGTTCACCCCGAGTACAACTCAATGGATCGGTCGCGGCCGCAGTGATGGCCGAAGGCGGCCAGCGGGCGCGCGCAAAACTCCAATGCATTTCGATCAACGGCGGATTGCTGCAGTTGCAGCACGAGCTTTCTGCCGGAGATTTCGTCGAGATCGCTTTCCACACCCGATCTGGCGCCATCCACGGCATGGCCGAAATGCTGCACCCGACGCGCAAGTTTCAGAGCGCGTGTCTGCAGCCTTTCCGCTTCATTGCCCTGGCCGACGACGACCACCGCAAGCTGCGTATGGCGCTCGATTCCGCTCTGGACCGCAGTTTCCTGGACCCGGTTTCCGAGCAGATTCAGGCGCCGCCGGGATTCTGACGCGGGTGGTGAGCTGAGTTGCGGCGCCTGTCTACCTAAGCTCTGCGAGCTACGAACTGCGAGCCACGGGCAACCGGCTCGCTCGAAGCTCGAAGCCCGACAGCTCGCGGCTGCTTCGCTATACTGAACCCTCCGGAATGACGACCAGAGCATCACCATCACTCACTCCGCCGAGGAGACGATCGCTTTCGGGCGGAAGCTTGCCGCCGAGCTGTCTCCTCCGCTCATCGTGCTGCTGTGCGGCGACCTCGGGGCGGGAAAGACGACCCTGGTGAAGGGAATCGCGGAAGGGTTCGAAGCCGCTCGCGCCGAGGACGTGACCAGCCCTACCTTCACGCTCGTCCACGAATACCGCGGACCCCGCGCCACCCTGTACCACATCGACCTTTACCGCATCGATACCCAGCGCGATCTGGAAACGCTCGGCCTGGACGACTTGCTCGCACCAAACTGCATCCTACTGATAGAGTGGGGAGAGAAGTTCCCTCGCTTGCAACGCGATCGGAACATGGAAATTACCCTGGAGCGAGTGGGAGGACGACCGAGTGGGGGAAACTAAGCGCAGAATCCAGCTGTGTACCCGTTAAATCTGCGGACGGGGCGTATCTGCATAATCAAAAGTGAGGGAGTTGAAGCAATCTTGAAACGCACGCATTTGGCATTTTTTTGTCTACTGTCGGTCGCCGCCCTCTGCGCCGGCCAGAGCGGATCGCAAGCCGTCGGGACCCGATCCGAAGCACAACCTTGCCTCCCCGGAGCGCGATTCATCTTTGGCTTTGGCGCCAGCCCTATCTTCAGCCCTTGCTTCGTTCCTATCCGCGGAATCCACTGAAACTGCATTGCCCGATACACCCAAGTCCGCAGCAGAACTCGTCGCCGGAACAGTCCGGGACGTCGAGCACTGATAGCAATGCGAAGCAATCCGATGCGAAGAGTGCAGGCCAGAGTACGGCCTGCAAGAGCGTTTCGCCTGGAAAAGCAGCAACCGAAGCGAATCCTTGGTGTCATGCCCAATTTCCGCGCGGTCAGCGCCGGCGCGCATCCCGCCGCCGCCCACGCCGAAGCAGGCCTTCATCATCGCGACCCAGAACAGCTTCGACTACTCGTCATTTATCTTCGTGGGCATCACTTCACTCCTGGCTGAGGGGACGAATGCCCACTCGCAACTCGGGAAAGGCACCGCTGGGTTTGGCAGATACTACTGGCGAGGATATCTCGACAAGACGGACGGCAATTACCTCGTTATCTTCGCCCTGCCGACCGTGTTCCATCAGGACGAACGCTATTATGCAATGGGTAAGGGCGGTTTCTGGAAACGCGGCATCTACGCAGCCTCTCGCATCTTGATCACGCCCGACTATCACGGCCACAACAGCTTTAATGCTTCCGAAGTGCTAGGCAGGGGCATGGCACAAGGAATTTCGGTGGCGTATTACCCAAGCAAGACTCGGACTGCTGGAGCGCTCGCCACTAAGTACGGCTGGGCGATTGGGCGGGACATGCTGACGAACGTGTTCCGCGAATTCTGGCCGGATATCGCCGTGCACGTGCTGCATCGGCACCCGTAACCGGAATGGCGAACTGCTAACATTGGACCGGGGCGCATCTCAACTATATTTGGAGCCATAATCAATTTGAAACTAAGCTATTCCGCGCTGTAGGCGTGCTGGCCTGTCGATGTTGTCTTCTGCAAGTTTTTGCGCAGGTCAAAGACGCCCCACAGATCTCAAACATCGGACCCTGCTCGGTCCACCCAACCGCCCGCGACAAGTCCTTCGAAGCAGGACAAACCCGAGGACCAACCGCCTGCCCAGAATAATCCTCAGGATCAGAACAGCCCGGCCCAGCAAGATACGCAGAAGAAAAAGGACGACCGGATGTTTTACGTGATGCCGAACTACTTGACGGTGGATGGTCAGTCGCAAGTGGCGCCGGTCTCCTGGAAGGAGAAGTTCGCCATGGCAGCGAAGGGCTCCTTCGACCCGTATGAATTCACGATCGTGGGTATTGTGGCGGGCATCCGCCAGGCGGAAAATTCTTATCCGGGGTTCGGACAGGGAGCGAAGGGATATGCGAAGCGGTATGGCGCGGCTTTCGCCGATCAGGTGGATGGCAATATCATGGTGGGCGGTGTTTTCCCCACGATCCTAAAAATAGATCCTCGCTATTTTCGATTGGGAAAGGGCTCGGTTCGTGACACCGCTTTGGCTATGCCATCAGCCGTGTTTTCGTCGCCCGAAGAGACTCCGGAGGCTGCATGTTCAACATTCCCGAGTTTACGGGCAACGCAACAGCCATAGCCATTTCCAACGTCTATTATCCCGCCTCTGATCGTAGTTTTTCGTCGAGTTTCACCGGCTGGGGAGTGCAGATGGGCATCGACGCCTTTGGGAATGAGCTGAAGGAGTTTTGGCCGGATGTTCACGGCTATTTGCAGACGGAGACACGCTCGCAAGCAGCAGAAAGCAGCCGATTGACGCCTTCCAGCCCAGGATTCACCTAACCGTTTCCCCGCTACTTGCCGGCGTGCATCCAAACGCCGGTTCAGACAATCCAAGCTTGAAGATTCAGTAGGAATCGCTTGAAGAGCGGAGCGGAGCAGATACGGTCCGAAAGGGAAAATACGAATGTGGAGGAAGATTTGAAGACAATTCGATTGTTTTGCGTGGCGATAGTCGCTGGCGGCTACGTGGGGAACCTCGTCTGTTCAAGCCCAGGAACCAACGATCACGCGAGAACAATCCCGAGGAGGAGCGGAGTGGGACCATGTGTCGCTGCTCACCCAAGCCCAGCAACCGAGCGCCACACCAGATGGACAATCCTCCGTGCCAGATGCGCCGACACCAGCAACCAAGCCTGCAGATTCCAGTTAGCCGGAGTGACCAGTATGGAAAACAACCCAAGAGGATTCTGGGGATTGTCCCCAATTACCGTGCCGTCAGCGCCAACGAGAAATTGCCTCCGCTGAATTTCAAGGGTGAGCTCTGGCTGGCGACTCAGGACACATTCGACTACTCCGATTTCATTTTCGTGGGAGCGCTCGCGGGAATTTCGATGGCCGAAAAATCGCAGCCGTCCTTTGGGCAAGGCGCTGAAGGCTACGGTAAGTACTACTGGCACATCTTTGTCGACAACGGAATAGAGAACTACATGACGGAAGCGATCGTGCCAGCCGCGACCAGAGAAGACCCGAGATACTACACCATGGGCAGAGGTGGATTCGTTAAGCGGACCGGCTATGCGGTAAGCCGGCTGTTCATCACCAGGACCAACGCCGGAAACAGAACCTTCAATCTGTCGGAGATCGTGGGGGCTGGAGCGGCCGCAGGCATCGGCAATGCGTATTACCCGGCACAATCCAATCCCTGGGTGAAAACGTATCAACGTTGGGGAACGCAGCTGGGCTTGGACGGCGTGTTCAACGTATTAAAAGAGTTCTGGCCGGACATCGATAAGGCCCTATTTCGCGGAAAATACTAATTTTGCCATGACTCCAAGAACCGAAGCCACCGTCAGGAAAGCCGCTGAGCGAGATCTGAAAGTGGGCCTGATCTGCGCCGATCGCGAGGGTAATCGCATTCGCATCGACCGCATCGATAATGATAATAATGCAGGCCGCGGCGCTGGAGCCGTTTCCTACCATTTCCTGAACGACGAACTGCGTGTGCAGGAAGGCATTCAAGAGCTTGCAATCGAGCAATTCCTGGCGCAAGGCTGGTACGTGGCAGCCCTAGGGATGCCACTGTAGAGCGCACCAGCACAGATTCTAGCGAGCGCCATCTTTTCAGAATCCCATAATGTTGTATCCGCAATCCACGTAGATGGTCTCGCCCGTGATGCCGGAGCTCGCGTCGGAGGCCAGAAACACGCCGGTGCTGCCCACTTCGCCGACTTCCACATTGCGTTGCAGAGGGGCGCGCTCGGCATGTCCTTTCAGCATGTCTCCCAGGCCGGCGATGCCGCGCGCGGCCAGCGTCTTGATCGGCCCCGCGGAGATCGCATTGACGCGGATCTTCCGCCGGCCCAGATCTTGCGCCAGATACCGGACCGTGCATTCCAGCGCGGCCTTGGCCACGCCCATGACGTTATAGTGCGGCACAACCTTTTCCGCGCCGTAGTAAGTCATGGTGATAACGCTGCCCCCGTCCTCCATCAGCGGCGCCGCTGCGCGGCAAACCGCGATCAGCGAATACACGCTGACGTCGTGCGCGATACGAAAGCCCTCGCGCGTCGTGTTCACGAAGTCGCCCTTCATCTCTTCGGCCGGAGCGAAAGCCACGCTATGCACCAGGGTGTGCAGCTTGCCGTAGCGAACTTTCAGGGTTTCGAAAAGCCGGGTGATTTCTTCGTCCTTCGAAACATCGCACATGAAAGCTTCCGCGCCCGGCAGCGACAGAATCAGGTCTTTGGCTTCCTGCTCCAGCCGTTCGTTCTGGTAGGTGATGGCGAGGTTCGCGCCCGCGGCATGCAACCCTTGCGCAATCGCCCACGCGATCGAGCGCTTGTTGGCCACTCCGAAGACGACCGCCGTCCGGCCTTGCAAGTCCTCAAACATGAAGGGACGCTCCCCTGGAGAAGAGAAAGAATAACAGCATCCTTAATTCGTGTGGGGCGGACACTCTTGTCCGCCGCTTTTGATCTTGGGGTTGATCTTGTTTTTCGAAGGATCAACTTCAAAATCAACGTCAACGGCAGCGGACAAGAGTGTCCGCTCTACACAAACCCTACTCCGCGACCGAAGCCACTGCCTGCGTTGCTTTCACCGGCCAGCAGGCGCTGCCAAAGGCGACCGCATACACCGCGGCGATTGCGCCAAACCCGGCTGCCAGGCTGATCCGCGATGCGATCGCGCCCACCGTCAGCCCCAGTGCCACCTGCAGAAACGTGCCAAAGAAATAGATAGTGTTCTGCACGCGTCCCATGAAATGCGGCGGCACTTGTTGCATCAGGCTGGTATTATGGCGACGCCGCTGACGCCCCGCGCCGATCCCATCAGTCCATAGAGCAGCACGGCCATCGCCAGCCACGGCGAAAACGGTGAAAGCGCCATCGTAAATGTCAGCAGCAACATGGCAAGCGCAATCGCACTGCGCGCTCCCACCCGCCCAATCAGCGCCGGAGCATAAAGAGCGCTCAGGAATGCGCCCACACCCCATCCCCCGTTCAACCATCCGTAGCCGGTCGCGCCGGCGTGAAAGACGCGATCGCTGAGTGGGGCGGTGACCACCACTCCCGTCATCATCGCGCCCAGAAACAAAGCCCAACTTGTACCCAGAAAAACCACGCTCGCGATGCGCGCGCAGAAAGACCAGCCCTTCGCGCATCTCGCGCAGAAAGCGCCCGACCGCGGTTTCCGCAGCCTCCAGATCGTGCCGGAGTTCGAGCCGAAGCGCGGCGGCTCGCGGCACAACATGCCGGCCCTGGCGCACTGCGAAGTAGCACAAAAAAGAAACGACGTAAGTGCTCACGTCGATGAGCAGCACCCCGCCCAGCCCAATGTGTTCATAGACAAATCCAACCAGCGCGCCGGCAATCAGCCAGCCGCCCTGGACGCCAGCCAGTAGAAGCGTATTCGACTGCACGAACGCGCCCACGGGCGTCAGTTCCTGAATCAGCGCCGTAATCGACGGCCAGAACATCCAAAAGCCCGCGGCCACCAGCGTATTCATGAGGTAGAGTTGCCACACCTGCACGCGGCCCAGGAAGGCGAGCACCGTGACCACGAGAATGACGGCCGCGCGCGCCAAATCCAGCATCATCACCAGGCGCCGCCGGTCTTCGCGGTCGATAATGACGCCCATGAAGGGCAGCATCAGCATGGCCGGAATGGTTTGCAGAGCGGCGAACGTGCCCAAAGCCATTTCGGAGTGAGTGCGCTGCAAGATCGTCCAAGCCACCGCGGCGGAGTTCATGCCGCTGCCCAGCATGGAGATCACGTTCGCCGCAAACACAAATCGCAGCGAGCGTTTCTGCAGGATGGAGCGCACGATTTGAATCTAACATGGAGAGCTTTTGGCTATTGGCTCTTGGCTTTTAGCGTTCTGGTGGCCTGCTATCTAGGAACCATTTGGCGGTCGAAGGTGCGGACCTCCGAAGCTGACCCACATCCCTACTCCGGCTCGGCCACAAACCGATACCCTACTCCGCGCACCGTCTGCAAATGTTTCGGGCTCGACGGATCCTCTTCGATGTACCTCCGCAGCCGCACTACAAAATTATCGATGGCGCGCGTATCGGTGTCTTCGTGCAATCCCCACACCTCTTCGAGAATTGCTTTGCGCGAGACCACCCGGCCTCCGCTCTGCACCAGATAGCGCAGAAACTCCGCCTCCATCACCGTCAGATGGATCGTATTTCCCAGCGAGCGCAGTTCCAGTTCTTGGAAGTCAATCGATTTGCCGGCAAAACTGAACGTATCGGGCGGGTGCCCGCTTGTCCTATCCCCGCTTGTCCAATCAAGGTCTCGCGCTTTTCGAGACGGGGGATTCTCAGCCGCCGGCCTGACGTCTTTCATCCAGACAGTGCGCCGCAGCAGGCTCTCCAGACGAGCGATCAGAATGGCCAGCTCAAACGGCTTGGCCAGGTAATCGTCGGCGCCCGCCGCGAACCCCTCCAGCACATCTTCCGGACGCCCGCGGGCGGTCAGCATCAGAATCGGGACATAATTCTTCTTCTCGCGCAGCAAGCCCGCGACCTCAAAGCCGCTCTTGCCCGGGAGCATCACGTCGAGAACCACCGCGTCGAAGGGTTCTCCTTTTTTCGACCAGCCTGTCCAGCGCCGTCTCGCCGTCGGCCGCAACTTCCACCGCGTGTCCTTCGGCCTGCAGGTTGAAACGCAAGCCCTGCGCCAGGTGCGCCTCGTCCTCCACCACCAGCACCCGGCTCATGCTACTCTCCGCGGCAGTTCCAGGGTCACGGTCGTTCCCTTGCCTGCACCTTCGCTCTGCGCGAAAACCCGGCCGCCGTGCTTGCGCGCGATCGACCGCACGATGAACAATCCCAGCCCCGTTCCTTTCACTTGCGAGAGTGAGCGCTGCGCCACGCGATAAAAGCGCTTGAAGATGCGCTTCAACTCCTGCTCCGGAATGCCCACGCCGCGATCGCGCACCCGCAACACCACCCGCTCCTCATCGGAAGCATCCAGTTCCACCGAGATATGCACGCCATCCGGCGAGTACTTCACCGCATTGTCCAGCAGGTTCGAAACCGCGGTGCGCAGCTCTTCCGGATCGCCCAGCACTTGCGCTCCGTTGCCGTTCTGCACAGATAAAGACGACGATTCGCGGTAGTCGAGATTCGCGGCCTGCAAGTGATGGCGCACTCGCGCCAGTTCCATGCACTCGCGCACAAGCGTGTTGAATTCCACCGGCAAGCGCTGCGCCGGGCTTTTCTTCTGCGCCGCCTCACCCGCCTTCAGCACCTGCTCCACGGTGTACTGCAGGCGATCGGTATCTTGCAGCATGAACTCGTAGAACTCCCGCCGCTGGGCTTCTTCCACCTCGCGTCTCTGCAAGGTTTGCAGGTAGAGCCGGATGGACGTGATCGGCGTCTTCAATTCGTGGGTGACGGCGTTGATGAAGCTGTCGTGCTGCTCGTTGCGGCGAATTTCACGGACCAGAAAAATCGTATTGAGGACGAGGCCGGCGACGATGGCGCCAAAGAAAATCACGCCCAGAAAGACCTTGATGCCCTCGCGCCAGTTGAGGATGATCCAGCCGCTGCCGACCGCACCGGCCAGCGCCGCCAGGCACACGCCAAACGAGAGGAAAAAATAGATCGCCTTCTGCCGGCTGATGATGCGCACAGGGAGATTTTAGCGGGAAATATGTTTAAACGCAGGGGGCGCGGAGCGAACGCAGAGGTCGCAGGGGAATGCCGCACAAAGAGAAAAACCGGGGTACCTTCCCCAGCTTTCTCTGCGATCTTTTCTCTGCGTTCTCCGCATTAAGTTCTAGTCGTTGCCCGCAGCTGCCGCCACCACCCCAGCCGCCTTCACATCCCGTAGCAGGGCCGGTTTGGGCGGGAGGTTATTGAGCGCGACCTTGTACACGTGCCGCGCCAGTCCAAGCTTTTGCAGCGTCCAGATGCCGTACCAATTCATGTCGATTTCGTACCAGCGCAAGCCATGGCGCGCGGAAACCGGATGCGCATGATGATTGTTGTGCCAGCCTTCGCCAAAGGTCAGGAGGGCGACCAGTCCGTTGTTGGTGGAGAGGTCTTTGGTCGCAAAGCGCCGCGATCCCCACAGGTGTGTGACCGAGTTCACCATCCAGGTGGAGTGCAGTCCGACCACGACGCGCGCGAATACTCCCCACAGCAGCCACGGCCATCCGCCAATCGCGAACAGGATCACGCCCAGAATAATGTTGGAGGTGTAGTGATACTTGGTCAGCCAGACGTGAACTTTATCTTTGGTCAGGTCGGGGACGTAACGGGCCAGGGTGGTGGTGTCGTGATGCATCGACTTGCCCATGATGATCCACCCCATGTGCGACCACCACTTGCCGTCGATGGGCGAGTGCGGATCGCCTTCTTCGTCGGAAAACTGATGATGAATGCGGTGCGTCGCCACCCAGAAAATCGGGCCGCCTTCGAGCGCCAGCGTCGCGCACCAGGTCAGGAAGTACTCCACCCACTTCGGCGTCTTGTATCCGCGATGCGTCAGCAACCGGTGATAGCTCATCCCGATCCCGAGGCTGCCCGAAACCCACCACAAGAAAAGGGCGACGAAAAATGCTGGCCAGGTGAAGAAGAATAGCGCCGCGACTGCGCCCACATGAAACAGGCCCATGGCGATCGCCGTGCCCCAGTTGAAGCCGTCGCGGTTTGCCCGGTCCCTGCGATTGGTGCCTTCTCCTGCTTCGGTCATTGCTTCGGTCATCGTCTCGGTCATTGCTTCGCGTGTTGTCTGGCTCATGTCTTTTCTCCCCACATCCCCTCTAAGCTGACAATATCAAGAGAGCGCGAACCGTTTTGTAATACTTCTGTAATCCTCGCTGGATAAAGGGGTTACGAGCATAGTGCGCTCGTGACCCAGCGACTTGATCTCCAGCAATCGGGAGTCGCGGTTGCGGTGCCAGTGGTGATTCCTCGCACACCGGTCTGTGACCTCGCACCTTTCGCGCGCACGTTCCGGTGTCGTAGAGTATGGTTGGTGTTTCAACCGTGCTCCTTAACGGGAGGTGTGTGTTGAAAAACAGAGTGTCGAAAGAAGTAGCGAAGAAAACTCCGCTGGTCCTTTTCGTTTTGCTTTTTTTGGTGTTCGCGCTATGGGCGCAAAAGCAGAACGATCAGCCCCCCGCAAAAGCACCCGCCCCCGAAAACAAGAGTCCCGCCGCAGACTACCGACCGAGTAAACCCCGTCAAGCCGACGGAGGAGTCGCTCTCCAAGGGCAAGAAACTGTATGCCATCGACTGCGCGATGTGTCATGGAAAAGACGGCGATGGCAAGGGCGACATGGCCTCGGACGTGAAAAATGTCACTGACTTCACCAATCCGGACGCGTTGAAGAACCGCAGCGACGGTGAACTCTTCCATGTGATCCGGAACGGCAAGGGCGAGATGCCTCCCGAAGGCGACCGCGCCAAGGATAATGACATCTGGAACCTGGTGAACTACATCCGCTCGCTGGCGAAGAAGTAGGAATAGCGCTCGCGTTCGGACGGGAGTGGAGGGACGGGCGCCCTCGCCCGTCCGCCCAGGGACAGCCGCCGTCGGCTGTCCAGCCGAGCTTACTTTGACGCGTTCTCCACTTTCACGCCCGCCCATTTCTCCAGCAGAGTAAGGGTCGCGGCGTAGTCGAGATCCTGCTGCCCTTCCTGGGCTGCGACATCGTAGACCTCTTCCACCGCCTCGAGTCCAGGCAGGCGCACACGCGATTCCTTGGCCGCATCGAGCGCCAGGCGAATGTCTTTGAGCATCAGCCGCAGAGGAAAGTTGGGCGAGAAGTCGCGCTTCAGAATGAACGGAGCTTTGTAGTCCACCACTCCCGAGCGCACCATGGAAGCCTGCACCAGCGGCACCAGCTTTTCCGCCTCGACGCCCAGCTTGGCGGCGAGCGTGAGCGCTTCGGCGAAGCCTTCGTAGATGAGCGCGATCTGCAGATTCATGACCAGCTTGGTGGCCTGTCCTTTGCCGGTTTCGCCCATGTGGAAGACCTGTTTGCCCATCGCCTGAAAAAGCGGCTGCAGGCGAGCGAGCACGGCTTCGTCGCCGCCCACCATGAAAATCAGGCTCCCCGCTTCGGCGGCGATCTTCGAGCCGGTCATCGGAGCGTCCACATAGTCAACGCCGCGCGCTTTCACGCGCTCGCGCAAAGCGCAGAGTGGCGGAAGGCGAAATCGTGCTCGAGTCCGCAATAATCATGCCCTCGGCCAGAACTTGCTCCACGCCGCCCGGCGCCAAACAGCACGCCCTCGACCGCCTTGGTGTCGGAGACGCACATCCACACCACTTCCGCGCCCTGAGCCGCATCGGCCGGAGAAGCCGCGCTGCGTGCGCCTTCCACGTCCTTGCCGCCACTTCGATTCCAGACCGCGACCTCGTGTCCGGCTTTGACCAGGTTGGCGGCCATCGACCGTCCCATAATTCCCAAACCAAGAAAAGCGACTCGCATCGGCTTGATTCCTCCACTGAGTTCTTCAAAGTTTGGATTAGATACGACCAGCAAAGCGGCGGTCAAGGAAAACACGATGGTTTACACTGCAAAAGTCAACCCACCCCAGAAGACACCGCCCCATGAAACCGCCCGCCAGTGCGTCGTCGTCGGGCTCCAGAGCATCTAAACGCACTGGAGAGTTGAGCAAACAAAGCCGATAATGAGGAGTGATCCGCTTGGCGGCGGAGTCGAGAGGTACGGGTCGAAAGAATGTTAAAGTCGTCGTTGAAAAATCGCGCATTGCGCAAGCGAGCGAGACAGTTCACGCGTCTGGTGCGGCATTCCGTGGTCACGCCTCGCACCGGCGAGACCCACAAACCGCGGCTGGTCGCAAACGGCGAACTGGGCGTTACCTTCATCGGACACTCCAGCTTTTTTCTGCAAATTGGCGGACAGAACGTCGTCATCGATCCCAACTTTGCGCGCTGGCTGTTCGTTCTAAAGCGCCTGCGTCAACCTGGATTGAACCTGCGCGACCTGCCTCCAATGGACCTCGTGCTGGTGACGCACGCGCACTTCGATCACTTGCATCGCCAGTCGCTGCGCACCATTGCGCGGCAAACCCGGCGCCAGACCGGAACCGCGCCCACGCTTGTCGTCCCCCATCATTTGTTCGACCTGGTCTCCGATCTGGGCTTCGAAGAAATTGTCGAACTGGAGTGGTGGAACACTTATCGCCACGGCGCGCTCGACATTACTCACGTCCCCTCGCGCCATTGGGGAGCGCGCATTCTCAAGGATTCGCACCGCGGCTACGGCGGCTACGTGCTGCGCAGCGGCAAACACTCCGTCTACCACGCCGGAGACACCGCTTATTTCGCCGGCTTTCGCGAAATCGGACGCCGCTTTGCGCCCGAACTAGCGCTGCTCCCCATCGGCGCCTACAATCCGCCGCAGTTCCGCAACGTGCACACCAGCCCCGCCGACGCCACTCAGGCCTTCCTCGATCTGAAAGCCCGCTGGATGGTGCCCATGCACTATGGAACTTTCCGCCTGTCGCACGAGCCCATCGAAGAGCCGCTCCAGTTGCTGGAGCGCGAAGCGCTGGAGGCCGGAGTGAAAGACAAGGTGCTCGTCTTGGAGGAGGGCATCACCCGCTTCTTTTGATTGGCTGCGAGTGTTGTGCTACGGGTGTCTCTTCCGTTGTCCTCATGTAATTCAACGAGGCCAGGGAGTATTCTTCAGTTTATGGACAAGAAGGAGATCAATTCCCCAAAGTTGACCGAGCATTTTCTCTTCTGGATTTGCGGCATCGGAGGCTTGCTGCTGGCAATTCTCTTCGCTCATTTCGTCTACCACATTTTTTGAAGCTGATGGACCAGAGAACAGTAGGAGCGGCTACGTATGGGTTGCTCGATCTGATCATGGAGACCTGCGGCAGCGAATGCACCCCATCAACAATTCGAATTGGACTTAGCGTGAACCGGATATTAAAGTCATAGTTCGGTTCATATATCGGGAATAGCGCAAGCCCAAGAGCTGCAATTTGGCCATCCGAGAAGCACTGTGGTAATCAACAATTTCGCATCCCGATATGGAGTAGTTCGGTTTTCACCCGATAGAATGGCTCAGGGGATGGTTTTTTCAGCCGTTTCCCGTCGCTGGGCTGGCGACTGGGTGACTGGTTGCGAGAACCTGGAGCTGCGGGAACTTAGGAATCTTCGAGCAAATGGAGACAAGATTGGATCGACTGAATGAGATAGTTCAGGAGTCGTTCAGAGAGCCACGCTGCCTGTTCTCTCGATGCCAGCCATGTGCTGACGTGGGACGAAATCGCGAACCTGGCGGCGGAGCCCGGCAAGCCGGCCGAGACCCTGATGAACGTTGTGGCGCTGATTGCCCGACGGTTTGGCACCGATGTTTGCTCCGCCTATCTTGCTGGAGCCCGACCGCGCCAATCTCGTTCTGGCCGCGACGCTCGGGTTGCGCCGGGAATGCGTCGGCAAGCTTCGCATGGCAGTCAATGAAGGACTCGCCGGCACTGGTCGCGGAACAGGTTCGCCCGGTGGCGGTGGAACAGGTCAGGACCCATCCGCGCTTCAAGTACTTCAGCGAAGCCGGCGAGGATGCTTACCAATCGTTCCTGGGAGTTCCGCTGATCGATCGCGGCGTGCTGCAAGGCGTTCTGGTGGTTCAAACCGTGGAGGCGCGGGTCTTTCCGGAAAATGAGATTCGTCTGCTCACCGAGGCCGCGAAGCGGGTTGCGCCCGTGGTGAGCGAAGCCCGCACCCTCGACCGTTTCATCGCGCCGGTCCAGGAGCGGCTCTGGGCGCTGGCCCGCAACCTGTGGTGGAGCTGGGACCACGATTCCGCCAGCTTGTTCCGCGATCTCGATCCGCTGCGCTGGAGTCAGCTCAATCACAGTCCGGTCTCGCTGCTGAACGAGTATCCGCTCGAGAAACTCGAAGCGCGCGCCACCGAACTCGCCCTGCACAGCCGGATCAACTACGCCTATCGCCGCCTGCGCGAGTACCAGGATGCGGAGCGACACCTGGGGCGCGCGCCACGCCGGCGTGCTGCGGCCCCGTCCGGTGGCTTATTTCTCCGCCGAATTTGGCGTGCACGAATCGCTCCCGGTCTATTCCGGCGGACTTGGAGTTCTGGCCGGCGATCACATCAAGAGCGCCTCCGATCTCGGCATCCCGCTGGTCGGCGTGGGCCTGTTTTATGGCCAGGGATATTTCCGCCAGCGCCTTGATCGCGACGGCTGGCAGCACGAGGAATACCTCGAAACCGATGTCAACCAACTTGCCATGGAAGCGGCCATCGGGAAAAACGGCCAGACCGGTCATGGTGCAGGTCGATACCCGCCATGGTTCGATCCGCGCAAAAGTGTGGCGCGTGAAAGTGGGCCGCTGCGATTTGTTTCTGCTCGACTCCGACGTGGAAGGCAATACTCCCGAAGACCGGCGAAATGACCTCGCGTTTGTACGGAGGCGACGGCCGCGTTCGCGTCCATCAGGAACTGCTTCTGGGCGTGGGCGGCCTGCGCGCTCTGAAAGCGCTCGGCATTACCCCGGGGTTCTGCACCTGAACGAAGGACACAGCGGATTTGCCGTGCTCGAAGCGATTCGCCAGCGCATGGAAGAAGAGGGCATCGGCTTCGAGAAGGCCGTGCCGCGCGTTGCCCGTGAAGTGGTCTTCACCACCCACACTCCCGTGCCCGCCGGCCACGATCGCTTCGACGCCGATCTGGTCGAAGAGCACCTCGGGCCTCTGCGCGAGGCCCTCGGTCTCTCCCAGGAAGGCTTCATGGCGCTGGGCCGCGAGGATCCCGGAAAGCGACGAACGTTTCTGCATGACCGTGCTCGGCCTGCGGCTTTCCCGGCGCGCCAATGCCGTTTCCTCACTGCACGGTGAAGTCTCCCGCGCCATGTGGACAGGGCTCTATCCCGGCAAACCGGAAGACGCGGTTCCCATCGGACACATTACCAACGGCGTCCATGTCCCCACCTGGCTGGCGCCGCAGATGTTTCGCCTCTACGATCGCCATCTCGGCACGGGATGGCATCTGCGCAGCAGCGAAGCCAAAATCTGGGATGGCATTGACAACGTGGATGACGGCGAACTCTGGGAGACTCATTTCAACCTGAAGTCGCGCCTGATCGAGTTTGTGCGCCGCCGCGCCGTCAAGCAGGCCGCGCGGCGCGACGAACCGCGCGGCGTGCTGCAGCAACTGGAACGCGTCCTCAGTCCCGACGCGCTGACCATCGGTTTTGCGCGCCGCTTTGCCACCTACAAGCGCGCCAATCTGATTTTGGCGGACATCGAAAAAATCGCCAGCATGGTCAACGACCCGAAGCGCCCGGTGCAGTTCGTGTTTGCCGGAAAGGCGCATCCTCTCGACGAACCCGGCAAGCGCGTCCTGCAGCAGATTGCGCAGTTGATGCGCGACCCGCAGTTTTCCGACAAATTCGTCTTCGTCGAAGACTACGACATCAACGTCGGCCGCCATTTCGTGCAGGGTGTCGATGTCTGGCTTAACAATCCGCGGCGTCCGCTGGAAGCCTCCGGAACCAGCGGCCAGAAAGTCGTTTTGAACGGCGGCTTGAACCTCTCGGTGCTGGACGGCTGGTGGGCGGAAGCTTACGACGGCCTGAACGGCTTCGCCATCGGAAACGGCAGAACGCACTCCGACATGAATGTCCACGACACCCGCGACGGGGAAGACCTGATGCGCGTTCTGCGCGAAGAAGTGATTCCGCTGTACTATCAGCGCGACCGCGACGGCCTGCCGCGCGGCTGGATCCAGCGCATGAAGCGCACCATCCGCACCCTGGGCTGGCGCTTCAATGCCGATCGCATGGTGATGGATTACACGCTCAAGTGCTACGTTCCCGCCGCCGGCGGCACCTCGAGCGACCTACGGCTAAAAATGTAGAAGTTGCTGTCAACCACCGCTCGCTGTGGGGACGGGCGCCCTCGCCCGTCCAAGCCGAGCGAAGCTCGGCAGCCGCCTGTGGTCGCAGCAACTCTTGATTCGCTATAAGCGTTGAGTCCGCTCTAGACCGTCGATCCAACGGGCCGAAGAGTCCCGAACCGCGCTTTCAACTTGACAGTTCGGCGAGACCATTTAGAATGTATGAATATTTATGCATCATGATGGATAAATATGCTTCAACGAAGAAAAATAGGGCGACGGAGATCCGGTAGACTAAGAGAATCTGATGGCGGCCAAACTCAAAACCGCGGTTCTCGGCGCGACCGGCTATTCCGGCCTTGAACTCGCTCGCCTGCTCGGCCGGCATCCGCGCACCGATGCGCCTTTGCTTTTGCGGCGCACGACAGAGACAGCGGCAAGAACCGGCGATTCCGAAGCGCACCCTGTCGGATTGCCGCACATTTCCGGCAACGGCAATTTGCCCGTCCGTCGCCGGTCCAGCCGTTTTCGTGGTCCGCGTTGGAGCAGCATGGCGTGGAGCTATTGTTCCTGGCTACGCCGCACTCCGTTTCTCGCGAACTTGTTCCCGAGGCGATGACCTGCGGACTGATGACCGCGGGCTGCGGATCGTCGACCTGAGCGGCGCCTGGCGGCTGAAACAGGAACAGCATCGCGCCGTCTATGGCTTCAAGGATGCCAACGCGCAGACCGCGGCGGAACTCACGGAGCGCGCCGTGTACGGTCTGCCCGAGCTGAAGCCGAATGCGGACCAGATCCCGTCGGCCGCTCTGGTGGCGAATCCAGGCTGCTATGCGACTTCCGTCATTCTTGCGCTGGCGCCCTTGCTTTCGGCCGGCATTGTGGATTCGCGATCGCGGCATTATCTCCGATTCGAAGTCCGGCGTATCCGGCGCCGGCAAGGAACCCACGGCGCGCACTCACTTCGTATCGGTGGCCGACAATTTTTCCGCCTACTCGGTCTTCGGACACCGTCACACCGGCGAAATTCTCGAGCAACTGGCGCTCAATTCCCGCCAGTTGATCTTCACTCCTCACCTTTTGCCAATCCCGCGCGGGATTCTGTCCACGATTTATGTCTACCTGAAACGCGAAATGACGGCGGACGAGATCCAATGTTGTTTCCAGGATTTCTACGAGGGCAAGCGCTGGATTCGTATTTTTCCGGCGTCGAGTTTGCCGCAAATCCAATTCTCGGTGCACACCAACTACTGCGATCTCGGTTTTTGCCTCGCGCGCGATGGCCGCCGGCTGGTGATTGTCTCCTGTCTCGACAACCTGCTCAAAGGCGCAGCCGGTCAAGCCGTGCAGAACATGAACCTCATGTACGGCTGGGACGAGGCGGAGGGATTGCAGTGAAAATTGTCGTCAAGATCGGGGGCGCGGCGCTGGAGGACAAACCGACTCTTCAGAAATGCGCGCAAGCGGTGGTGCAGCTCGCCCAGGATGGACACCAGGTCGCCGTCGTGCACGGCGGCGGCAGCGCGCTGACGCGCACCCTGAAACTCCTGGGAAAGAAAAGCGACTTCGTCCACGGACTGCGCGTGACCGACGCCGAGACGCGCGACGTTGCGCTGATGGTGCTCGCCGGCATCGTGAACAAAAGCCTGGTGGCGGCGATCGCTGCCGCAGGGTATCCGGCCATCGGTCTTTGTGGCGGAGACGGCGGCGTCTTTCGCGCCCGCAAAAAACAGGATGCGGAACACGACTTGGGATTTGTCGGCGAAATCTGTTTTTCCGAACCGCGCTGGCTCAGAGCCATCTGGGCCGAAGGCGGCATTCCTGTGCTCTCCTCGGTTGCGCTCGGAGGCGACGGGCAGTACTACAACGTCAACGCGGACCAGATGGCCGCCGCGTGCGCGATAGCGTGCGAAGCCGACGCGCTGATTTTTCTCACCGACGTGGCCGGCGTAAAGCAAGCCGACGGTTCGGTGATTGCTCGTTTGGATACCAGCCAGGTTGCCGGACTCATCGACGAATCCGTAGTCAGCGGCGGCATGATGCCCAAGCTCGAAGCCTGTACCCAGGCGCTCAAGTCAGGCGTAGGACGCGTGCGCATTCTGCCCGCGGCGCAGGTCGAAATGCTGCCGCTGTTTTATTTCACCAAGCTGGAATGCGGCACCGAGGTGCTGAGAGCATGAGCCTCGCTTCTGTTTCCCGCATGGAAGCGAAGCTCCTGCTTCCCACCTACGAGCGCCAGCCCATCCTTTTTGTACGCGGGCGCGGCGTCTATCTCTGGGATTCTCGTGGCAAGCGGTATCTGGATTTCCTGAGTGGAATCGGGGTCAATGCGCTCGGCCACAACCACCCTGCGATCCAGGCGGCGATCAAGCGTCAGGCTAGCCGGTTGATTCATGTTTCGAATCTCTTCTTCCACGAGTATCAAGCGGAACTCGCGCGGCTGCTGACCGAAATCTCCGGGCTTGACCGCGCTTTCTTTTGCAACAGCGGCACTGAGGCCTGGGAAGGGGCGCTCAAGCTGGCCCGCGCCTTTGCGCAAATGAACAACAAGAACGGCCACAAGCCAAAATCGAAGCCCAATCCAAAGACGCGCATTCTTGCCATGGAAAACTCTTTTCATGGACGCACCTTTGGCGCGCTGGCCACCACCGGTCAGCCGAAATATCGAGCCCCGTTCGCTCCTCTCTTGCCGGGCGTGACTTTCGTCAAGTTCAATGACCTGGACGATCTGCAACGAAAATTCGATTCCAGCGTCTGCGCCGTGTGCATCGAGACCATTCAGGGAGAGGGCGGCATTCGCCCCGTCAGTCCGGAGTTTCTCGAACTCGCTCGGCGCTTGACCAAACGCAGCGGCGCGTTGCTCGTGCTTGACGAGATTCAGTGCGGCCTCGGCCGCACCGGACGCCACTTTGCCTACCAGCACTACGGTGTGCTGCCGGACGTGGTCGCCGTCGCCAAGCCGCTGGCTGGCGGCTTGCCGCTCGGCGCGATTCTCACCACCGAACGGGTTGCGAAGTGCATGCATTCTGGTATGCACGGAACCACGTTCGGCGGAGGCCCGCTGGCTTGCGCCGTTGCCATCGAGTTCCTGCGCGAAGAGAAAAAGTTGCTAAAGCACGTGCGCGCGTTGGGCGAATATTTTCACGCGGCGCTCGAGGCGCTGAAGAAAGACAAGAAGCACCAGTCGATTCGGGAAGTCCGCGGCATAGGCCTGATGCAGGCCGTGGAAGTGGACTCGCCCGAACTGGCGAAGGCGGTAGCCCGGCAACTGTTACAGGAGGGGATTATCATCAATCGCACGCACGAGACCGTGCTGCGCTTTCTTCCCCCCTACCTGATTCAGAAGAAGCACGTGGATCAGGTGGTCAAGGCCCTCGACGCGGCGTTGCACAAAAATGCAGAGTTCCCGCAAAAGCGCAAGCACAGGGAAAAGAGAACCGCTCCGCTGCGGCGCAAAGGCGTCCATGCGCACGCGTGAAGCGGTCCTTCCCGATGCCGAGCAGATTCACGCTCTGATCTCGGCCTACTCCGGCGACGGCACTCTTTTGCCGCGCTCGCTGGCGGAGATCTGCGAGAACGTCCGCGACTTTGTCGTCCTCGAACATGAGGGACGCATCATTGGATGCGGCGCGCTCCACCTCTATGGCGTGCACCTGGCCGAGATTCGTTCGATCACCGTCGATCCCTCGAGCCAAAGCCGCGGCGGCGGCAGACGGCTGGTCAAGGCTCTGCTGGCGCAAGCGGAAAAGCACAAAGTCAGCTGCGTGTGCCTGTTCACGCGCATTCCGGAATTTTTCTCGCGCATGGGATTCAGCCTTGCTAATCACGAGGATCTTCCCGACAAGATCCACAAAGACTGTTATCAGTGCCCCAGACTCTATCGCTGCGACGAAGTAGCGATGGTCCGCGGCAAGGTGCCCGACGTTTGCAATTTTGCCGCCGCCCAAAAACTGGTTGAAGATACAGGCATGACCTCGCTGCGCCATTCTCCCGAAAAAATTCGCTTGCCCCGCGGGTTCTCTTTCTCTGCTGTCGCTGCCGGCATTAAAGTCAGCGGCCGGCCGGACCTCGCTCTGGTGGAAGCTGCCGGTGGCGCGACCGCGGCCGCGTTGTTCACCAAGAACCGGGTCGTCGCCGCTCCCGTGGAAGTTGGCCGCGGCGGCGTTGCTTTCGACGCGGCGGCCGCGTTCGCGCCGTCGTCGTGAACTCCGGCAACGCCAACTGCGCCACTGGACGCGCCGGCATTCAAGCCTGCGAGCGGGTTTGCCGCGAAGCCGGAAAGCTGCTCGGCGTGCCCGCTGCCGAAATCTTTCCTTCTTCGACTGGCATCATCGGAGTTCGACTGCCGGCGGAAAAAATCCGCGCCAAGTTGCCGGAGCTGATTGCGGCGCGATCCGCGAGTCAGCGCGGCGTCCTCGCGTTCGCCCACGCCATCATGACCACCGACACGCGGCCAAAGATTGCGTCCGTGCGCTTCCGCGCTTCGTCGACAGAAGGCTCGAAAGAAATCACCGTGTTGGGCATCGCGAAGGGCGCCGGCATGATTCATCCGCAGCTTGCGACCTTGCTCGTGTATTTGTTCACCGATGCGGGTGCGAGTGCGCGGGAGCTGCAGCCTCTTCTGCGCGAAGCGTGCGACCGCTCGTTAAATTGCATGTCCATTGACGGCGACACCTCCACCAACGACACCGTGCTGCTGCTCGCCAGCGGCGCCAGCGGTGCTCGGGTGAGAGATGCTCGCACCCGAAAGAAGTTGTCCGCGGCTCTGACCGAAGTGTGCCAGTCGCTCGCCGAGCAGATTGTCAGTGACGGTGAAGGCGTGCGGCACGTGATCCGTCTGTTCGTCGAACAGGCGCGCAGCAGGGAAGAGGCGTTGCTGGTGGCGCGGACGATTGCTCACTCGATGCTGGTCAAAACCGCGTGGGCTGGGGCCGATCCGAATTGGGGACGCATTCTCGCGGCAGTGGGCAGGTGCGATGCGCCCATCGATCCCATCGATCCATCGCGCGTGCAGATTTTCATTGGCAGTCAGAAAGTATGCCGCAACGGCATCGCCTGCGCGTTCAACGAGCGGCAAGCTCACCGCAGTCTCGCGCAGCCGGTCTGCGATGTTCGCGTGCAACTGGGGCGCGGCCAGCACGCGGTGCGATTTCTTACCACCGACCTGACCGCCGAGTATGTGCGGATCAACGCCGACTATTCGACATAGCGCGGGCGCGCTTTTACGCGAGCTGCAGATCCCTCGCTTCGCTCGGGATGACAACTCGAGATCGAGTTCGGTCCACACCGCACACGGTCCGGCTTTCAATAGGGGCGCGGCTAGAAGCTGAACAGCGCCTGCAATTCAATTTTTCGATTGGCCGCCGCGGTCGAGAACGGCCCACCCGCCAGAGCAATCGACTTTCCGAAATCTGGTGAGCTTAGAACCCCTATGGGCGCCGCCGGGTTCACCCGGTTCAGAACGTTCCGCGCATTCACGCTGAACGTCAAGTTGTAGCGTCGATTGGATCCCGGCCCGAGGTTAAAAGGGCTGCCGCCACCTCCGGGGCGTCCCAAGCCGCCGCCACCGCCACCGCCACCACCGCCGCGTGGACCACCACCACCGCCGCCAGGAGGGCCGCCGCCCGGCTGCGCTCCGCTCTTTCCGGTCTCCGGCCCGAAGCCGAACGTTTTCGCCAGCCGCAGGTTCAGGGTGAACAGGGACGGGCCGGTCAGGTAGTTGATCGGTATCTGAGTGTAGGGCTGTCCCGATGTCGTGGAAAACGTGTAGTAGCAACTCAACGCCGGAGACGTGCAAGTACCGGGAGGATTGGTCGTGTTGAACGAGGGACGGACGTTGAACTGCAAATCGCCGGCCAAGTCCTGGCCCACGGTAACGTTATAGGGCGATCCGGAATTGAAAATCATAAATGGACTTAGACGAAACCCACGCGGCAGTCCGATTGTGCCCCCGGTAAACAGCCGATCCCGAATATCAAAGGAAGCTCGCCCGTAGTCCACGCTCAGATCGTACTGATCCGTTGGAAAGTTATTCGAAAACGTTCCGTTGCTCGAGGAGCCGATAGCGTCGCTGTGCGCGTAATTCAGCGAGTAGTAACCGAACAGAGATAGCTTCGATCCTGCCCGGATGTTGAAATTCGTAATCAACTGGTTCTGCCGGAAAACTCCGTCGGAAGAATATTGATAGATGTCGCCTGCTTTCGGAAACGGGCGCGGCCCATCTGAGTTCGGTGTGCCCGGCCTCGGCGCATTGGTGTCGATCGACATGAGCTGGTGCACGCCGCGGGCATTCAGATAGGTAAGCGTAACGTTGGCGATCTTTGTGACCTGTCGCTCCAGGCTAAACGCCGTTTGCATGATGTAGGGCGCATGCAATCCCGGCGCGATCTGATAGATCGGGGAAGTGGTTTGTGTTGGTAACTGCACGTTCGGGAAAAAACCTATCTGTGAGCACGGCTGCGGCGGCTGCGATGGTGGACAGGACACGGCATACTGCTGTTGGGTTATGCCGTTCAAACGGTCTGCATTCAGAACGAGGGTTTGGGTGAATCGGTCGTAGAACAGGCCAAAACCGCCGCGCAGTACGGTTTTCGGCGCACTCTTTCCCCCTCCGCCAATACCCCAAGCAAAACTGAGTCGAGGCGCCCAGTCGGCATGATCGTGAATCGCGTTCTGAGTTTCAAAGCGCAGGCCGCCGCTTAGCGTGAGGTTGGGACGGACCTTCCAGTCATCCTGTATGTAGAGCCCGGCGTCCACCACGGTGACGGGCACGGTGGGGACTGCGTCCGCTGGTGGTTTTATTGAGCGTAAACTGGTCGCGCCCTCGGTCTGCGTGAGGCCTGCTTGGAGAGCCTGCACAGCGGTCGCGTAGGCTTGTATGCTCGGGAAGGTGAAGGTGCCATTAAATCCGGCGCCGGAAGTACTGACTTCGTGAACGGCTCGCAATCGCCCGCCGAATTTCAGAAATGATTGCCCTGCGATATCGAAGTGTAATTCTGCAGTTCGTAGTGATCCTGGTGGTCGGTCTGCGCTCCTGAGCTGGCGCGTCCACCGCTGAATGCCCCGAGCACGTTAATGGACCCGTTGGTCGTGAACCCAGGCGGCAACTCCTGCAACGGAGTCGTCACCGGAGTCTGATCGCTGTTGTCGCGCAGGTACTGAAAGCGGGTCTCATTTATAGCCTTCGTACTGAGGACTTGCGTATCGCTGATCTGCACGGTGTGCTCGGTGGACGTGGTGTCGTAGCCGGCCTCCGGCAGCGCCATCCCGCCGACACCGGCGTTCTGCTGCGTGTCACGGTAATACTGGTAGCGAGCGGTGAGCGTGTTGTTGGGGCTGACTTGGTAGTCGATACGCGGAGCGATGTTGGTGCGGGTGCGCGGGTTGGGCTCGTCTTCGGTCAGCTGAAATGGTTGCAGGTCGGCGTTCAGCGCCTGCGCGTTTACGACCGCGATTTCGTCGATGTTGCGCCGCTGCACGTCGAAGAAGAACGATGCCTTCTTGTTGATCGGCCCGCCGACGTTTCCCATATAGATCACGGAGTCGTACGGCTCCTGCGCAGCGTCGCCGAGAAAAGGATTGCGCGTGTTCAGTCCCGAACTGTTTCCCACGACCGAGAACTGTCCATGGAACTTGTCGGTGCCCGGCTTGGTGAAGATTTCGATTCGCCCGTAGCCCAGCTTGTCGTATTCGGCCGAAAACGGATTCTGATTGATGCGAATCTCGCGGATCGATGATTTCGGCGGAAGCTGTCCGGCGGTAAATCCATCGATGTAAAGCTGCCCGCCGTTGGGACCGGCTGAAGGTCCGGCCAGCGCTTCCAGGTCAGATTGCAATTCATCGGGATCGTCGGGAAGCGCTTCCAGATCCTTGCCGCTGAGCACGATCTGCACTCGCATTATTGGCGGGGTTGACGTCGACTTGAGGGGTCTCTTCCTCTCCCCGGACGTTGACTTTTTCCTCCTGCACGTTGATGTCGAGCGAAATGTTGAATTGCGCGACTTGGCCCGCCGCCACGTCCACGTCGTTTTGCACAAAGACGGCGAATCCCTTGGCATTCGCCGTGACTGTGTATTTGCCCGGCGCCAGATTTCCGATTTCGTAACCGCCGGTCTTGCTGGTGGTGGCCGAATGCGTTTGTCCGCCGGATACGAGGACCGCCACCGTGGCGTTGGTAACCACCGCACCGGAAGGGTCGGTCACTTGCCCGCGCAAGGTTCCCGTCGTTCCTGTTGCCTGTGGCGGATGACTGGGGGACGACTGGGCCGGCGACTGCGCCGATGCAGGCGCCGCCAGCCCGACCAGCGTCACCGGAATCAGAATCGCCAAAGTGAGATTTGCCAGAACGAAGACTGATAAATGCTTCAAACGCGTACCTTTTCTTTCCAGGCAGATCACATTGATTGAGAACATGGGTTGAGATTTGTTGGCTACTGGGCGGCTTCACCTTCTCCGCCGGGCGCGCCCAGCGCCCACGGGGTAAGCAGCGAGGATGCGCTGCGACTTGGCGCCGCCGTCAGGATGGGCTCCACTCCAGCCAGCAGCTTGCTCGCGGTAACCGCGTCCGATTTTCCGCCCGCTGACGTCAGGATCACCACGGCGTCGCCTTTCTGCAGATCCGCCAGCTTGATGCTGGGCGAGCGGCTCAGCATGCGCTGCAAATTCGAAGGACCATTTCCGCCTGGTGCGCCGCCCGGCCCCCGTCCCGCTTGAGATTCTGTTCTGGCCGCGCCCCGCCAGCGCCTGGCGCAGAACCCTGGCCGCTGCGCGTAATTTGGCTTGCTTGGCCGTTGGCGCCCGGTTGATCTCCGCTCCCGCCGCTTGCCCCGCCTTTCAAGAAAATCGCGATGCGTTGCGCCATTTCCGCGCGGCAGCTTCCACATTTGCGAGTCGGGAGAGATCCTCACTACCACCGCGTTCTTGGCGATCACATCCTGCACCGTCATCGTATTGTCGGCGGAGTCGATCGCCTTGATGGTTCCCTCAATATATCGAAATGTGCCGGAGACAACTTCCTCCGCCTGCACTTCACTGCCATCCGGGCTGCGAGTTCCGCGCGCGTTCAATTGATCTCCCGCCTTGATTTGATCGATGGGCGCTGGTTTGGCGTCTTCGAACTTCACCGAGTCGGGCGCGTAGCGCCGCAGGATCGTATCCTTGGCAACGTGGATGGCGATACTCCGGTTCGCGCCCATTGCACCGGGCTTGATGGTGATGATGTCGGTGGCAGCGTCCACAGCGGTGACGATCCCGTCGACTCCTCGCTTTTGCCAGTCCTCGCGGTCGTGCTGCTGTTTGGCCGCCAAATCGGCCGGCTTCATCACAATCACTTCCAGAGCGTCGATGGTGTGTGCGTCCGCCGCTGCCCATCCGCGAACCCGTACGCGATCTCCGGGCTGCAAGTCTTGCGGCTGCAGAGTGGTCGCGTTCTTCAGATCCTTTTCTCCCGGCAGCACGCGCAGAATCTTGGTCGAGGGCAGCAGCCGTGCCGTTACTTCGCCACCGGACTCAGCCACCGTAATCGAATCCGCCTGGATGCTCTTGATCGTCCCCACGGCCTTGGCGACTTGTGGGTTGCCGGAGGTTCGCTCGTTGCTGGGTTTGTCCTGCGCCAAAACGGTAGCTCGGCCGCGCCAGAATCAGAGCTGCCAAGGCCGCGAGCAGGAAGGTCGCAAGAAGGCGCGTGTTTAGAAGGCAGGTCTTTGGAAGGCACGTCTTTAGAGGGCCCAGCCGCGCGGGTTTCTGCCGGAAACATCGCATGGTCTAACTTTAGCATCGCCAAATGCGCGATATGTGAGCCTTTACGAAATTTTACCGGGCATTGACGTTGCTTTTACAGGATGTCTGGCAACTGCAACTCCGTTGCCGCGCATCCAGTCTGAGGTGTCCGGTGTATTCTATTTTTTATGTAGATTCAGCGCTCTTGATGATTCGTCTGAGATAAACGATAACGGAGCATGACAAACGGAGGACGTACGGTGAATGAGCCCGGCCTGATAATCCCCGTCCGAGTAGAGATAAAGCCAAAGAAACGATGGCGAAGAGATCATCGAGGCGCGCATCCTCCTCATCCTGGTGGAAGTCGGTTGGCTTTGTGCCGATCGTCTCTGCGCTGATCGTTGGTGTGCGATGATCGCGCTGGTCGCTCTTCCCGGCTTCGGCCCATCGATGCGGGCTCAGGAACCCGCTGCCACCGTCGCCGTTGACGTCAAAGTGGTCACGCTGCCCGTCACCGTTCGCGACAAGCATGGCAAGATCGTCCGCGACCTCACGAAAGACGATTTCACGCTGCAGGAAGACGGCCGTCCGCAGACCATCAAATATTTTTCGCAGGAGACAAATCTCCCGCTCACCCTCGGTCTGCTCGTCGACACCAGTCGCAGTCAAGACAACGTGCTCGACGCGGAGCGCAACGCGAGCCGCAGTTTTCTCGATCAGATGCTGGTGCAGCCCAAGGACAAAGCCTTCCTCATTCACTTCGATCGTGAAGTGGAACTGCTTCAGGACTTGACTTCATCCCACGAAAAGCTGCAATCGGCGCTGGAATTGCTCAAGACGTCATCGGACCGCGAGAGCTCGAACGATCCCAACGATCCTTCTAATTCACCCTCCGGCTCGGGCTCTCATCATGGTGGTGGTACCGAGCTTTACGACGCCGTTTATCTGGCGTCGAACGAATTGATGAAAAAGCAGCAGGGCCGGAAGGCTTTCGTCATTCTCTCGGACGGCGTCGATCGTGGCAGCAAGACTTACCTGGAGAGCGCGATTGAGTCCGCCCAGCGCTCCGACACGGTGGTCTATTCCATCTATTTCGCGGATTCTCACCGCAACGATAATAATCGCGCAAATCAGGGCGGCGGAATGGGACGCGGCGGGGGCGGCTACCCTGGCGGCGGTGGTGGCGGCTGGCCCGGTGGCGGAGGGGGCTGGCCGGGCGGCGGTGGTCGAGGCGGTCGCGGAGGCCAACGTCCTGCCGAGAGCCCGCGCACCGATGGCAAGAAAATTCTTGAGCGGATTTCCAAAGAAACCGGTGGACGTTTCTTTGAAGTTTCCAAAAAAGAATCCGTCGGCGATATCTACGCCAGCATTGTCGAGGAACTGCGAACCCAGTACAGCATGGGCTACACACCCGACAAAGACAGCGTAGCCAGTGGCTATCATCACCTCCAGTTGGCGGTGAAGAAGAAAGACCTGAGCGTCCAAACCAGAGAGGGATATTACGCGGACCGCTAGTTTTATGTAGAGCGGACACTCTTGTCCGCTGCCGTTGACGTTGATTTGTTCGCTGACTCGGAAGGTCAAAATCAACCCCAAGGTCAAGAGCGGCGGACATGAGTGTCCGCCCCACACGAGGAGTTACTTCGCCGCGAGTTCGTCGCGCAGCGCCTGCCCCAGCGCGGCCTGCCGATCCGCGCTCAACTTCGCCCCGCCTGAGGTCAGATACAGGACATCAATCGCCATCTGCCCCTCGGTTTCGATCAGCGCAATTTCGATGTTGCACTCGTGCTTCGAGACCAGCGAGCACATACGGTAAAGCAGTCCCGGACGATCCTGGGTCAGAACCTGCATCATCGTGCTTTGCGCCGAGCAACTGTCGTCGAATTCAATCTGCGTCGCGATCTTGACCTTCGTGCCGCTCGCCTTCTCCGATTTCAAGCGGTCGCGCAACATGCGCGCCACATCGGCTTCGCCTTTGACCACGGCCGCGATGCTTTTTTTCAAGCGCTCCCATTCCTGCAGATTCATCTCCAGAGTGCGAAAGCGATCCGTGAAATAAAAAGTGTCCACCACCATGCCCGCGGCATTCGAGAACGCGTTCGCCTTCACGATGTTCATTCCCCACGCAGCCAGCGCCCCGGAAACCGAGGCGAACAGGAAGGGCCGGTCGGTGGTAATCAGCGTCAGCTCATACCAGTGACGAACCTGCTTCAAATTTAACTGGACGCCGTCCTGTCCCAGCCGGGCGGCCATTTCGGCATGGGCCAGAACGTCGCTGGCGCCATGGATCCGCAGATACCTTTGCGGCAATCCTTCCAGAAGAACGTTGACTTTTTTCCCCGCCACCGACGCCAGCGATCGCAGATGCGCCAGATTTGACGGTCCAATGCTGGAGCTGTCGTCGTTATTGCCCGTGTGCACGCGCTCATCGGCGCTTCGGCTCAAATAATTCGCGCACGCAATGTACAGTTGCCATAAGTTGTCGGCTTTCCACGGCGTCATGGCCTCCGGGTTCACGGCTTTGATGTCGGCATAAGTCATCAGGCACAGCATCTTCAGTCGCTCGGGCACTCCCACTTTTTCCGAGAACGACTTCACATTCGCGGGATCGAATACATCCCGCCGCATCGCCGCCGACATTTCCAGATGGCTGGCCACCAGATAGCGCACCGTCTCGCGATCCACCGGATCAAGATCCAGCCGCTCGGTGCAACTGTCAGTGAGTTGCAGGCTGCCCTCAACGTGACTCTCGCTGGGCATGGCTTTGCCGGAATCATGCAGCAGCAGCGCCAGGTAAAGCAGTTCCGGTTGTTCGAGTTCACCGAGCAACTCGGCAAAGCGCTGGTCCCATTCCGATTTCGATTCTTTCAGACGATGCAGATGTTCGATCGCCAAAAACGAGTGCTCATCCACCGTGTAGCGGTGGTAAAAGTCACGTACCACCAGCGCCTCAATTCCCTTCAGTTCCGGCAGCAGAAGCGCCAGCAGGCGCAGCGCGTTCATGGCGCGCAGAGCGTCGGCGGCATGCGGCTGCACCAGCGTTTCCTGCAGGTAAAGCCACAACTCGGCGCCCCGCGGAGGCGTCGCCGCCAGCGCCGGCAGCGCCTGCTCGACTTTATATTCGGTGGTCGTGCTCAGCTTCAGGCCATGTTCCGCCATGAAATGAAAGAGCCGCAACAGCATTTCCGGATCGCGCAGCCCGCCCGGTTGCTGCGGCTGTTTCAGAAAGATCAGTCCGTCGACGACAGAAAAGTCCGTCGCTTGCGACCTTCGACCGCCAGCCCTGGAATTGCCGGTACAACGACGACCAAGCTGCGGGAATCTCCTCCAGCAATTGGTTGCAGACCCGGTGCACGCTGCGCACATGGCCAAAGTAGACGCGCATCCAGTCCGCCGCGTTCGCGATATCGATATCGCTGGCGCCAATCTTTCTCGCCGCCGCTGCGTCCTGCGCCTCCCAAGTGAGCGTGTTGTCATGACGCCCGTGCCGGAAGTGCAGAAAGCAGCGCACCGACATTTGGAAATCCAGCGCCGCGTCGAATGCCCTCCGCGAAGAAACCGGCAACAGCGTTTTCGCGTCCGGCCAGACCTTCAACTTTTCCATTGCGGAAATCAGCGCCAGCCAGTTGGCGACGTTGTAGTCGCGCAAACCGCCCGGCCCATCCTTCACGTTCGGTTCCAGGTGAAAGACGGTATTGCCAAATTTATGATGACGCGCGCGCGTAATTTCGGCCAGGTTCTGGATCAGGTTCTGGCAATCCCGCCCGACCAGACGAGGAACAGCCTTTTCGCGCAGCCGTGAAAAAAGCTCGCGATCGCCCGCCAGGTACCGGCAGTCGAGCAGCGAGATGGCAAACTCAACATTGTTCGGGTCCAGCTTTTCGCACTCCGCCAAATTTCGCGTGGCGGGACTGAGCTTCAGACGCAGGTCCCACAACTCCTGCGAAAAGCGCCGGATGGGATCTTTGAATTTACTCTCGGAGTCACTGCTGGCGTGCAGAAAGAGCAGATCAATATCGGAGTGGGGGAAAAGCCAGCCGCGTCCGAAGCCGCCGGTTGCCACCAGCGCGAAATTCTTCGGGCTGTCAGGCTCGGCGTAGTTAGAACTGACGATGATTTCGTTCCAGAGCCGCTGGACGATGGTATCGACCAGCGCCGTGCGCCGTGCGACCGCCGTGCGTCCTTCACCGGTAGCGGAGAATTCCTGCTCGATGGCGGCGGATTCCCGGGCGTACAGGTCCGATAACTCGCTGCGGACGGTGGCCACGGTGGTCATTTCGATGACACTCTCCCCAAAGTATTTGGCCCCGGTCCAGCCTTCATTCCGCTCTGCTCAGATCAATGAGCAGATAAGGGGGATGTCGATCCTTAGCCTGCCGATCTTTAGCCTGCCGATCTTTGCCGGTCGATCTGTCCGCCGATCTGCCGCATCGAAATTCGCGCGCTCACAGCACGCTATCGCCACGTTCGTCGTTGCGAATCCGAATCGCTTCGTCTATGCGCGAAAGAAAAATCTTGCCGTCGCCGATCTTGCCCGTGCGTGCCGCAGTGGTGATCGCGTGCACGACTTTCTCCACCATTTCATCGGCCAGCACGATCTCGAGTTTCACCTTCGGGATCAAGTCTACGGTGTACTCGCGTCCCCGATAAAACTCGGTGTGTCCTTTTTGCCGGCCATGTCCTCTGGCTTCAAAAACGGTCATGCCTTCGACGTCAACCTCGTGCAATGCGTCTTTCACAGCATCCAGCTTTGAGACCTGAATAATCGCTTCGACCTTGGTCATTGTCGTCCGTTCCCGGACAGCATCGCCGTCCTGATTCAATCACGCTGATGATACTCATTTATAGCCGGATCGGACAACCGCATCATAACCATAGCCGTTGCGTCTAATTTGCGGAAATTTAAACTATTTATGTCGGTGATTGGAAATCCTTATGTCCGTAGTTCGGTCTTCAGCCCCGCCGCTCCAACCGCTCCAGCCCCGGAGGAAGCCGCCGTCCAATTGACGCAGGAGGGCGTTCTGCGGTTGGATGGAAGCTGCGTGGCACTTGCGCCTCAAATTCTCGATCCTGAGTCCCGGCGGTTTAACCGCCTCGATGCAGCCTGGCTCATCATCTGGCTCCTCTTCCTTCTCGGATTGGCGGTGCTCCCTCCACAGCTCGAATGGCACAAGCAACTGATTCTCCTCGCCATCGGAATTGTGCAACTGCTGGAGACAAAGTTGATCTCCCGCTTTCCCACACGAGGAGTCTTCTACGTCATCCTGCTCAAGATCTTGCTGGCGACCCTGCTTCTCGATCACACCGAAGAAGTCGGAATCAACAGCAGTTACTATCCCATCTATTATCTGCCGGTCGTCACCGCGGCACTTTACTGTGGCACGTGGCTGACGGTGCTCTGGACGCTGCTTGCGTCTGCCGCCTACTGCTCGTATCTCTATCCCGCGATGCAGGAATACGAATTGACTCCCGAGGCTGTCGGCTACCTCGCGCTGCGCATCTTGTTTTTCTTTCTTGCTGCCATGGTCGTCAACCGCTTCTCGCAGCAGAGTCAGCATCAAACCCAGTTGTATCGCGATCTGGCTGAACGCCTCGCCGAAACCAATCGCCGTCTGGAGCACGCGCAGGCGGAAGCGCGGCGCTCGGAACGGCTGGCCGCTCTCGGCCAACTATCGGCTGGATTAGCGCATGAGATACGCAATCCTCTGGGAGTCATCAAGGGCTCGGCTGAAATGTTGACCCAGAAATTGCAGGCCTCCGACGAACTGGCCCGCGAGTTGGCCGGCTACATTTCGACCGAAGTCAACCGGCTCAGCGCCCTGGTCACCGAGTTTCTGGACTTCGCTCGTCCGCTGCATGCGCAGCCGCATCCCGCGGACCTGACCGCCCTTCTCGATCGCGTCCTGCAAATTGTCGCCGAGCGTTTTACAGGTAAATCGGTGCGCGTCGAGCGCCACTACGAGAGCGGACTGCCGCTGGTTCCGCTCGACGAAAGCCTGTGCGAGCAAGCCTTCCTCAATCTGGTGCAGAATGCCTACGAAGCCATGCAGGACGACGACGACGCGCACGGCGGCACATTGCGAGTCGAGGTTCGCCCCACGACTCTGAATGATACTGAAGGAGTGGAACTGCGCCTGTCCGACACTGGCCCCGGCGTTCCCGACGAGTTGCGCGAAGAAATTTTCAACCCGTTTGTGACCACGAAGAAAACCGGCGTGGGGCTGGGCCTTTCCATCGTTTCGAAGATCGTGGACGGTCATCATGGGTCGATCCATGTCGAGAACGCGCCAGGAGGGCGGTGCCGTGTTCACGCTCTTCTTTCCGCTCGAGGAAACCGTCGAGCCGCAGGCAACTGCCGAGCTTCGCTCGGCTTGGACGGGCGAGGGCGCCCGTCCCCACGCGAACTAAAACAATGCCTACCATCCTCATCATCGAAGACGAAGCCAAGATGCGGCGCCTGCTGGAGCTCAACCTTGGCGACGACGGCTTTAAGACGCTCTCCGCCGGCGACGCTGAAACTGGTTTGAAGCTGCTCGCCTCCGAACCCGTTCACCTCGTGCTCACCGACCTCAAACTGCCCGGCATGAGCGGGCTTGAATTTCTGCAGACCGCCAAGCAGCAGAATGCCGCGTTGCCCATCGTGGTCATGACCGCGTTCGGGTCGGTTGAAACAGCGGTCGAGGCGATGAAAGCTGGCGCCAGCGACTACGTGCTCAAGCCGTTCTCGCTTACTGAAATGCGGATGGTGGTGCACAAGGAGCTCGATAACTCGCGCCTGCGCGAGGAGAATCGTTCGCTTCGCGAAGCTCTGGGACAGAAGTACAGCCATCCCAACATCGTCGCCATCAGTCCCAAAATGCAGGAAGTGCTGGCCACCGTCGAACGCGTTGCGCCCACCAACTCCACCGTTCTGCTGGGCGGCGAGAGCGGTGTGGGCAAAGACCTGATCGCCCGCGCCATCCACGAAAAGTCGCGCCGCGCTTCCGGTCCGTTCATCAAGATCAACAGCACCGCCATTCCTGAGAATCTTTTGGAGAGCGAACTTTTCGGCTACGAGAAAGGAGCGTTCACCGGAGCCGCCACCAGCAAGCCAGGCAAATTCGAACTCGCCGACAAAGGCACGCTCTTCCTCGATGAAATCGGAGACGTGCCGCCCGCCATCCAGGTCAAGCTTCTCCGCGTGCTGCAGGAGCGCGAATTCGAGCGCCTGGGCGGCACGCGCACCATCAAGGTCGACGTTCGACTTCTTGCCGCCACCAACCGCGACCTGCGCGCCGCGCTCGAAGATGGAACCTTTCGCGAAGACCTCTACTATCGGCTCAACGTGGTCCCGATCGATATCCCGCCGCTGCGCGAACACAAAGAAGATATTCCTGGATTAGCGAACCTGTTTCTCGCGCGCTTCGCCAAGGATTCCGGGAGATCGGAAACCATCACTGGCATTTCGCCCGCCGCCATGCTGCTTCTGGGCGGGCATTATTGGCCGGGCAATGTGCGTGAACTGCAGAACGTCATCGAACGCGCCTGCGCGCTTGCGTCTGGCAGCCTGTTGGAGGTCGCCGACATTCAACTCGACTCGCCGCGCACTCGCAGCGGCGCTGCGTCCGATCGCTTTCTCCCCGACGGCATGACGCTTGACCAGTGGGAAGACGAAATGATCCGCGAAGCTCTGAAGCGCGCCGGCGGCAACAAGTCGCAGGCGGCGCGCCTGCTTGGGCTTTCGCGGAATGCGCTGCGGTATCGTCTGTCGAAGATTGGAATTGACGACAGCGAGGGCGAGTGAGAGATCGGGTGATCGAAAACCCGTGCTGAAAATTATTTGGGGCAGTTTCGAGGGCCGTCTTGTGGGAGACGGCACAGCTCTTCACTGCCCCAATCTAATCACGATTGTCGCACCGGCCCTGTGGGCATCTCTGTGACGGGGCGTACCAATGATTAGCGTGAAAGCCTGTCTAAGGTTACCGCGACGCTACACCGTTCCGAGGATCGGTTGCGGCGTCTCGTTTCTCAGCCCGTGTTTCGAACCCGCGAGACGAGCTGCGCCCACCCGGCTGTCAGCAGCCGGAGTTCCATCACCTTTGTGGCCGGCATTGTGGCGACTTTGGCCCTGCTGTGTCCCCTTCACGCGCAACTTCCCGCTGTCCGCAGCCGACGTCACAGACCTGTCCGCCTGTTGATACTGGAGAGTCGGAAGTGGGGATTGAGAACGATGAATGACCGCTGGAGGCTGTGCGGGAGGGACGACCGGCGCGTTTGGTGCGACCCACGGGTCATACCATGTGGGATCGACTTCCTGCTGGCCATAGGCTGGGAGCAGCAATATCGTAAAGATCGCGCCAAACAGCATTGCCATGGATGCCAGGACTCTGGAGCGTCCGATACCTTTTGATCCGGTCGTTGTCGTCGTAGTTGTCATCGTCATCGTCGTTGTCATTGAAGCACCTCCATTTTGGACTGATTTCGACTCGCCGTAATCGCTGCGGAACGAAATCATGGTTGCGATCTTGCACCCGATTACAGGAAGTGTCCATGGAGACGGTCTGAATTGATATGAAGCAATCTGAAGATTGATCGGATGCCGTGTAGCGGGTGCAAAATGGGCCAGTGTCGCGGGTCTCCGCCTGCCGCGATTAACTTTCGAACTTCAATCTGTCTCCATTCAGTCTTCGGCGGGAGCCTTCGGGGTTTTTCGGGGATTTTCCGGATCCAACCCGGCCGCGGTCATGATGGCGCGTCCCAGTTCCTCGGGCGAAACGGCAAATACTTCGGCTGGCGCCTGGCTGCTGGCATCTTCTTCGGCGGTGGGCGCGACGAAGCGATAGCCCCGGCCGACTACGGTCTGCAGGTACTGCGGCTCGCCGGCATCGTCCGCCAGGGCGCGGCGGATCTTGCGGATGGCGGTATTGATTCCTTGTTCGACGTCGACGAACACATCTTTGCTCCACAACTCGCTGGAGATCTGCTCGCGCGTGACCAGTTGCCCCCTCTTTTCGACCAGAAACATGAGCAATTGCAGCGGCAGGCCCTCCAGCCGAACCGGGATGCCACGGCGGCAGAGCTGAAAGCGACCGTAATCCAGCTGGAAATCGTCGAAGCGAACTTTCTTCTCCGGCAAAGTACAACTCCTATGTCACGGTGATTCAGAAATTCTGTTCCTGCCGGGATTGGCGTGTCAAGCCCGCCAGTGTGACGATTTACGCCTCTGGCCGAAAACCACCACTCTGGTGGAACCGGGCCACCGGAGCGCCGGGAATCGCCGCTGGTCGCCGCTGTCATGTCTCTCCTAACTTACGAATAAATAAGGTAATTAGACTAGTCGCCACCCAGCGTCTGACATTGGCAACCGGCCTGCATTCTTTCAGGCATAGTTTTGTCCCGAACGAGGTGGAGATGTCTATGAAATTCAAATTAATAGCAGCACTTCTAGGATTGATGATTGCGATTCCAGGCGTCGTCATCGCGCAGGGCGCGGACGACCAGGTGCCGGATCAGGATTCGAAACCGTCGCCGAGCATCCGAATGCAGGCTCCCAACGACCAGGGCTCCACGGATCAGGATTCGGCGGATCAAGATTCGGTGAATCAAGATTCGATGAATAAAGGTTCGATCAATAAGGGCGGCCCGATGGACCCCGGCCCCAACGAAGCAGGCGCCCCGAGTTCCAACACGCCGGCTCCGGAAGGAAAACAACGGTGTGGCGCGCATCAGTCTGATTCATGGCGACGTTTCCACGCAGCGTGGCGACTCCAAGGATTGGTCGGCGGCTGCGCTGAATGCTCCCGTGGTTGCGGGCGACCGGGTTTCCACCGGCGACAAGGCGCGCACTGAAATTCAGCTTGACTATGCCAACATGCTCCGCCTGGCGGAGCATTCGCAGGCCAACATCACGCAGCTCACCCGCTCGCAAATCCAGATTCAACTTGGACAGCGGCATGGCGAACTACACCGTCTACAAGAACAGCGATGCGGACGCTGAAATCGATACGCCCAACGTTGCCATTCGTACCGAGCGGCGCGAATCCAGCTTTCGAATTCTGGTTACTGCCGACGATCACACCGAAGTGCTGGTCCGCAGAGGCGAAGTCGAAGTCTACGACTCCGCAAGGCGGCACGCGCGTCGGGCAGGGCCAGTTCATTACCATTCAGGGCAGCGGCGACGGACACGCAATACAAGATCGGCGAAGCCCCGGCGCGAGATGACTTGGATCAGTGGAACACCGATCGCGACAACATGATCCGCAACTCGGAAGCGCGGCGGCGCACCAACGACTATTACGTCGGAACCGAGGATCTCGACGCCCACGGCACGTGGACGGAAGTTCCGGATTACGGTCCAGTGTGGCGGCCAAACGTAGCCCCGGGCTGGGCTCCTTATCGCGATGGCCGCTGGGTGTATGAGCCTTATTGGGGATGGACCTGGGTTTCGTACGATCCCTGGGGCTGGGCGCCGTATCACTACGGTCGCTGGATGATGTACAACGGCGCGTGGGGCTGGTGGCCCGGTCCGGCTTACGGATATCCGTATTACCGCCCGATTTGGGCTCCGGCTTATGTTTCGTTCTTTGGTTTTGGCGGTGGTTTCGGATTTGGATTCGGCTTTGGTTTCGGGGGCTCGATTGGCTGGCTTCCGCTGGGACCGTGCGACCATTTCCATCCCTGGTGGGGCGGTTGGTGGCGGGCGCTTCGGCGTTGCCGGTTTTGGAGCGTACAACCGCGGCGGCTTTGCTCCGCTGCACGGGGGCACGCGATTTTCGAACGTGAACCTGGCGATGCACGATGCGAACTTCCGCGGCGCGACCTCGCGTCTCCGGCAACCAGTTCGGCACCGGCCACATGAATGCTCGCGCGATGGGTCATGCGGAGTTGCAGAACGCGCATTTCACCACCGGGAGATTGCCCGTGTCTCCGAGCCGCGAAAGCTTCTCGGCCAGCGGACGCCCGGCGGCTGCGTCAACGACTCGGAACGTGTCGCAGAATCAGCATTTCTTCTCCTCCCGAGGCAGCACGGCAGCCGCGTCGAATGGACGGTCGTCGATTGGGAACAGCCACGTCGCGGCGAGACCAGGAAATGGCGGCTCGAATTCGAACAGCCCGTACCATCGCTCCAGCCAAGGTTCGGAAACGCGTGGCAATGCGAACACGGGTTCGGCGAGAGCAGGCAACTCGACGGGCGCTCGCGCAAGTGGCGGCAGCAAGGCGGCTGGCAGAGATTTTCGCCGATGGCCCCGCGCTCATCTGCTGAGTCAGGGTCAGGCAGGGCGGGTCAATCGGCCGGCCGCAGTGAACAGCGCAGTGCGTACGGGTCTTCGCGCGGTTCGGCTTCAGCAGGCCGTGGCTACGGATCAGGCGGCTACGGCGGGTCATCTCGTCCGCCACTCAATATGAGGCAGCCTATCGTCACTCCGCGTTCTTACGGTGGCGGTCGGTATGGCGGCGCACGTTCTGCTCCCGGCTATGGCGGTGGCCATTCGGCGCCGAGCAGCCACGGTGGCGGATTCTCGCACGGCGGCGGCGCATCGTCACACGGAGGCGGCGGATCGCACGGCGGCGGCGGACATGGGAGGTAACATTGCGCTGGGTTGTTTCCCGGCGTAACAACGCAGCATAGCAACACTCTACCCCAGCAGTGAGACGCGCCAAACAGCGCGTCCCACTGCTTTTTTTAATTTGAACTGGTCTCATCAAAGGCGTTGGGTAGGGCACGGTCCCTTTCAGCCGTGCCGCTCAGGGCCAATAAAAATGCGGGCTTCAGCCCCTGAGGGCCGAACCGCCTCCTCGGAGACTCATTTATGAGACCAGCTCTACTGAGTTCGTGAAGCAAACGTGCTTCCCCGTTGTCGGCGAAGAGGCGAAATGGCGGTACAATAATGTTGGGTTTTCAAGTACAAAAAGGAATCTGGCTGACATGTTACGGCGGCTGAGCATCGTGTTGCTTGCGGTTACGGCATTCGTGCCGCTCTCAAGGGCTCAGATGCGCGGGGCGATGGGCAGGCCGGTTTACGGGGGTCATGCCGGATTTGCACGCGGCGTCAGGGGCGGGGTTGGCTTGCATCATACGCGTCCATTCACTCGAGGAATGATTCTAGGCTCGCCCTTTTTCTATCCGGACTACGATGGTAGTGCGCCGTATGCAATCGGGAGCGATGTTGAGGGCGATCTTGGAAGCGCGGCATCCCGGGTTGTGCTGTTGCAGCCGGTCTCGGCTGACGATTCTCCGCGAAAAACCCGGCTGACCCCCTTGCTGATAGAGTGGCAGGGCGATCGTTATGTGCGATTCGGCGGCACCGAGGAAACAGCGGAACGCGGAACCGCTACGCATCCCGATTATGCGGAGCCAACAATCGCTAAGACGCCCGCGAAACCGGCGATGTCCGCCACGCAGATGTCCGCCACGCAGAAAGAGCGCAGCGAATCGCCAAGCCCGAGAATCCCGCCCGCCGTGCTGGTCTATCGCGACGGCCATCGCGAGGAGATCCCAGACTATGCCATCGCGGACGGCGTGATCTACGTCCGCGGCAATAACTGGCAAAACGGCTATTGGACAAAGCACATCCCGCTCTCCGCGCTCGACGCGCCTGCCACCATGCAAGCCAACCAGCAGCGTGGCGTAAAATTCATGCTGCCATCCGCGCCCAATGTAGTGATCGCCAGTTTCTAGCCGGCTGCATCAGGGTTCAGCCGTGCCGCTCGAAAGTGGATGACGAACCCGCACCGGATGAACTTTTATGGGTAGTGTCCTAATTTGGCGTGTAGCGCCGAAGTAGCGTCGGCATCCTTGCCGGCTATCCCGAGGGCGTCCTCGCCCTCGGGCGGTATCCCGCAAGCCTCTGAGACCGGCGCTAGACGGGGCGCGCAAAATTGGGACACACCCGCACCGGTTGAAACTTATGTGCAACCTTCTTGCACGGGAGTAGAGTCTAATCAGGTAGGAGCGCTCCGTCCTCGCACATAGGTGCTTCGCTCGAAACCGCGCTCCCACGTTCGAAGGGAGGTACGGATTATGACCAGCGTCGGTCTTCGCAGATCCCTCATCGCATTTGTGGCTTTCATCGGTCTGGCTCTCATGCCAGATCCAGCATGGGCTCAGCGCGGCGGCGGAGGCGGTCACGGCGGTGGTGGCGGTGGTGGCGGGTCTCATGGCGGCGGAGGCGGTGGCTTCCATGGTGGCGGCGGGTCTTATGGCGGCGGCGGCTATCGCGGTGGTGGCGGGTATTATGGCGGTGGAGGATATCGTGGTGGCGGTATGGCGGCGCGCGGTCTTATGGCGGCGGAGGAAGTCGCTCCTCAAGTGGAGGCGGAAATCGCTACTCAGGAGGGTCTGAAGCGGGCCGCAATTCCGGTTCGGCCGGAAATCGGTCGTCGTCGAACCTTCGTCCCGCAATCAACGATGGCCAGTGGCATTCGTTCGGCAACTCCGGTAGTTCTGCGCAGTTCCGCGCGTTTGAGCGAAGGACGCAATTCCCGAGGCTCGGCGAACTCAAGCCTCTCCGCCCGTAACGCCGGAAGTACAGAGGGCGGTTGGCACTCTTTTGGCACGTCGAGCGGCGCTTCGGCAAGAGGCGCGTCCGGTTTTGCCGGCGGAGCCTCCCGAGCTACGCCGGGCTTTGGTGGGCGTGGCTTTGGCGAGGCGTGGATTTGGCTTTGGCCGCGGCTACGGTTTGGGTTGGGGCGGTGGTTGGGGTTGGGGAGGCTGGGGCTTCGGCTTCGGATGGCCGTACTGGGGATTTGGCTGGGGACTCGGCTGGGCTCCTTGGTGGTACAACCCTTATTGGTATGCTCCGTGGCCGGCCTACGGCTACCCGTACTATTCGGATTACGGGTACGACTGGTCCGACAATCCGCCGTATCGTATGGATTCGTCGGAGGATTTGTCGCCAAATGCGTATATGACTATGACTCGCCGGGAAGCAGCGTGAGCACGTCTAGCTCGGCGGCGCAGCCCGAAGCAGCGCCGAACAGTCCAGCTCCAGCGGCCCAGCCGCAGCCGAGCTTGGTCGCGCAGCCGGAAACCTGAGTTGCGCGGCTCTTCCGGAGGTCAGTGACCCGCCCCGGTCAAAGTCAAAGACTACGTTCTCATTGAACTGCGACTGGGAACTAAGATCGGGGTGAGGATTCATGGTCGACTTCCATCGATTCGAAACCCGCGCGATGCGCGTGCTCGTCCTGCTCGGGGCGATTTGGGCACCGTCATTTGCGCAGCCGGGCCAGACGCTTCATCCCAAGTACAGCGTGCAATTTTTCCCGTTGCAGGTAGAAAACCAGGATCTGCGCATGGCCTACCGGGACGTCCAGCCCACGGGCGCTGCCAACGGAAAGGCCGTGCTCCTGCTGCACGGAAAGAATTTCTCGGGCTTTTATTGGGAGCCCACCATCGAGTTCCTGGCGCAGCAAGGCTATCGCGTCATTGCGCCTGACCAGTTGGGGTTCGGCGCCTCGTCGCGGCCGGACATCCATTACAGCTTCCACCAGATGGCTCAGAATACGAAGGCGCTGCTCGATCATTTGGGCATCCCGCAGGTCGATGTGATTGCGCACTCGATGGGCGGAATGCTGGGCGTGCGTTTCACGCTGCTGTTCCCGGAGACGGTCGAGAAACTTGTGCTGGAGAATCCGATCGGGCTCGAAGACTACCGCAAACTCGTCCCTTACATTCCGCTGCAACAGCAGTATGCGGCGGAGTTGAGCCAGACCTACGAGAAGATGCGCGATTACCAGAAGAGCTATTACCCGGGAGCATGGAAGCCGGAATACGAGGTCTACGTGCAGGATCAGGCCAGCGTCCTCGGCACGGGCGAGTATCCGCGCGATGCGTGGTCCTCGGCGCTCACCTACGAGATGATCTACGAGCAGCCCATCGTCTACGAAGTGGGCGAGATCAGCCGCCCGACGCTGCTGATCATCGGACAGGCCGACCGCACCGTCGTGGGTAAGAATCGCTTGCCGGCCACATTGCAATCCGTCGCGGGACAGTACCCCGAGCTGGGCCGCAAAACGCATGCCGCCATCAAGGGCTCAACCTTGGTCGAGGTTCCGGATTGCGGCCACATACCGCACATCCAGAAGCCGGAGGAGTTTCGCAACGCGGTGGTGACGTTCTTCGCCGCCGCGCCTTCATCCGCTGAAAATCGCGCTCAAAATCGCGCTAAAGATGACCGCTGAGTTTACGCGCGCGCACACTATTCCATTTCGCTGGTCATGATGAAGAGTGGCTTCATTTCGAAGCTTTTGTAATGGGGCCGAAGGCGGTCGATGTTGTACTGCTCTTTTACATTCACAACTTTTTTCGACGCAGTAACAGTGTCGATGGGCATGTTGTCGTAACGGCCATTCCTGAGAACGACAAGCCGTCCGTGAATCTTGCCCAGGAGCAAGTCCAGGGCGAGGTTGCCATAGGCCATGGGGACGATGGAGTCGATGGCATCGGGATCGCCACAGCGGACCAGGTAGCCGAGTTTCTGGTTAATGACGTCGATGGTTTTGCCGTTGTTGTACTTGGGGGAAAGCTCCTTCAGCTTCTCGGACACCAGATCGCCGATACCGCCGAGTTTCTTGTGGCCAAAGGCGTCCGTGGTCTCAGCCTCGAAGATCATTTCTCCGCCCTGGAACATCGCTCCCTCCGAAACCAGGACAACGGAATAGTGGCTGGGATTCTTCTGGCGGTCGGAGACCAATAACTCGGTGAGCCGCTCGATATCGAATTTGTGCTCCGGGATCACGCAGCGGTTCGCGGCTCCGGCCATGGTAGGCAGCATGGCAGTGAACCCGGCATAACGGCCGAAGACTTCGAGGACCAGGAATCGTTCGTGCGAGCCGGCGCTGGTGCGCAGGCTGTTGGTCATGGAAATGGTGCGCGTCACGCAGGTGCTGAAGCCGATGCAGTAGTCGGTGCCGGGAACATCGTTGTCCATGGTCTTGGGAATGGCGACTACCTTCACGCCTTCCTGATAAAGCCGCACGCCGTAGCTCAGCGTGTCGTCGCCGCCAATGGGGATGAGATAGTCGATGCCAAGCCAATCCAGGTTCTTCAGAACTTCCGGGGTCAGGTCGTTCTTCTCGGCGTTATAGGTGGACTGCAGGTGAGCGGGAACGCTGGATTTCTTCACCTTGCTGGGATTGGTGCGCGAGCTATGCAGGAACGTACCGCCGGTGCGGCCGGTGCGGTTGACCAGATCTTCCGAGAGCGTCTGAAAGTTCTGCGCTATTGTCGTAGTCCTTTTCGCGGACGATGTCGACCAGCCCGGCCCAACCTCGACGGATGCCAATCACTTGGCAGCCCTCGCGCAGCGCGCGGATGGTTACGGCGCGGATGGCGGGGTTCAGGCCGGGCACATCGCCACCGCCGGTGAGGATTCCAATTACACCTTTTTTTGTTTTCACGTTTGCCGCCTTGTTTTTGCAGATGCCGTGTTCGCAGATGTCGGGTCGTCCCCGCTCTCATCCTATTCGCCGCTGTCGCGGGCAGCAATGAACAAGGCACCGAACAGGTCAGGTAATACCTCCCCCGCTTTCCCCAAATGGCATTCTGTGAACGAGGATGCGTTCGCGGGCCGCTCCGGCCCGACGTAGATTGTCCGCGTACCAGCGCCGACGTGAGCGACAAAGCTCGCCGCGGGCTCGACCACGCCTGACGTTCCTGTGGCTACAAACAGGGTGCAGGCGCCGAGTGCCGCATAGACTCGATCTAATTCAAACGGCACTTCGCCGAACCAGCAGATGTGCGGACGAATCAAACCGCCGCATTCACAGCGAGGAACTTCGGCTGGCGGCTCGTAGAGATTCGTGTCGTCAAATGGAGGGCGGCTGCAAGTGTCGCAGCGGCTCTTGAAAAGCTCTCCGTGCATGTGGACGACGTTCTTCGAACCCGCCTGCTCGTGAAGGTTGTCGACGTTCTGGGTGCAGACGAAAAGACGGTCGTGCAAAGTGTTTTCAAGTTTGGCAAGGGCAAAGTGTGCCGGATTCGGTTTGGCTGCCGAAGCCACGCGCCGACGCATGGAATAGAACTCCCACACCAGCCGGGGATCGCGGCGCCAAGCTGACGGCGAAGCGACCTCCTCGATCCGGTAATTCCGCCAGAGGCCACCCACGCCACGGAAGGTTGGAATGCCGCTCTCCGCGCTTACTCCAGCCCCGGCAAGAATGAATACACGCTCAGAGGAAGAAATTGGGCATTTGCGAAGAGTGTACGCTGGAGTCAGCGCGCCTTGCCAAAACGCAAATCGCCTTGGTTTCCTTTTTCCTTGCGGCGGAGCTTTCTTTATAATTAGCAAAAGGTAATCTTCCCCGGGGTCGAATTGTTTCAGCGGAGTTGACACCATGCCCTTCGAATTTGTGATTAACGGGCACTCCACTCGCGTGGACGTGCCCGCCGACATGCCTCTGTTGTGGGTGATCCGCGACGTTCTGAATCTGCGCGGCACGAAGTATGGGTGCGGTATGGCGCTGTGCGGCGTTTGCACGGTGCACATTGATGGCCAAGCCACGCGGTCGTGCGTCACCGATGTTTCGAGCGTTGCGGGCAAGAAGATTACGACCATCGAGGGGCTCTCTGCCGATGGGTCGCACCCGGCGCAAGTGGCTTGGCAGGAGCTCGACGTCCCGCAGTGCGGCTACTGCCAGGCTGGACAGATCATGTCGGCGGCGGCGCTGCTGGCGAAGAATCCGCAGCCGACCAATGCCCAGATTGATGACGCGATGGAAGGGAACTTGTGCCGCTGCGGAACCTACCTTCGCATTCGCGAGGCGATTCACCGGGCGGCGGCAATGTCTGGCGGGGGAGCCAAACACGCTGCGGCAGCCGCATCTTCGCAAAACCGTTGATGAGATGAAACAAGGAGGCGACATGGAAGTTTCTCTGGAATCTGTTCTGGAATCTGTTCGGGGATCTGTTCAGATCGATCGTCGCTCATTTCTTCGCGTCACTGCCATGGCGGGCGGCGGCCTGGTCCTCAGTCTGTACCTCGATCCGTTTCTGCCGGGACAAGGCACTCCGGCGGCTCCGCCGCTCGCGCCCAGTGTATTCGTTCGGATCGCAGCCGATGGAACCGTGACTATCATGGCGAAGAACCCCGAAGTCGGCCAAGGGGTGAAGACAATGCTGCCCATGCTGATCGCGGAAGAACTGGATGTGGACTGGAAGGATGTGAAGATCGAGCAGGCCGATGTGGATGAGTCGAAGTATGGCGTGCAGTTTGCCGGAGGCAGCCGCGCGACTCCGCTGCATTGGGATCCGTTGCGGCGCGTGGGAGCAGCGGCGCGGCAGATGCTGGTTACGGCGGCAGCGCAAGCCTGGAACGTGGCGGAAGCGGAATGCACAACGTCTTCCGGGCGCGTCTACAACACGCCGAAGCGTTCGCTCGGTTACGGTGAACTGGCGGGCAAAGTTGCCAGCCTGACGCCACCCGATCTCAAAGCGGTGCGGCTGAAGGATCCAAAGGATTACAAAATCATCGGGCAGCCGATTCCGGGGGTAGATAACCATGCGATCGTGACGGGCAAGCCGATCTACGGAATCGATTTCACCGTTCCCGGCATGTTGTGGGCGGTGTTTGAGAAGTGTCCCGTGTTCGGCGGCAAGGTGGTAAGCGCTAATCTCGACATCGTCAAGGCCATGCCGGGAGTGCGCCATGCCTTTGTGGTTGCGGGCGACGGCGACCCGATGAGCCTGAGCAGCGGCGTGGCAATTGTCGCCGACAACTGGTGGGCGGCGCGCAAGGCGCGCGAGAAACTCGAGGTCAAGTGGAACGAGGGAGCGACGGCTGCCCAAAGCAGCGAAGGCTTCGCGCGCCAGGCGGAGGAATTGTCGAAGCAGGCTCCGGCGCGCACGCTGCGAAAAGATGGCGATGCGGATGCTGCACTGAAGGACGCGGTCAAAGTGGTGGAGGCATCATACTTCTATCCGTTCCTGGCGCACGCGCCCATGGAGCCGCAGAACTGCACCGCCCGATACAAGGATGGCAAGCTGGAGATGTGGGCTCCGTCGCAAACTCCGCAACGAGGTCTGCCGATCGTGTCGAAGGCGCTCGGCATCCCGGCCAGTGACATTACCATTCACCTGCCACGCATCGGCGGCGGATTCGGGCGGCGTCTGAACGACGATTACATGGCTGAGGCCGCTTGGATTGCCAAGTACATCGGCGGTCCGGTGAAGCTGTTGTGGACTCGCGAAGATGACATGCACCACGATTTCTATCGTCCGGCCGGATTCCATTTCCTGAAAGGCGGCGTCGATGCGTCGGGCAAGCTGGTGGCGTGGCGCAATCACTTTGTCACCTTTGGCGAAGGCGAGCGCTTTGCTCCAGCGGCCGGGATCGGGGAAGATGAATTTCCGGCACGCTTCATCCCGAATTACGCTCTGCACACTTCGGTGATGGCGCTGGGTGTGCCGACGGGCGCGCTGCGCGCGCCGGGCAGCAACGGGATCGCATTTGTCATGCAGTCGTTTCTTGACGAACTGGCTCTCGCTGCTGGCAAAGACCCGCTGCAATTCCGACTGGCGCTTCTCGAGGCGGCGCCGTTGCCCTTCTCGGCAGGAAACCAGTCAGCGGCCCCCGCGACTCTATTCAATGCCCAGCGCATGCTCGGAGTGCTCGAACTGGTGCGTGACAAATCAGGCTGGGGCGCACGCAAGCTTGGGAAGGGTGCGGGGATGGGAGTGGCCTTCCACTTCAGCCATCTTGGCTATTTTGCCGAAGTGGCGGAAGTTCACGTTGACGAAAAGAATCGGATGAAGGTTAGCAAGGTGTGGGTTGCCGCCGACATCGGCAGCCATGTGATCAACCCGAGCAACGCGCTGAATCAGGCGCAGGGCTCGGTCATCGACGGACTGAGCCACCTGATGGGATACGAAATCACCATCGATCGCGGCCGGGTGCAGCAGAGCAACTACGACGACTATCCGCCGGTGCGGATCTCGCAGGCTCCGCCGGAGATTGAAGTGCACTTCCGCAAGACGGAGTTCTCGCCGACCGGACTGGGCGAACCCGCGCTTCCGCCGGTTTTGCCAGCCGTGTGCAATGCCATTTTTGCCGCGACCGGAAAGAGGATTCGCAGGTTGCCACTGGCAAAGAACGGGCTAAGTTGGGCCTAGGGCGGGCTTCATAAATGCCTTTCAGTTCGGAGCCGTGCCGTACCCAAAACCGCTCTTGACCCGCTGCTGTGGCGTGATTGCATCTTCGTTATTCCCACGCCGCAGCCTCCAGCAGCTTTCCGGTCCTCAAATAGTGGTTGATCGCCGTTTCCCAGCTTTGCATTTTGTGACCGAACCAATCCTGGTTATAGCGCTCTACCTCTCGATTGCCCGCGTCCGACAGCCCGGTGTAGGAGTAGCAGATGCGCGCGTCGGTCGTGCCTTGCGAGTTGCCGACGAGCGAGATCTTGATCCGTGCCGCCACCAACCCCGAATTCACCCAGACGAAGGCGACGCGTAATGCGGCGGGATCGTGCTCGGTGACAATCCAGATGATCTCCGAGCCATTCTCGTTCGGGGTTGCGAACACGCAGCCGGCTTCCGCGACGCCGGAAATGGAATAGATCATCCGGTATTGCCATCCGGGAACCCAGTCGGTTTCTCGCACCGGACATAACAACGGGAAAACCTCTGCCGGCGGGGCGGCATTGGTTTGCGTGTATTCGTGAGTGACGCGGTTTCCTCGAAATTCAGTCATCGTTCTCCTCCAAGACAACTCCTCCAAAGAAAATGGCCCGCGCCAGAAGCGCGAGCCGGGTTTCGTCGCAATAGAAAAAGGCCGGAGTAAATCCGGCCCTTCGGTTCATGAATATAAGCATCTCACATCTTTAGCGATTTGGATAGGAAGTGCGGGAGAGGATAAAGTTAAGGTTATTCATGGTCCTACAATTTAAATCTGGACTCATAATTTTTGCGTTTGTCATTCTGGGTTGGACGTCCTTCTGCTTAGGACAGACGCCTCAGCAAACGCCTGTGCCTGATCGTTTGCCCGGAAGCATTAGCGGAACGGTCCTTGATCAAAGTGGAGCTGTCGTCGCCGGAGCCCGCGTGAGGCTTACTGGTACTGGCGAAGATCAATCCCTGAAGCAAGAGGTGCTATCAGGCGACGATGGGCAATTCTCCTTTGCCAACATCGCTCCCGGACCTTTCCAGCTCACAATTACGTCGGAGGGCTTCGCGACGCAAACATCCTCTGGAATCCTGCATTCGGGAGAGAACTACATTGTCCCGCAGATCACGTTGGATATTGCCACCAATAGCGCTGAGGTAGACGTCGGACTCTCACAGACCGAAGTGGCAGAAGAGGAGATCAAGGTTGAAGAGAAGCAGCGTGTGCTTGGCGTCATTCCAAATTTCTATGTCAGCTACGTCCCCAATGCAGTTCCCCTCACCTCGAAGCAAAAGTTCAAGCTTGCCTGGAAGACGACAGTCGATCCGTTTACGTTCGTCTTCAATGGGGCTCATTGCAGGAGTTGAGCAGGCGCAAAATGATTTCAGTGGATATGGGCAAGGTGCACAAGGTTATGCAAAGCGCTACGGTGCCGCCTATGCCGACGTTGTTACGGGCACATTCATCGGAAGCGCCATACTGCCATCGCTCCTGAAACAAGATCCCCGTTATTTCTATAAGGGAACCGGCAGCAAGCAATCACGGATTCTGTATGCGATCGCCAACGCGGTGATCTGCAAGGGCGACAATGGACACTGGCAGGCAAATTACTCGAGTATCATCGGAAGCCTTGCGGCGGGCGGTATCTCGAATCTCTACTACCCAGCGCAAGATCGCAATGGAGCGTGGTTAACGTTCGAAACCGCACTAATCGGGACTGGCGAAAGTGCCGCCGCCAATCTCTTTCAAGAATTTATCGTCCGGAAGTTAACACCGAAAGTTCCTAACAACGGCCCGGCCCAACCCCCGGCCCAACCCTAAGAGGCTTGAAGGGCCGAGGGCGCGCGTGCTGATGGAGAGCAGGGCGTCCCCGCCTCCGCCGATCACTCGTATCGCAGGGCCTCGACGGGATCCAGGTTCGCAGCGCGTGACGCCGGAATCAACGCGCTCAGTACGCCTACGAGCAGCAACACCAGAGTTGAAATCATGACGGTGAAGAAAGAAATTCTGAGGTGGATGTCGGCTTTGCCGGACTCGTCCTCGAACAGCGGGCCCATCAGCGGAAGGGTTCCGACGGCAACTGCAACCAGGTAGGACACCACAATTCCGATGGCGCCGCCGAGCAGCATGATGAGCAGCGTCTCCGCCAGAAACTGCGCCTTGATGTGCCACTTGCGCGCGCCGAGAGCGCGCCGCAAGCCGATTTCCCGAATGCGCTCATCGACCGAGACGAGCATGATGTTCATGACGCCGACGCCGCCGATTCCGAGCGTCAGAATGCCGATGAAGATGAGGAGCACTTGCAGACCGATGGTAATGCCGTTGATGACGGGCCGGAACTGTTCGCGGCCGAACATTTGTATGGCTTTCTTGTCGGTGGGCGAGAATTGCTGGCGGGTGGCGATGGCGGCCAGTACCTGCGCCTCCGCGCGCTGTTCGTACTGCGGCGCGATGGGTTCAAACACCAGGACCTCGGCGTATTTCGCGTTCCAAAGATCGTTGGCGGCAGAGTAGGGAATCCAGGTCGACTCGTCGTCGCTGGAGAAGTAGTTGCTAAGCTGGATCTTCCGATCCATGGTGCCGATCACGGTAAACCGCACTCCCGCAATCTCGACTGTTTCGCCCACGGCGGGGCGCCCGCCGAACAACTGCTCGCGCACGCGCGCTCCCAGGAATACCACGCGGCGACGTTCGAGTTCGTCGAGCGAGTTGATCCAGCGGCCCTCCGACGGCTGTTCGTTGCGCATATCGCCGTATTCCGGGCAAACGCCGCGCACGGGCGCAGTGCCGACCATGCGGTTTCCGTAGGCTACGCCAGGACGGCGTACGGTCTCGAGACAGGCGTGGCGTACATAGTTGGCGGTTTCCTTGATCATGTCGACGTCGGCTTGCTCGAGGACGACTTTCTTGCCGGCGCGCTGGCCGCCGGGTTGTTCGCTGGTCTGCTGCGGCCAGCAGATGACCGCGCCTTTGCCGAAGGCATTGAAGCCACTGACCAAGATCTCGCGGAAGCTGCCGCCATATGCGATGAGCAGCGTGACCGTGGCGATTCCCCACACAATGCCCAGCATGGTAAGCGCGCTGCGAGTGCGGTTACGCCGCAGCGCCCTCCAGGCTTCGTTCAAGACCTGATAAATCATGCCCATGCCCATGCTAGCCACCTGCCTCATGACGCAAGGCTTCAATGGGATCGATGGCGGCGGCGCGGCGGGCCGGATACAAGGCCGACAGGATGGCGATGGTTCCGAGAACCGCCATGGCCACGGCACCCGTCTGCCAGGTGGGCAGCAGGCCAGCGAAAAAGTCCGGCATCGGTAGCAGATCGACCAGGGCACACAGGCCGAAGGCGATAATCAGACCCGTGCCACCGCTGATCAGCGCGACCAGGAGCGCTTCCAGAAAGAACTGCCGCAAGATGCTGTGCGCCGGAGCCCCGATGGCTTTTCGTACTCCGATCTCGCGCGTGCGCTCTTGAACCGCCACCAGCATAACGTTCATGACACCGAGGCCACCGAGGAACAAGGTTACGATACCGACCGCGCCGAGAAAGTACTTCATGCCATCGGTCATGGTGCGGAAGGCTTTTGCTTCCTGGATGGTGTCCCAGATGGGGCAGGCTTCTTTGTCAGTGGGATCGAAGTCGTGCAATCTTCCCAGCACGTGTCTGATCTCTCCCTTACAGGCTTCGTGATGCTCAACCGAGCGGGGAACGACTAACAACTGGTCGAAAGTTTCGGGCGTACCCGGGGGCTTGTCGGGAAAGTCCCGCCGCATGGCTGGGAACGGGATGAAGATTTTGTTGATGTCCCACCCGTCGTAGCTGGAGTCCTGTTTCTTGGACGACATCACGCCGATAACCGTGAAGGGAATGTCGTTGAGGTAGACGAACTGCCCGAGGGGTGGACGACTGCCGAACAACTGCTTTTTCGCGTCGGAGCCGAGGAAGGCGACGCGACGGCTTTCGGCGATGTCACTCTGATCGTAAAAGCGGCCCTCGCTGATGCCGAGGCTGCGAATCTCGGCAAACTCCGGCGTCGAGCCGGTTACCGTGAACGCAGCCGCGTTGTAAGCGGTGTGCGAACGCACCGTGTCCTGTTCCAGCTCCGGGATCACGTACTGGCAATCGGGCGCCTCCTCCTGAAGATGAGGGATGTCGGAATCAACCCAATGCACCAGTCGTCCCGCCCGCGTGCCACCGGCCTGCAGGCTGGTGCGGCCATGGAAGACAATCATGAGGTCGCGGCCCAGGGTCTCGGCCTGCTTCGCCTGGCCGACGCGCAGGCCCTCGCCGGCGGCGACCATCAAGACGATCGAGACCACCCCCCAGGCAATCCCAAACATGGTCAGCACTGTACGCACGCGATGCGCCCAGAGGGTGCGGAACACATCCTGGATGAGGTCGCGAAATGACATCTGCAGGTTCGACGCGGCTCGCCCGGAAATGAAAGCGCGGACGAGCGTCCTGCTTTCATGTACGTGGAATGGAGGGGTTTGGTTCCAGCGGCGACAGGAGTTTGAGGCGAGCACACGTCGGTTGTGGTGCGTCTTGAAGTTCGGTTTTGCAACCGCACAGCCTCGGGCGCGGGTGCCACGTCAAGCGTCGTGAATTTTCATTGCGGATTTAGCCGCTGAGGGATGGCAATTCGTGCACAACTGTGTACCACTGTGGTTAATGTCTTTTGCCGACGCTTAACAGAGTTCCTCAGCCCAGCAGGTGCAAAGATCCGGGGTTGCGGAAGCCGGGAAAGACGCGCTCCGGCTGCGGATTACCCAGTTGCCGCGCCACTGCCTCGGCCATCACCTGGCGGAAGTCCGTGGTCAGCGCCAGGTCGCGCTGTTCATAAAGTTGTTCGTTGGCCAGCCCTGGCCAGCGCCCGTACACTTTACCGCCGCGCACCGCGCCGCCCATTACGAACATCACGTTGGCGTGACCGTGGTCGGTGCCGCGGGTTCCGTTCTCGCGCGCGGTGCGGCCAAATTCGCTCATCGTCACCACCACGGTTTCTGCCGCCAGCGCTCCCAGATCTTGCCAGAAGGCGGCCAGCGAGCCGCTGAACTCCTTCAGCAGCCTTCCAAGCTGTCCCTCGCTCGCGCCTTCGTTCACATGATGGTCCCAGCCGCCGATGTCGGTGAACGCCACTTGCACGCCAAGGTTTGCCTTCACCAGTTGCGCCGTCTGCTTCAGCGCGTCTCCAAATCGCCCTTTCGGATAAACCACACCGGCCGCCGGACGATACTTCGCCGGGTCGGCGGCCTTCAGCATTTTCACCGCGTCAAAAGTTTCCTGCGCCGTGCCGTGCAGCACTGCATCCACGCTCGCGGCGTACATGGACTCAAAAGTATTCGCCAGCGGCTGCGCCTGCGGATTGCGCGGCGCCACGCCAAAATCATTCACGTTGCCCACGGCCAGCGCCGGAGCCTGTCCGCTCAACATTCGTGGCAGGGCCGTGCCCAGCGCCACGGCGCGGAACGCCGCGTCTTTCTGCGGATCGCCGGTGGCCACCAGCGCGCGATTCAGCCATCCATCTTCGGTGCTCTTCAGTCCTGGCGTGCCGCTTTCCATAAAGTCTTGCGCGTCAAAGTGCGAGCGCGTCGGGTCGGGCGATCCGGCGGCATGCACAATCGCAAGCTGCCTTGCATCCCACAAGGGTTTCAATGCGCTCATCGCAGGATGCAGGCCGAAGAATCCGTCGAGGTCGATCACGTCGCGCTGGGGAATCGCAATCGTCGGACGCATCGCGTAGTATTCCGCCTCGCCGTGCGGCACCACGATGTTCAGCCCGTCGGCCGCGCCGCGCTGGAAGATCACCACCAGTCGCCGGTGTGGCTGTGTTGCGTCGGCGGCCATCGCCGCGCGCGCCAGGAACCCCGGCACCGCCGCCATGCCTACCACGCTCATGGCTCCGCCCTTAAGGAAAACTCGCCGCGTGATTCCCATCGCCTGTCTCCTAACGCCGTTGAAATTCCGGCGAGCCCAGAATCAGTCCAGCCACCGCGCCCTGGTTTACCGGCTTCGGCGGGTCGTCCAGTTTGCGCCCCGTCACCAGCGGATCGCTCAACTTTTTAGCAATCGTCTCGTGCGTCTGCGCCGAGACCCCTCCGGCCAGCAGCGCCTGCTCCAGCGTGCGCTGCACCTCTTCGGCCTGGGCTTCGGCCTGGGCTTCGTGGTTGGCGCCGTTACCCGCCAACTTCGCGGCGTCAATCTTCACTCCCGCCAACTTGCCCGTGCCCAGCCGCAGCGCAAAGTTCATCCGGTTCAGCAGCGCCCCGGAGTTCACCCAGCTCTCCGCATGCATCGAGTATCCCGTCGGCGGCTGTGCCCCGTAGAGCGGCATTCCCATGCGGTTCAGCGCATCGCTCACGCTATGCGTACGCGTCAGCTCGGCGTCCGTCGCCCGCAGCGCCGAGACCGTAAACTCCAGCGGCGTTTTCACCTTGGCGCGATACTCTTTGACGTCCCAGAACTCCGGCGCGCCAAGCATGGTGCCGAGCACCGCCTTGATGTCTCCATCGCTTTCGAGAAACGTCCTGGCCATCGCATCCACCAGCGCCGGAGGCGGCGTGTCGCTCACGAAGCGCTGCGCCAGTTTGGTGGAGATGAAGCGCGCTGTGGCCGGCTCATGCGCCAGCATCTTCAGCGCGTCCTCACCCTCGCGTCGCCCACCCTCGCGTTGCCCGTCCTCGTGCCGCCCTTCGTGAAAGACCCGCCCCAGCACTGTCTTGTCTCCCGGCTCGTGCCTCGGCTCGCGGAAGACGAAACCTCCGCCCTGCCTCGGCTCTTCCAGCGTCCACCCGGTCAGCACCCGCGCCAGCTCGGTCACATCCTTCTGCGTGTAGCCGCCGTTCACGCCCAGGGTGTGCAGCTCCATCACCTCGCGCGCATAGTTTTCGTTGAGGCCCGGCGAGGGCTTGCCGTTATTCTTGGCGCGCGCAGCGGCCTGCGAGTTGGGACCCACGCTCTGCCAGTTGTCCAGGTACCACAGCATCGCCGGACTCTTTGCCGTGGCCAGCAGCAGATCGCTGAACTTTCCCAGCGCCCGTGGACGAATCACGTCCCGCTCATACGCCGTCACCAGATACCGCTCCGCGCCCTTGCCGATAAATACGTTGAAGTGATTGAACCAGAAGTCGGTCATCACCTCCTGCAGTTGCCGCTCGCTATAGGTCGCGCGCAGCAGCTTGCCCTGCAGCAGTTCGCCGTTCACCACCGCCACCGGATTTTCCAGCGAGAGCAGCAGCTCCTTCTGTTGCGGAGTCATATCGGAGGTCAGCTTGTCGCGGTCGTCCGGCGAGAGCGCCCGCCAGAAGCCGCGCCGCTCGTCCGCGTCCATCGCCGCCAGGTTCTGCGTGCGCGACTCCGGAGCCATCTCCATGAGATCCAGCGCCCGCGAGCGCGCATGGTCTCGAGCCTCCTGCCGCTTCTCCTTCATCTCCTGCGAAAGGTCGTCCGCCGGATTCATCTCCAGCAAGTCCGCATTCTCCACGGCCTTCGCGTTTTTCTTTGCCTGCTTGTCGTTAAAGCGCGCCACCCCCGCCGTGTAAACCGCCTTCAGCTGCGGATCTTTCGGCATCGGCATCTTTCCATCCGCAACCGCCCGCAGCACCTGCTCCGGAGGAAAGTTCTCCACCATCTCCAGGGTCGTCATGCGCAGCGTGCGATACGGCGCAAGCCGCGCCTCCAACGCCGAGTCGTCAATCTTTCCCGGCTCAAGCTGCTGCGCGATCCACTTGTCCACCCCCATGGCGAGCACCCGATCCACATCTCCAGGCCGGGGCCCAAACGTCAGCCGGTTCAGCGCATGAATCGCCCGCTCGCGCTCGTCCATCCGCTGGATCGCCGGAGCCGGTGGTAGCTTTTTGTTGTGTTTCCGGGCGAAGGCGGGCAGGGAAGTGGAGGGCAGCAAGAGCAACAGCGCAAGGGCCGCGCCGATCAGCCTTGTCCGAGCCATTTCCACCTCCTGAGGCAAAGATATCCCAAACCGGTTAGGAGTATTAACCCGCTGCGGAAGAAAAAGTTCTGAATCAGATTCGGCCCCAGGTGCGGGGTAGCGGCTAGTCGGATCAGCCGGGTGCGCCACTTCTCACGCTTTTTGAGAAGTGGCTTCCACCGCGAGCGACGCCCTGAGTGTTTTCATTACCATTAGACGGTGCGCGCCGTCACCGCGCCCACTTCTTTGCCGGCCATTTGTTTTGGCGGAAGCGTGTGTGAGTCGAACACACCGGCGACATCGGAGATGCCGCCCGCCGGTTTTGAAGACCGGGACGATCACCGGACCGCATGCGCTTCCGTAGTTCGTGAAGATGTTCGCTTGGAACGTAACACGAACTACTTCGGCTGCGCCACCACGCGCAAATAGGGCTTCAGAGTCTTCCAGCCGGCTGGATATTTTTGCTTGGCCTGATCTTCTGAAACCGATGTGGGAATGATCACGTCCTGCCCCGGCTTCCAGTTCACCGGCGTGGCAACATTGTGCTTCGCGGAGAGTTGGATCGAATCCAGCGCGCGCAGCACCTCGTCGAAATTGCGTCCGCTGCTCATGGGGTAGATCAGCATCAGCTTGATCTTCTTGTCCGGACCAATCACGAACACCGTGCGCACGGTGGCATTGTCGGCCGCCGTCCGGCCCTCGCTAGTGGTTCCAGCTTCGGCGGGCAGCATGTCATAAAGCTTCGCCACCTTGAGTTCTGGATCGCCGATCATGGGATAGGTCACCTTGTGCCCCTGCGTTTCTTCGATATCGGCGGACCACTTGCCGTGACTGGTCACCGGATCCACGCTCAGCCCGATAATTTTCGTGTTGCGCTTGGCAAACTCCGGTTCCAGACCCGCCATGTAGCCCAGTTCCGTCGTGCACACCGGAGTGAAATCCTTGGGATGTGAAAACAGGATGGCCCAGCCGTTGCCCATCCATTCGTGAAAGTTGATCGTGCCTTGCGTGGTTTCGGCAGTAAAGTTGGGGGCTTCGGAATTGATGCGCAGAGACATGTTGGTTTCCTCGCGTAGTCTTGTGAAATTCAGAATGGCCGGCAGCTTTAAGCCCCACTGACTTTAGTCAAGAGAGAATATCCAGCGGCGCACCCACCTGTCAACCGGGCTAGGCCCTTTCCGGCAGGGACTATGGTACGCATCGCGAGTTGGGTTCGCGAAATCTTGGCCCGCGCCATTAAGGTTCGGTAATATCTCACACATGGCTACTTCGGCACGCAAGTTCCCCATGGTGCAGGTCGATGTGTTCACCGACCGCGCCCTCACCGGCAACTCTCTGGCGGTTTTTCTCGACGGACGCGGTCTTAGCACCGAGCAGATGCAGGCGCTCGCCCGCGAGATGAATCTTTCCGAGACTACTTTCATTCTTCCTGGGGAGGCCGCCGCAGAAAAGACCCGCGGAGTCCGCGTGCGCATTTTCACCGTGCAGGAAGAACTGCCCTTCGCCGGACATCCTACGCTCGGCACCGCTTTCGTTTTGCGGGGCCAGACCGGCGTCAGCAGAAATCCCGCTCGATCTGAACGTCGGCACCGTTCCCGTGCGCTTCACCGGGGAACCACCGCAGCCCGCTTTCGGAGAGATGACGCAGATGAATCCCGAGTTCGGCGCAATCCACGACGTGAACGACGTCGCGCGCGTCACCGGCCTCAACGCGGCTGACTTCGACGGCTCCGCGCCCATCCAAACCGTCTCCACCGGCATGCCTTTCACCATCGCCGCGCTGCGTTCGCTGAAGACGCTGCAGAACCTCCGCCTCGATCTCGCCGCCGCCTCCGAATACCTCGCGGGCAGCGGAGGAAAATTCTTTTATTTTGTTTGCCGTGAAACCGTCGATCCCAAAGCCCGCCTCCACGCCCGCATGATTTTCTACAACGGAGAAGATCCGGCCACCGGATCTGCCGCCGGATGCTGTTCCGCCTGGATGGTCGCGCACGGCGTGGCTGCGAGCGATGAGCAGGTTCTGATCGAGCAAGGGCTCGAAGTGCACCGTCCCAGCCGCATTTTTGTTCGCGCCACCAAGCAGGACAACCAGCGGGAAGCAGGATAACCAGGTGGTCAATGTGCGTGTCGGTGGAAATTGTGTAGAAGTTCTCCGCGGTGAAGTCACGCTCGCCCTCTAGTGGATCGAAACGCTGCGCCAGTCGCGGCTCTCAGTTCGATGGCACGATCTTGCCAACCACCAGGGTGCCATTGGCGAGCACGCCACTTTACCGGCGCTCCGATTCTGTTTAGCATTCACCTCGCTCACAATTCCAAAAAAAGGAAGTTAGGAAGAAGTCAGAGGAAACTTATGACTACACTCTCCCGGTTCGGCCAATGAAACCCAAAAAAACAATTCTTTGTGTGGACGATGACGAACAGTCGCTCTCTATTCGCAAAATCATGCTGGAAACGCGCGGCTACCGCGTGTTCGCGTGCAACAGTGGCGAGATGGCCCTCGAAGCCTTCCGCCGGGGCGGAGTTGATCTGGTGCTCACCGACCTGATCATGCCCGGCGTAGATGGTTCGCGGCTGATCGAAAAAATCAAAAGTCTTTCTCCGCAGACTCCGGCCGTGCTGATCTGCGGCCGATCCAAAATCTACGAACGCGAAACGCTCGCCGATGTTTTTCTGTCCAAGGGAATGTACGAACCCGCGGACCTGCTGGAACGCATTCGCCTGTTGCTGGTGCGCAAGCGCGGCCCCAAGCGTCAGGTTGAACTCCGCGCCCGTGTGGGGGTCGTCGAGCACGCGACGGTGGCGTAAAGAGCTACGAGCTTCGAGCTACGAGCTTCGCGCCACCAGGTTGATTGTAGCTCGCAGCTCGCAGTTCGTAGCTGTGTTATGGTTTTCACTGGATGCCGGCCTTCATCGAAGCCAGGGAACTGCGCAAAACCTACCGGGTTGGCAAGGTTGATGTGCCCGCCCTGCGCGGCGTCTCCTTCAGCGTGCAGAAAGGGGAGTTCGTCACGGTCGTGGGCCCTTCGGGCAGCGGCAAGTCCACGCTCTTTTATCTGCTCGGCGGACTGACCCGCGCCGACTCGGGAAGCGTCACCATCGACGGCGTGGATTTCGCCACGCTTTCCGACGGTCGAGCGCACTCGGTTGCGCAAAAGCAAGATCGGATTCGTCTTCCAGAAATTCAATCTTCTGCCGACGCTCAGTGCGCGCTCGAATATCGAGATCGCCGTTGACATCGCCGGCCTGGGCAGGCCCGATCCCGCGTTCCTGAAGAAGATCACCGATATGCTCGGCATCGCCCAACGTCTCGAGCATCGGCCGAACGAGCTTTCGGGCGGCGAGCAGCAGAGAGTCGCGCTCGCCCGGGCTCTCATCAACCGCCCCGCCATCGTGCTCGCCGACGAACCCACCGGCAACCTGGATTCGAAAAGCTCGAGCGTCGTCCTCAACATGCTGCGCCAGTCGAACAAGGATTTGGGGCAGACCGTGCTCATGATTACGCACAATCCCGAGGCCGCCGAGTATGGCGACCGCATCGTCCACATGCGCGACGGCCAGATCGTAACGCCCGATGAAGACCCGCAGTGGTCGCCGCATCATCCGGCCGAACACTTGCAGTCCTAACCGCGCATCGGTTCCAGGTGGCACGTCGCGACGAATTCACCAAACCGATTCGTCCCGGCAAGTGCAGCGACCGACTACGAGCTCCATCTGCACACCGACGAGCTATTACCCGGCTGGAACTACATTTTCACGTGTTTCGGAGAGGCTCTGCCCAGGAGCGCCAGCAGCCGCCGCGCCGCCGCCGGGGGCGGCACTTTTCCCTCCCGCACTATTTCCTTGGCGCTCAGTTCTTTTCCGTACAGGGCCTTGTTGGCTCCGTCGTCAGATCGCAGCGTCGAACCCTCCAGCGACACTCCGGCAAACAATCCCTGGGCTCTGGAGTACGACAGAATCTCCGCTTTCAAGACGACATCGGTTGCCGCGGCAGCGTCGCGTCCCACCGGCCCGGCCGCAACCGACGCGTCCCCTCCCAGCTTCACCTTGCTCGACATTACCGAATTTGCGCCCGACTCATTCATCACCAGCAGCACGAAGTCGGTGGCCTGCCCACCAATTTGGAAACCGACACTCCCGGCTTCCAGCGCAAACATCGCCGGCGCGCTCCACGGGCCCGAAAAATCCCGCCCCTTGCGGCACGTGATCAATCCGCGCCCGTAGCTGCCGCCGACAATAAAGGCCGCCTTTTTTACCGAAGGATAAATCACGACGCAATACGCCTTGTTGAGCAGATCCTTCGGAATCCCATCCGGCATACCGAGGATTTCCTTGAACACGTCCGCGGATTGGTTGATGCGCGTTTCTACCTTCTCTTCCTTGTCTTCGCCCACGCGGGCAGCACGCAGGCCAACATGAGAACTACCAGTAACACCCTGTTCTTCATAAACGCTCCTTTCAACGATGGTTTGAGAGATATATTGGCTGATTTCCGATTTCGGGGCAATCAGTTCTGATTGTTGCCGTAGCGTTCCGCCTGTTCACGGGTAAAGGATCATCGTCGACATGGCCTTCCTATAAGGCTGCGCCCCTAGCAGCCCGTGGTGAAAGTCTGATTCGTATCAGGGCACGCCTTCAGGCGTGCCGCAAGTGCCATGTTACGAATGCGCCTTTAGGCGCTGGTTCTTGGCACCAGAGTCTCACCACAGGCCCCTAGAGCCAGCTTATTGCTTTCTTTCCCTCGACTGACATTATCCACCCTTTGCGATTCCGGATCTTCGATCTCTTTACCCGTCGCGCCCGGCTACCTGGGCGCCCCGAGCTGCTTCATCAACCCCGCCTCGTCCCATACGTCCCAGAGCTCGGCTATTTGTCCGTTCTCGACGCGGAAGATTGTCATGCCGATCATACTAACCTTCTTCTGCGTGGGCGCGAGCCCGAAGAGGTTTCCGGTGTGGGTCGCGGTGGCCGACCAGCGCACAGCGGCGCGATCGCCCACCTGCAGCGAGTCCTCAACCGAGTAGTAGATGTCCGGAAACGCGCTCAGCAGCGCCGCCACGAACCCCTTGCCGACCTCGCGGCTCGGGATCGTCTGACCGTTGACGTGCCCAACGTAAGAGGGCGCCAGCGCCTGTTCCCACAAGCTGGTGTTGTGATCGTTGTAAGCCTGGTAGAACCTGTGTACCGCGTCCATTACGGACACGGATTTTACATTGCCGCCGGTCGTTGTCACAGCGCCCTGGGCGGAGGCAGAACGGGTTGAGGTCATCGAAAGGGTGACAAGTGTTAAAGCGAAAAAGCAGTTGCGCGTGAAAACTGCCCCGAATAGTGACTTCAATGGCGACTTCATACGCGTTCTCCCCAAGTGATTAGGTTTGTCGGGCTCTCTCTACGCTGTCATCCTGACCCTGAGCGCAGCCGAAGGGGAAGGACCTATGTATTGGAATTTCGCTATGCAGCAGATTCTTCCCTTCACTCAGACGATGGTCCAAACTTACGTCGCGAATTTACGGGACAGCACACTAGAATGCCCTGTGACAGATTGAGCTCACTTCGCACTTGTCTTTTCTGCCCCTGGCGTCAGATTCTGCGGGAAGCTCTTCAGTGCAACCTCTTGCGAGCGTGAAGAAGTTTTCTTCGCTTCATCGGTTGTGTTCTCGACGAGCGTTCCCTTGAGCACATAATATGCTTCGTCGCCCCGACTTTTGCCTTCGCCGCGCTCGACCGTCCCGCGAAATTCGAACGATACGCTATGCACTGTCTCAGTGGCAAACGCGAGTTGGTTGCCATCGAGCTTACCCGACTTAAAAAAGTGATCGAGAAATCCGCTATCGCCTTCCTTATCGGCGTAGCGCGAAACAAAGCCGATGACATTTCCGTGATCTTCGACGGTGACCTGCACAAACTCGCCGTCGCGCAAGAAGCTGTACATGCCGGAGTAGTCCCCGCCAAGAGTTGCCGGACTCTCTTTATTCTGTGAATCCGGAGTCTGTCGATCCGATTTCGCCTGCGCGCCGGCCAGCATCAAAGCAAAAAGAACGAAAAACGAAAATTGCAGCGCGTAGAACAGCTTGCGGAAAAACTCAGGTTTCGTATCAGGGTATCGCTTCAGCGATACCGCAAGTCCTTCCGAATCAGACGCCCCTTTAGGGGCTGGGCATCGAGAACCGACTTTTTTCGCAAGTTGGCAGAAGCGGACGGTGCGGATCGGCATGCTCACCCCGGAATGTTTCAGTATAGCGGCCATGATTATAATGCGGGCACAACGGGATGCCGGCAAGCCACACCTCGCGGTCAGTTATAATCTGTCTACAGATTAGCCGTCCGTGGCGAGGCCGCAATGCCGCCTTGGATCCCGCCTTCCGGGGGCACCGTCGTGGGAGTTGGCTAGAGCGCAACTTGGAGCCCAGAGATGGAATCCCCGGAGAAAAAACTGCTCAGACTGTTGGTGGAACGCGATCCTGCAAGGCCGGAATTCATGAGCGAATTTCGCGAAGCGCTTCGCCCGGTGCTTCGGCGGGCGGAGTTCCCCGGGCGACAAATTCGATCTGTGGCAGGACGTGTTCGTCCAGCAAAAGCTACCGTGGGGACGATTCCTGCAATCCGCTCTGTTACACGCGGCGGCGGTTGCTCTGATATGGGCGCTTTCGCTCTCCTGGATTCGACAGCAAAGAATTCTGGTTCACGCTGCGTTTGACCCGTCGTCGTTGGTAACTTATACGCCGGAAGAGTATCTACCACCGCTCGACACGGGCGCATCTGAAACGCCGAAGGAGCAAAAGGGAGACCCCGCCTACGCGAAGCAACCGATCCTTTCGGTTCCTCCGGAAGCGGACAATCGGTCCCAAACCATCGTCGTGCCGCCCGATCTCAAGCTCGACCGCGATGTCGCCTTGCCCAACATCGTTGCCATGGGAGCCATCGTTCCGGCGGTTCCGCTGGATGCGACGCGAGCCCCGTTGAGCCGCATGGTTGCGCCGGAGACGCAGGTCGTGGCGCCCGCGCCGGACGTGGAGTTTCGCCCGACCGTGTGGTTCAGGCGGCAATGAAGTCGGATGTGATCGCGCCGCCTCCGGAAGTGGCGTCTCATCAAACGCGCGGCTTGGCTGGGCCCGAGACGGCGGTCGTGGAACCGCCTCCGGAGTTGACGCAATCGACCAAGGGACACGTCGGGCTCATGAACATTGGTCCGAGTGAAGTAGTGGCGCCCGCCCCACAGCTGACGTTGGCGGAACAACATTCGCTGACGGCGCGCGGCAGCGGACGTCTGGGGGGCGGTAGCGTACAGCCGGTGGGCCCTCCGCCGAGCGTGGCTGCGACCAGCGGTGCCAGCGCGGGCGGACGCCTGATCGCGTTGGGAATTCATCCCGTCGCGCCCACTGGCCCCGTGGCTGTTCCCGCAGGCAATCGCCGGGGAACATTTGCCGCAACTCCACAGGGAAAACTGGGCGCTTCGGGAACACCAGATTCAGCGGGATCGAAATCGGAAGCGAAGAGCGCGGGCGGTCGAGGAGACGGCAGTGGCGGCTTCAACGCGCGCAACAACAACTCTCTCCCGTCTGGCCTGCATGTGGGCGCGGCGGACGCCGGCGCGGACCAGGGACGCGAGATGGCTAGTCTTTCGTCATCGGGAGCAACGCCAGGAACGACGCCGGGCCTGCGGTCGGGTGCGCGCGTTGCGTCTCCGGTTCCCGACGATCAAATCACCGACGTGGACCGTAAGGTTTTTGCCGGCAAGCGTGTCTATGGGAGGAGGCTAAACATGCCGAATCTGAATTCCTCGACCGGCAGTTGGGTGATCAAGTTTGCGGAACTCGATGGGGGGCGGAAAGCGGGGAACTGCTGGAGCCGGTTGCCACGGAAAAATCGGACCCCGGCTATCCGCTGGAATTGATTCGCGCCAACGTACACGGCATAGTCTCGCTCTATGCGGTCATCAACGCCGATGGCAAGGTGGGTGACATTCGCATTCTCAACAGCCCGGACGAACGTCTCGATTCCTACGCGGCGAAAGCCCTGACCAGCTGGAAATTCCTGCCGGCAGAAAGAGCGGGGAAACCAGTGGCGGTAGAAGCCGTTGTGGAGATTCCGTTTCGGGTTCGGCGGAAATTCTGAGCGGCGGAGGCGGACTAGTACGTGACCACGAGGTGTTTACCGCAGGCTGTTGAATTGTAGCGCCGGCATCTTGCCGGCTGTCCCAACGGCGTCGCGCCCTCGGCACGGCGGGCGGGATGCCCGCCGGACAGCCGCCCAGACGGCGGCGCTACAGTCATAACGCATCGGCCGACTCAGTAGTTGAGAGCACACGGTCACGGGACGAGATCGTAAAAATTCTGACGTCAAGCAGACGCGGTTTTTTCTCCGGGCAGGACGGCGTATACGGCGGGGTTGGCGCAGACTTCGTAGTAGCAGCGGTCGGTCCAGTGCAAAATGGATAGATCGCGGACGTCGACTTGGGCGATGCGGTTCTTCCGGATGGCAATCTTGCGAAATACCCCAGTGGCGATCGGAACGGTGCCAACGAAGAACTCGCGCTGCTCGTCGACCCATGGTCCGGTAAAGCCAGACTCGCGCGCGTCAGGCGTCCACGCCGCCAGTGAAATTTCCTGCTGCAGCTTGTGGAAGGCCTCTTCGCTTAAACAGATTCCACCTATATTGTAGTTAAGCCTCATCTCTTCCGCTTCGGTTGCGGCGCTCGCGCCGTCGTCCTTATTGCCTCCGTCTCCAATCTGAACCGAGTACACATGGAAGACTCCGGCGCCAGGTGCGAGTTTCTTGCGGACGCGCTTGCTGCAGGAGGAGAGGCGGTCGCTCTCATTGATGGCGTCGGAAATCATAATGCGGCGCTCGCCATCCATGAGGTAGAGCGGAGGCGAATCCTGGTAGGCGATACCCAGGCCGACTTCCATCTGGGGCAAGCCGGAGCGTTCCAAAAGTGCGTTGTACTCGCGTAGCAGGCTCACAATCTCGCACGCCAGCACGCAGGCGCGGCCGACGCTGAGCATGGCCTCGCCTTCGCGTTCGAGCAGCGCCACAATGATGGCATCGCCTTCCAGGAAGACTTTGGTAGCGCCGTATTTCGCCAGCAATTTTTTTACCGGATCATAGAAATTAAGGCTGAAATACGAAGCGGCGTTCATGCCTTTTTCCATCAGCGAGCGGGTGAGGCGCGAAGAGTCGCGCAGATCGGCTTTCAGAATCACATGATGCACGACTCGATCCCCAGCGGGCTTCTGGTCTTCGGGAGGCAGGAACTCGTAGAGCATGCCGTTGAGGGTGGAGAGTTCGCGGACTTTGTCGTCGCTGACCAGGTTGACGCTGTCAAATCCGGCGCTGAGGGCTTCTAGGCCGCGCAGGTCGCGGTGATAGCAAAACAGGTCGTGCAGAAGACGCGCGGCAAAACGGCTGCGTTCCGAACCGCGACAGGAGGCTACGCGCCCCACGGCGGCAAAGAGACGGTCGGAATGGAGACGGCTTTCGGCAATTATTTTTTCGACCCGCTCCGCTTCTTCGCGGAAGATCAGCGCGTTCTTGATCTGCTGCGGATTTACCCGCGGCGCATACTCGGCGAGCAGAGGAACCGCTTCATAGGAAGCAACCACGTGGGACAGAACGCCTTCGCGCTGCAGCATACGGGTCCAGATGTCGAGGCGGTCTTTTCGATTGCGGTCTTCGGGCGTCAAGTCTTCGCCGTTGCCGGTACCCACGAGCGTGGTCGCGTTTTCGGGAACATTGAGCGCCTGCTCCAGATGCTCATCGTCAATGCCCTCCCCGTATCCGAGTTCACGCAGAAAATTTAGCGCGAACTGGCGGAGACTGGGGAAACGGTCGGGATCTCGGGCAAAGTTGCCGAACATATAATAGTGCTCGGCGCAGAGATAATCGTCGCGGCCATCTTCGGTGAGAATCAGCGGACTGAGGAACAGACGATACCAGTCGGCGGCCAATTCGCCGAGCAGCGAGACGACGAGTGCGGCCCAGAGTCTCCTTTTCGATTTCGCGAAGCAACCGAAACAATTCCTGCCCGGCGCGGCGGAGGATAATCTTCTTGCCCACCTGGAAAAAGGAGACGAGCTCCTGAGTCTGCATCATTTTCGCTTGCCGCACGCCCTCGAGCGACTTTGACTTCATGCGGCACTGTTCGAGAATTCTGGCAAACTGCGTTTGCAGTTCGGTGCGTATGAACTTGAGCACGGCTAGGCGGCCGAGCACATCGACCGATGGATTGCCTTCGGCCTTGGCGCGATTCAGGATCGCGAGATGAATCGAGATCAGCAGAGTTTTCAGGTCCGCGGGGCCGGGCTTGCACAGTTTGGTGGTGCCCTCGGCGGCGCGTATGAATTTGCTTTGGCCCGCGGCGGGAACATCCATTTCGAACAGCGACTCCACCTCGCCGAAGCGGCAGATATACCGCGCGAGATGAAAACTTAAGTCAGCGGCAATGCGCCGGCTGAGAAAAACATCGTAGCGGAGATTGTCGACGCCCAGTTGCAGATCGCTGAATGCGAGTGTGAGTCCGTAGTATTGAAGATCGGGCCGGCTGGGCGGTTCAGAATTACGCAACCGGAAAACCGGGAGCTTGGGCATTGGCACTCGTCTCTTGCGCTGCTTGCAAATTACTGAAACGGCGAACTAAGCAGCAGGCTAGCA
>CAWCDV010000030.1:0-24683 GCA_963794365.1 uncultured Acidobacteriaceae bacterium
CGCGGCAATCATGCGGTCGAGATCGTTGTCGGCAATGGTGATTTCGCCCGAGCGGGCATAGCAGATGCCGTTAGGCGCCTGTGAAACCGGGCTGTTTTGCACGATCTCCGCGGGCCGGCGGGTGATCGCGGTGCGGTTTGCGACATGACGGTATTGTAGCGTATGGGCGTGCGGTGACGACGGACGAACCGCCGTCCTGCCAGTCGCGATGGTCTGGGATGATGGTCTGGACCAATGGTGGTTTGGACCGACGATGATCTGGACCGATGGTGTAGCTTAGAAGCATGGGCGAAACGAGTTCGGACGGGCTGCGCTGGATCGGAATTCCGGTGCGCGTATTCGCGATGACGTTTCTGTTGACCCTGCTGTCGTTCGCGGTTGCGCTGCTGCTGAGCATTATGGGACGGTGGTGTACTCGCAGGTCAAGCACGTCGCGCCCAACCTGACGTTTGCTTACCGGCACATCGCGTTTCCGTTCGCGATCACTGTGGGGGCGATCGTGCTGGTGCTGTCGCTGGCGATGGAAATTCGCAACTACCGGCAGCGGAAAACGCTGGCAGGGATCGAGCGGGTAAGTTGAAGATGTCTGAATCGAAAAGCAATGCGCCGCGTATTGCCATTCCCGTGCCGCATTCCGGGGATCACGAGGAGGATCGCGAGTATGCTGCGCGCGCCCTGCCGCCGTATGAAGAAGCCGTGCGCGGAGCAGGTGGAGAGCCGGTGCGCATCGAACTGGATCAGACGCCGGCGCAGGTGATGAAGCAGATCGAGCGCTGCGACGCCGTTCTGCTGCCCGGCAGCCGCGCGGATGTCGATCCGCAGAAATACGGCGCGGATCGCCACGAGAAGACGGCGCGCGCTGACCCCAAACGAGACACGGTGGACGAGTTGCTGTTGCAAGATGCCTACAACAATGCGCAAGCCCGTGCTGGGCATCTGCTACGGGCTGCAGTCGTTGAATGTGTACCGGTCGGGGATCGCTGGTGCAGCACATCGAATCGGCGAACGTCGATTCAAGATCAATCACAGCGCGGGACGGACGGTGGCGAAGGCGCACACGGTCAAGATCGAGCCGGAATCGCGGCTGGCGGAGATTGTGGGCGCGAGCAGAACGGTTGGCCGTGAATTCTTCGCATCACCAGTCCGCGGACGCAGTGGGCAATGGGCTGCGGGTGGTGGCGCGTTCGCCGGAAGACGGAATCGTTGAAGCGCTGGAAGGAACCGCTCCGGGCATTTTGTGCTGGCGGTGCAGTGGCATCCGGAGCGGAGCGTGAACGATGGGCCGGAGGTGGCGGAGTCGGCGCACGCGATTTTCCGCGCGTTCATTGAGGCGGCGAGAGCGAAGCACGGCAGACCTCGCAAGGGAGTTTGAAAAAGTATAAAAGGGCGGACTCAGCAGTGTGGCTTAGGGATAAGTCTCAGTTTGATGGTCTCCGGCTCGGCTGCCTTTTCCATGCGAAGGGTCGCTTTGAGTCGGTCGTTGGATACCCGTCCGCTGATGCTCGACCTTGCCGTAGAATTTGGCTCTCGCCGCGAAGGCTAATTGTGCCTTCCCGAAAGGGTGCCAGCGACGGGCGCCGGACTTCCACATCCGCCCTCGTAGATTCTGAGCACTCCTGTCACTCGCGATCTGTGCAGGTTGAAACTCGAGTTCGTAACCAAGAAGATCCCCGCCCTCTTCGTTGTATTCCACGTTGGAATAGATCCGAGACTTGGATCCTGCGGCACCGTAGCTCAACGAGTGCGCGAGAGAAATGGCGCAGACCAGTACCGCGACTTTCGCACTACGCAGAGTCATTGATCTCAGCTCGCTTCTAGTCGTTCCTCGCCAGCAAAACTGCCACATGCGCAATCGCGGCGTTGTCCGTGCCCATGCCTTCTGGTGTTTTTGCTTTGATGCCGACACAGTCTGCGGGAATTCCGCACAACTCGGCGACGTGTTTGCGAATCGCGTCCGCATGCGGGCCGATTTTTGGCGCGGACAGGATCAGCGTGGAATCCAGGTTCACTAATTCATAGCCCGCAGTTTTGACGCGCTGCAACGCTTCTCGCAGAAACACGGCGGAGTCGGCGTTTTTCCACTGCGGATCGGAAGGCGGAAACAGCGATCCGATGTCGGGACCGGCGATAGCGCCGAGCAGCGCGTCGGTGATGGCGTGCAGCAGGACGTCGCCGTCGGAATGGCCGCCGAGGCCTTTGTCGTGCGGCAGAGTCACGCCGCCGATCTTGAGCGGAATGCCGGACTTGAATTCGTGCGAGTCCCAGCCGTAGCCGATGCGCATTTCAGGTTTCAAGTTCTGGTTCCGGTCAGCCTCCTAAAGGGGCGTCTGATTTTCGAACTTGTGGCATCGCTAAAGCGTGCCCTGCTACGTGATCACTCTGATACGCAAACACAAGACTCGCTACTGAAGCTCGCTACTCGAGCTCCGGTTTTCAAATAGAACTCTGCCAGCTCCATGTCGGCTGGCGTGGTGATTTTTATATTGCTCGGCGAGCCCATTACGACCGCGACGGGCAGGCCGGCGCGCTCGATCAGTGAGGCCTCGTCGGTGCCGACGAAGCCGTCGGCGAGCGGCGTCGTCAAAAGCCTTCTTCAGGATGCTGTAGCGAAAGCCCTGCGGAGTTTGCGCCATCACGATGCTTGCGCGCGGGATGGTGGCTTTGATGAGTGCGCCGTCCGCGGTTCGTTCCACCTGTTTCACGGTGTCGACGGCGGGCCAGCCCGCGATCGCGGCTCCATGTTTGTGCGCGGCTTCGATCACATTGCTAATGATTTCGGGCGTAACGAACGGGCGAACGGCATCGTGCACCAAAACGATGTCTTCCGGATCGGCCGCGGTTCGGGCCATAGCGCTGGCCACCGAGTCCTGGCGATGCTCGCCGCCTTCGACTATTTGCAGGCGCTTGCTCAGGATTTCCGGGTATTGCTTTTCGACCTGGGTGCGAAAGCCGGCAATTTCGTCCTTGCGCAGCGCGACGATGATTTCGTAGACGGCAGGGGTGGCGGCGAACTTGCGCAGCGTGTGGACAAGAATAGGCACGCCGCCCAGTTCTTTGAACTGTTTGGTCGGCGCTTTTTTTCTGGACCTTTCGCCGACTTGGCGCCCGAGGGTGGGGCCATGCGCGTGCCCAGTCCGGCCGCCGGAACAATGACAAACACCTTCATAGGGGCGATCAGTATAGTACAGGCGAAGCAAAGTTTTCCTGGCTTCAGATTCCAAGTAGTTTGTCGAGGGCAGAACATCAGGGTAGAACACTCAAGGACAGGAGGGAACGAATCCCCCACCGGAGCAGGTCCCGCTTAAGACCCGGAGCCTAGTCGGCTGCGCGGTCGACCACGGCTGGGGTTGGCTTTTTTGCCGGGTCGGAGGGCGGTGCGCTGGTTGCTGACGCAGGAGGCACGGCGATCGACGGCGGCGCCACTGCTTTGGTGTCGTGGCGGACTGGCCCGCGCTCATCCCACTTGCCGAAGATCATCTTGCCCGCGGTGGTTTGCAGGACCGAGGTCACCGAGATGTCGATGGTCTTGCCGATCATCTTGCGCGCGTTGTCGATGACCACCATGGTGCCGTCATCGAGATAGGCGACGCCCTGGTTGTACTCTTTTCCTTCCTTCAGGATGAATACCCGCATGACTTCGCCGGGCAGAACGATCGGCTTGAGCGAGTTGGCCAGTTCGTTGATGTTGAGCACGGCCACGCCCTGCAACTGGGCGACTTTGTTGAGATTGAAATCGTTGGTGATGATTTTGCCTTCATACAGCTTGGCCAGTTCGATGAGTTTCATATCGACTTCGCGGACGGTGGGGAAGTCGTCTTCCACGATCTGGATCTGCACCGAAGCCGTTTTCTGGAGACGCTGCAGGATGTCGAGGCCGCGGCGGCCGCGATTGCGCTTGAGCGAGTCGGCGGAATCGGCCACCAGTTGCAATTCGCGGAGCACGAACTGCGGGATCACAATCAGGCCGTCGAGGAAACCGGTCTCGGCGATGTCGGCGATGCGGCCGTCGATGATGACGCTGGTGTCCAGGATCTTGTAACTCTTCTTGCCCGTCTTTTCGCCGCCGAAAATCCCGCCGAGCGCCGCCAGATTGAGCAAGTCGCCTTTGTTGGCGCCGACCGCCAATCCCACGTAGGCCATGATCATCATGACCATGATCTGCAGGAAGCTTTGCGTAGGGCTCGGAGGAATGCTGTTGCGAATGACGAGCGCGAAAAGATAAGCGCCAAAGATGCCGAGCACGCTGCCGATGGCGGCTCCAATCAGGCGCTTCAGGCTCATCGCGCGCAACCTCCACTCGAACACGATGATGGCGACGCCGATCAACAGACCGACGGCGGCTGCGAGGTTTGAGGGCAGGTTAAACGGACGAATAAGAAAGCAGATGGCACCGACGATGATGACAAATAGAAGGCGTATGAATACGACGTCCACGAGCAAGACCTCTCTCGGGGAAGGCACCGCTCGAGCGATTCCCGCCCCCGCCGATCGTTCAGGGCGAATGATATGAAGAGCCCTGCGCCAGCGTTCTATTTCACGGAGCTGTATGAAAAAATGTGCCCGTGCCGGTCATAGCCGGGTTACTGTAAAAAATACCCTCCGAGTATACACCTGAGGTAAAGGGCCAGATAGGAGAAGGGCGGGTCAGCAGACTGTGGAAAACTCTTCATTCGCGACGATTTTCGGGGGGGAGACTTGCTGGTCAACCCTCGAAAGATCCTCTGCGATCCCCTGTGCCCCCCTGTGGTTAGCTCGATGCCCGTTGTTCCAACGGGGTTCGCGGGGTTCCAGCGAACTCGTCCCGACGCGCCGGTTGCGTAGTGCATCGCGACTGCGGCTACGTTAGACTGTTGGGTCATCTGGAGACATCCCCGTATGAACTGGCCGGGACAAGTCATACTGTTCGTTGCCATCTGCGTTTCGGTGTTTCTGTTTTGGCGTAAGTTCGGCGCAGCGCTGCGCATCATCCTGGCATCGAAACCGGACGCCGACTTCCAACTGCGGCCCATTGGCCCGCGCATCCAAAAAGTGCTCTGGGAGGTGGCCGCGCAGGGACTGGTCATTGCCCAGAGGCCGCTGCCCGGCCTGGCGCATGCCTTTGTGTTCTGGGGCTTCTGCGTTTTCGCCCTGGTGACGCTCAACCACTTCGCCGAAGGATTCGGCCTGGCCTTCCTGTCCGATGGCGGCTTCTCGCGTTTTTACTTCCTGTTTGCCGGCGTGTTCGCCGTGGCCGTGGCCATCTCGATCGCGGGGCTGGCCTTCCGCCGGTTCGTCATCCGGCCGAAATGGCTCGAGCCGCTGTCTCCGGAATCGGGCCTGATCGCTTTCCTGATTTTCGCGTTGATGATCACCTACCTGGCCCGGTTCTGGGTGCCGGAAGGCAGCGTGGCGGCCTGGACATGGTGGTGGGCGCACACGCTGGTGCTCCTGATTTTTCTGCCGCTGATTCCCGGGACCAAGCACATGCACCTCGTGCTGAGCCCGTTGACAGTGTTTTTGGAGCGCGACGGCTTCAGCCGCATCCCGCCGCTGGTGGGCGATGAGGATTTCGGCCTCGACACCGGTAAGGATCTGACCCGGATCACCAGTCTGCAGGCCTATACCTGCGTCGAGTGTGGCCGGTGCACCGAACATTGTCCGGCCAACAACACGGGAAAGATTCTGAATCCGAAAGAAATCATTTTGGGCACACGGCATTATCTGCAAGAGTTCGGGCCGCAGAGCAGCGAACTGCTGCTGGGCAAGCACCTTTCCATGGAAGCGGCCTTCCAGTGCACCACGTGCGGGGCCTGCGAGTTCCAGTGCCCGGTGGGCATCCAGCACCTGCCATTGATCGTGGGTCTGCGGCGCGGCGCGGTGAATACCGGCAAGTGGGACAACAGTCATGGCGGCGAAATGTTCGTCACGCTGGAGCGGCAGGGGAACCCGCTTGGATTTCCGCCGTCGGATCGGGAAAAGTTCATCGACAAGAACGGCCTGCCGTACTTCGACGGAACCCAGGAATACTGCCTGTGGATGGGATGCCTGGGATCGTTTGATCCGAATGGACGGAAGATTCTGCTGGCGCTGGTCGAGTTGCTGCGTTACCTGGGCATCAGCTTCGGCGTTCTGCGCCAGGAGAAATGCAATGGCGATCCCGCGCGGCGCCTGGGCAACGATTATCTGTTCGGTGAATTGGCTCAGGGAAACCTGGAACAGATGCGTGAGGCCGGCGTCAAGAAAATGGTTTCGATCTGCCCGCACTGCGTGCGCACTATAGGCGTGGATTGGAAGGAGCATGGCGGCAACATCCCGATCGAACACCACACCGAATTGCTGGCCCGTTACCGCGACAAGCTGCCGCTCGACGGCGCCGCGCAGAAGAGCATGGTATTTCACGACGCCTGCTATCTGGGGAGATATCGCGGCGTGTATGACGAGCCGCGCGAGGTGATTGCGCGCTATGGGCAGGTGGTGGATCCGCCGCGGGCGCGCGAACGCGGCTTCTGCTGTGGCGGCGGCGGCGGTTTAATGTTCCTGGGAGAAGAGTCGGGCAAGCGCGTCAACCTGGAGCGTGCCGAGGAGTTGGTGGCCACTGGAGCAAGCGTGGTCGCCGCGGCCTGTCCGTTCTGCAACTCGATGCTGCGCGACGGATTGGCGGCGATCACCGACACCCCGCCGGAGTTGCTCGACGTCGCCCAGATCGCGGCCGCAGCCATCGCGAAAACCATTCCGCAAAAAACCGCCGGCGGGGACTAGGGCGAGCCGTCTTGCTCCACGGACAAGATCGGCGCCTTGCGTCGATCAGATATTTTTCAAGAGTCTGATCAGCGGAAATCGGTGACTCAGCTTGGTAACTAGTTTCTCGTCTGCGGTAATGAACTCGCACCCCTTTTTTAGTGCGAGGGAGATGTAAAGCGCATCGTAGAGAGGATGCTGTTCCGAGGTTGCGATACTTAGGGCGTCTTCCGCAATGGTGGTTGAAGAATGCAAGGGGACATCTAGGTCCAGAAAGTCCGTATAACTCGATGCAGCATCTGCAACCGAAATGTCTTTGATCTTGACGCTCCGCTTCCACAATGTATTGCCAACCTCGCTGACTAGCACGTCTGGAGCAATGATGTCGAGTCTGTGATTCCTAAAATCAGCCAACAGCCGATCAGCCTTGTCGCTGTCGACCTCCGGAATGAACCACTTTACAACAACATTGGCGTCGAGCACGTACTGCAAGCGTCACCTCTGTCGGTCTTCTCGTATCAAAGGAACACTTTCGGGAAGTACCCCACTTTTGGCCTGGATTAGCTTCCGACGGGTCCGTATGCGCTCAAGCAATAAGTCCGAATTGTGGGCTCTGTTTGGGAACAATCCAACTGGGGGAACGGTCCTCTCCATAATGAGGGATTTGACTAGATCGTTGAGTGGCAGGTGCTCGCCAAGTTGTAGGCTCAAAAGCATTCTGAAGTCTTCTGCAGGCAGTACCCAACTACCGCTGTCTCCCGTCGAATAAAAACCTGCCTCGATTCGATAGTCCTCGGTGGGGTCGCCGAAGGATTCTATCTTCGGAATGTCGAGAATGAAGGACTCCGACGTAGCATACTGATGGATCGCGGATTCGTCGCTAAGGGTGAGCCCGCCACCATGAACCGCGTCCATTACATCGCCTCCCCTTTTTCCAGATACATCCAATACTTATCTGTTATTGAGCGACGGAACTCCGTTTCGATAGCTGCGTGGTAGTCGTCCAAGATGCTGGACAGAGCTTCTGCTGAAATGGACGTGGGGACATCCGAATAGGAGTCCAAATCAAGCAAGTAGGTGTAGTCGCCGGCTTCCGGATCGAGTGGCAGAAGTCCGCTTCGTACCGTGAGCTTTTTGTCCGAATTCAGATCTAGACGAGCCTCGAGTAGGAAATTCGCGAGCTCATGCCTGCCAAAAAAGGACAAATCGATCGGTGGGTGAACGTAATCTCGGAACGCCAACGGACCGCTGGTTCTCGGAATCGCAATTCTGTTTATGTACCGAAGACCGACTCGCTCAATACGACGCAATCCAAAGATTCTTGTGGCGGCCCCGAGAACTAAGAGCAGCGCATTTTTATAATCGTCAAAATCTCTGTAATCCGTAACTACGAAACTGATGTTCACCGAAGAGGCCTTGACTGAGCGCGTGCCTCCTTGGTTTTGAAACACGTAGGTTCTAATCGGGGTCACAAAGGTTGCTCCCGCGCGGGGAGGCTTTTCAAAGCCAGCGGAGGGCGCGAACCTGACCATGTATTCGTCACTTGAATTTGGATATGAATCTAAGATCGTTTGCTGAAATTCAGCAGTTCGATTCTCGACTTGGAATTGCCGAGAGAAGCTTATCTCAAACGCCACTTCAGAGAGTGGCGGGTGCAGCAGTGGCTTGCTGGCAACCATAATCTTCCTCGCGGCGCATCTACTTTTAGATTAGCTCGGGTTCAGGCGAAAACAAAGCGAACTGTACCACACTTCTCACGAGTTGGCCTAGCCAGAGTTCCTGTGCGACTCGCGCGCGTCACCAATCGCCTCGCGAATCGCGGGCAGAACGCCATCCATCTGGCTGGGCGTCCCGACGGTGATCCGAACACATCCATCGCAGCCTGGGCTTGCCGAGCAATCGCGGACCAGAATGCCGCGGCGCTGCATCGACTCCACGAATGTTTGCGCGGACGCACCTACGCGCACCAGAACGAAGTTCGTCTGGCTCGGCCAGAAGCGCAGGCCCAGTTCGTTGAACAATTGCGCCAGCCGCTCGCGGCCCTCCTTCACCTGCGCCACATGGTCGCGGACGAACGCCTGGTCGGCCAGCGCCTCTTCGAGGCAAGCTAGCACCGCGGCATTCACATTGAATGGCAAGCCGAACCGCCGCAGATAGCCGATCTGCTCCGCCGCGCCGGTCAGCACTCCGAGGCGCAGGCCGGCGAGTCCATAGGCTTTGGAAAACGTACGCGCGACGAACAAATTCGGATGAAGCGCCAGGTCGGGGATCAAAGTTTTGTCGGCGATAGTTTCGGCGATAGTTCTGTCGACAATAGTTTCGCCGCAAAACTCGAAATAGGCTTCGTCGATCAGCACGGCCGCGTCGGGCGCCGCTTCTGCAATCCTCAACAAGTCCGCGCGCGGAGCCGCCAGGCCGGTGGGATTGTTGGGGTTCGCGATCGCGATCACCCGGGTGCGCGGCGAAATCCGAGCCAACAAATCGGCAACGGGAAGCGCCAGGTCTTCGCCCGACTGCAGCCGCACCATCTGCGCCCCTAGCGCCTTGCCCAGCATCGGATACATCACGAACGTCGGGTCGGCAAAGAGCAGTTCGTCGCCCGCTCCAAGATAACTTGTAAAGAGCAGCGACAGCGCCTCATCGATTCCGTTGGTGAGCAACACCTGCTCGGGCGCGATGTGCAGGAAATTCGCTATCAGCCGCTCGCCAACCTCGCGCTGCGGATACATCGACAGCTCCGCCGCCGAGAGCGAGCGCAGCCGCGCCAGCACGCGCGGCGAACATCCGGCCATGCTCTCGTTGAGATCGAGACTCAGCCCGGCGCGGCTCGCGATGGGCGAGTGGTACGGACTCAGGCCGGCAATCAATTCCCGCGGCTTCAGCATGGACTTCGCGTATTAAATGGAACGCGCGTAAACATGACGCGATGAGTTTACTTCATGAGTTCACGGCCGTGCAGCCTTCATGTAGAGGCGAGGCTTAGCCGCGTCACGGATCGCGGAAGCCGTGTCTGCTAATCATCATTTATACGTCATGATTGATCCCGCCTCGCATACTTCACCGCCGCAAAGATCACCGTGCAGATCGCGAAATCCACCAGCAGGCCCCAGTCTTCCTTGAAAAGCGCGATGCCGCGCCACCCTGGGCAGATGTGGCATGAGCAGGAAATAGATCGCGTTGCCTGCGAGCACGGCCACGAGCGCGTCGAGAAAATTCTTCATCGTCTTATTCTTGATCCGGGTCCTGCCAAGCCAGCCTCCGCTCCTCCACCCCATCGCGCCAAAAACCGGGCGCGATGGGGACCCCGGCTGCTAACATCGCTTGAGATGCTGGAACCGTCCACTCCAGTGCAGTACGTGAAAGGCATCGGCCCGCGCCTGGCCGAAGTCCTTGCTGCCAAGGGTATTCGCAACCGTTGACGACCTGCTGCACTACCTGCCCTTTCGCTACGAAGACCGGCTGAACCCGCGTTCGGTCGCCGAATTGCGCGCCGGAGAGATGGCGACGGTGATCGCCGAAGTCCGCAACTCGGGACTGTTCCGCACGCGCCGCATGCCCATCTTCCAACTCACAGTCGGCCAGGGCCGCACTCGTCTGAAGTGTATCTGGTTCAATGCCGCGTATCTTCAGGGCCGCTTCCAGGCCGGACAGATGGTGGCCCTCTACGGCAAGGTCGAAGACAGATCGTGACGGCGAATTGCAGATCGTGCAGCCGCAATTCGAGATTCTCGGCGACATCAATACTAATGAAGAGGGCGGCGCCGAGGCAGCCGAGAAAGAGGCCGAGAAAAAGGCAGCCGCCTCGCTCGAGATCGGGCGGATTGTTCCGATCTACGAATCGACCGGGCAGGGCAAGCTCACGCCACGCTGGTTCCGGCGCATTATCCGCGGGGCGCTGGAAAATTTGAATCCCAATCTTCCCGATGCAATCCCCGCCGCGGTGCGCGCGCATCTGAGCCTGGTGTCTCCGCGCGAAGCGTTGTGGAAAGTTCACTGGCCGGATGCGGGCGAAAGCTTTGCCGATCTGCAATCGTCGCGCACGCCGGCGCATATCCGGCTGATCTTCGATGAACTTTTTTTCATCGAACTTGGGCTGGAACTCAAGCGCCGCGAGCAGAAGGCGCAAACCGGAATCGCCTTTCAGCTTAACGATGGCGTCCGCGAGGCGATTAAGAAGATACTGCCGTTTCATCCGACCGGCGGCCCAGAAGCGCGTGCTGAAAGAAATCGCCGCCGACATGCAGACGCCTAGCCCCATGCGGCGTCTGCTGCAGGGCGATGTGGGATCGGGCAAAACGATCGTGGCTTTCCAGGCCGCGATCATCGCCATTGAAAACGGCTATCAGGTCGCGTTGATGGCGCCGACCGAAATTCTGGCGCAGCAACATTATTTTTCCGCGCGCCAGATTCTCGAACGAGCCGGATACCGCATCGTGCTGCTGACCGGCTCGCTCGACGAGGACCGCAAGCGCGACGTGCGCCGCCACATCGCGCAGGGGAACGCGCAACTCGTCATCGGAACGCACGCGCTGATTCAGGATCGCGTCGAATTCGAAAAGCTCGGCTTGGTCGATCGTGGATGAGCAACACCGCTTCGGAGTAATGCAACGCCTGAAGCTGATGAAGAAATCGGACGAAGCTCGTGTGGGGACGGGCGACTCGCCCGCCCAGGCCCACGTAGGGGCGGACGCCCTCGTCCGCCCAGGCGAGCGCAGCTCGGCCCGACGCCCGAGCCCGACGTGCTAGTGATGACGGCGACGCCCATCCCGCGCACGCTCGCCCTGACTCTCTACGGTGACCTTGACCTCTCCGTGCTCGACGAACTTCCGCCGGGACGCACGCCGGTTGTCACCCGCTCCCTGCCCGACGAGCGCGCGCCCGAAGTCTGGGACTTTGTCCGCAAGCAGATCGCCGCCGGACATCAGGCCTACGTGGTTTATCCGGTGATTGAGGAAAACAGCGAAAACGAAGAGCGCGAATTGAAGGCGGCGCAGCAGATGCACCGGCAGTTGCGCGAAAAGATTTTCCCCAATCTTCATGTCGGCTTGCTGCACGGCCGCCTTGATGCCGACGAAAAAGAGCACGTCATGCGCGAATTCCAGCAGGGCAAGATCGAAATTCTGGTCGCCACGACGGTGATCGAAGTCGGCGTCGACGTGCCCAACGCGACCGTCATGGTGATCGAGCACGCCGACCGCTTCGGTTTGGCGCAGCTCCACCAGTTGCGCGGACGAATTGGGCGCGGAGCGGCGAAATCCTATTGTGTGCTGATGCGCGGCGGGAAGGTTTCCGAAGAAGGCGAACGCCGTCTCGACGCCATGGTGCGCTCGAACGACGGTTTCCAGATCGCGGAACTCGATCTCGAACTGCGCGGCCCCGGCGAATTTTTCGGGACCAAGCAGGCGGGCATTCCAAGCTTCCGCGTGGCCAATATCATCCGCGACCGCCAGCTGCTGGAAGCCGCCAAACGCGAGGCTGCGTTTGTGATCTCGGGGCCGAATGCCGAAATATCAAAAGAAGAGATTGATCGGGCGCTTCGAGAAATGCGGTCGCGCTGGGCGCTCAGTTATGGGTTGGTGGAGGTGGGGTAGTTTGAGCGTCAGTGGGCTTCCGAATTACCATCCAAGCGATGACTTCTCGCCTCGCACGATGGCTGCGTGATCCGCTTTTTCTCTTATGTCTGACCGCGGGCCTGCTCGCTTTCGTGGTGCAATCGGGCGAATTGGGGACCTCCGACACGACGCATCGCCTGCAAACCACGCACTGGCTCTGGACCTCGGAGCCGCAGGTTTTTCCCAACGAGTATCCCGAGTTTGGCCTGCATGGCCGCGGAGGCCGTCTTTACAGCTGGTATGGCATCGGCCAGTCGCTGCTCATGCTGCCCGCCGATCTTCTGGGGACGTGGATTGCGCACTGGTCTGTCTTCTCGGGTTACGGCGACGACCCTGCCGTGCGCAGCATTGTGGTCAGCTACAGCACCAACATTTTGGTGAACATTCTGACCGCGCTCGTCGCATTCCGCTTACTCGGTCAATTACGTTTTAGCGCGAAGGAGTCGGTAGCGGGCGTGCTGGCGTTGATGTTCTGCACCACCCATCTTCACTACACGCAAAACATGATGGAAAACAACTACATCATGTTGCTGACGCTCGCTGGATTTTCATTTCAGTACGAGTGGCTGCGCACGGACAGCCGGCGGGCGCTTTTCGCGGGCTCCTGCGCGCTGGGGCTGAACCTGCTTACGCGTCTCACCACGGGTTTGGATCTGATTGCGGCAGGGATCTTTGTCTTACTGGTGCTTTGGTTTGAAGGATTGCGCGGCCAGGGGTTGTGGCGGCGTCTCATCGCCTACTGCAAAGTCGCCGCACCGGTTTACTTATTCTTTCTCATGCTCGATCGCGCCTACCAGTTTTACCGCTACGGATCACTCACCAATACATACGTATCGATAGCCGGCCGGGAACAGCGCCAGATCGATCCTACGCTGCCGGTGAACTTCCCCTGGAGCACGCCCTTTCACGTCGGCGTTTTCGGCGCGCTGTTCAAACCTGAGAAGTCTATTTTTCTTTTCGATCCTCTTCTCGTGCTGGCAATTTTCCTCTTGGCATTGCTATGGAAGCGCCTGACTCCGGAGGTGCGCGCGTATGGGGTGAGCACCATCTTACTGTTGCTGGCCTATATCAGTTTTTACGCGAGATACACCTACTGGGCCGGCGACTTCGCCTGGGGCGACCGCTATGTTTCGACCACCGTGGAACTGGTAACACTCGTCGCTGTGCCGCTGCTCATGCGCTATCGAGCATCTTTTAATCGAGGACGTCTGGGAAGAACGATCTGGTGCGCGGGATGGGTGCTGATCGCGGTCAGCCTGATGATTCAGTTAGCATCGCTCGCCTTCTGGTTGCCGCTCGAAATTTACCAGATGGAGACGCTCGGCCATCCGACGTTTGTGATTGCTCTGCGTTTCAAGAACATCGTCGCCTTCGCTTTGGGCAAGATGGATGCCTGGGGCTTGAACAACGAGTCCATGACACAAGACCCGTGGGATTATGTTCACATCACGACGTGGAATTTTCTGCCATTTCTGCTGCGCCGCGTCGGGGCAGCGCCAGACTGGGTGGTGAATTCGGCGTTGGCCATCTGGCTTGCCGCGATTGCGGCGCTTGGATCGGTTTTGCTCCGGTTGCGAAGCAGCTTGCGATCGCAGGCACTGAATACGGACCGACACTGATCGCAGACACGACCGCCGAAAACGCTGACGGCAACCGAAATCCGGTTTGAAAGTAATCGCGTCTCTGCTGTAGCTTGGATCTTGTGATCCTCGACGTCCTCCATCGCATCGCCGTTCACCGCCAGTCGCTCTCCCGCGAAGAGGCGCACGCGGTGATGACCGAAGTCCTCACCGGCCAATGCTCGGACGCGCAAATTGCGGCGCTGCTCGTGGCCTTGCACATGAAGGGCGAGACGGTCGAAGAAATCGTCGGATTTGCCGAAGCCATCCGCGCTGCCGCCATTCCCCTCGAACTCCACACCGACTCCGTCCTCGACGCCAGCGGCACCGGGCGCGACGCGCTCCGGGATTCACTCATTGATACCTGCGGCACCGGCGGCGACGCCAGCGGCACCTTCAATATTTCAACGGCCACGGCCTTCGTGGTCGCTGGGGCCGGCGTGCGCGTCGCCAAGCACGGCAACCGCAGCGTGACCTCAAAGTGCGGCTCCGCCGACGTGATGGAAGCGTTGGGAGTGAACATCCACCTGCCGGCCACGCAGATCGCGGACTGCCTCGAGCAAGTAGGAATCGCGTTTCTTTTCGCCCCCGCCATGCATTCCGCGATGAAGCATGTGCAGACCGCCCGCCGCGAACTGCAACTGCGCACCGTCTTCAACCTGCTCGGTCCGCTGACCAATCCCGCGCGCGCCACCTGCCAGGTAGTTGGCGTCTATTCGGCGGATCTTGTCGAGAAACTTGCGGAGGCGCTCAGCATGTTAGGTTTGCGTCGCGCGCTCGTTGTCCACGGAAGTGACGGCCTGGACGAAATCACCATCACCGCCCCAACGCGCATCGCCGAGGTGCGCGAGGCACAGGTTCATAGCTACGAAGTTACACCCGAGGAATTCGGCCTGCAGCGCGCCACGCTCGATGACATATCCGGCGGAGACGCCGTTCGCAACGCCACGCTGATCCGCGAAGTACTCGCCGGGAAGAAATCCGCCCGCCGTGACATCGTGCTGCTCAACGCCGCCGCCGCCCTCGTCGCCGCCGGACGCGCCGATCATCTGCGCGATGCAATTCCTCTGGCCGCAAACGCGATTGATTCGGGCGCCGCGCTTCGAAGGTTGCAGGCGCTCGTCGCTTTCACCGCAGCCCGCGAGCAGCACCCAACGTGACATCGCCGCTCGAAACTACTTTTTGCTCGCCGCCGCTTTCAAGTTTTCAATCTGCTGCAGGTGTGCAGCACCATGCCCGCCCATCCTCTCGACCAGGTCGGCAACGGTCATCTCCCGTTGCATTTCCGGATGAAAAGCCGACTTGGAGAGATCGGACACCTTCAAACTTCGCAGCAGGCGCAAGTTGTGATGACGCCCCAACCCGTAAAACGCGACCAGTTCTGAGGGAGGCGAATCCAGGTAGTTCAGATTGCGGGCCCACGCGTCCGGATCCAGCGGCGCGATGGCGGCCTTAGTATCCGCCAGCATCTGCCGCACACGGTATCCGTAGATGATCTCGGCATCGGCCAGGTGCCCGAGGACTTCCAGCACGCACCATTTTTCAGGGGAAGGCTTGTAGCGCAGAACTTTTTCCGACAAACCGGAAACTGCCGCCGCAATCTCTTTCGGGCTCTTCTCCGCCGCGTCGAGATGTTTTTTCAAATCTGCTTCCGTCATAGGCAAGGCACTCATTGGTAATTTGGCAATCACGATCTTTTGGATTAGCACGTTGCTTGCTGGGGTTCAAAATTACCAAATTACCCTACTTCAAAATTACAAAATCCTACTTCACCTCCACCCGCTCCATATACTCCGCCACCTGCACATTCCATCCCAAGTTCTTTCTTCATGCGGTCGCGAAGTTGCGCCGCCGCGGCGGGCTCGCCGTGGACAAGATAGGTCGCGCCCGGTTGGTTCTTGAACGTCCGCAGCCACTCCAACATCTCTGGCGGATCGGCGTGATCGCTGAACTGTTCGAGCGCCGCGACCTGCGCGCGGATCGGCACGAAATCGCCGAAGATCTTCACCTCGGGCGCCCCGCTCTTGATGATGGCGCCGCGCGTGCCCGGCGCCTGGAAGCCGATAAAAATCACCAGATTCTTCGGATCGGGCAGGCGCTGCGCCATATGATGCAAGATCCGGCCGCCAGTAACCATCCCGCTCGACGAAACGATGATCGACGGATAGTGGCTCTCGTTAATCTTCTTCGACTGCTCGGCGGTTAATGCAAACGTGAAGCCCGGCCACTCGATCGGCGAGCCGTATGTCTTGATCAACTCGGCGGCTCGCGGCGTGTATTCTTCTGTGTGTTTCAGGAAAATCTCGACCGCCCTGATCGCCATCGGGCTGTCGCAATACACCGGCAGGCGCGGAATTTGTCCCGTCTCCATGAGTCTTTTCAAAATGAAAAGAAATTTTTGCGTCCGCTCCACGGCGAACGCCGGGACGATCACGCTGCCGCCGCGTTGCGCCGTCTCGCGAATCAGGCCGGGCGAGTTCCGGTCGAGGATCAGTGTCGGGATGCTGCCGGTTGCCATAAGTGGACTCCATGACCAGAACATCGGCAGTCTCGTTTTCCTGCGGCCCGGAGTGCACCACCTTGCCGGGCGCAATTAAGCTATCGCGCACCCGGCCAATGTCGCCGGTGAAAAGCAGCCGGCGGCTGCGGCCGTTCGTTTGCAGCGTGATTTCCACCATGCAGGAACCCAGAATGTGCGCGGCGCCGACGAAGCGAAACGCCAGTTCGGGGTTCAATTGCGTGGTTTGCCCAACCGCAACCGGCTTGAAGAACCGCTGGCAATCTTGCGCTTCTTCGAGCGTGTACAAGGGCAGCGCCGGATCATGCTTCGACACTTTTCTCTTGTTGTAGAACGCCGCGTCTTCTTCCTGCAGGTGTCCGGAGTCCGGCAACACGACTGAGCACAGATCGATGGTTGGCTGCGTGGCGTAGATTGGCCCGCGGAAGCCTTCTTTCACCAGACGCGGAATCCAGCCACAGTGATCGAGATGCGCATGGGTAAGAACAACCGCATCAATTTCACGCGCCGGGACCGGAGTGTCCTGCCAGTTGCGCTCGCGCCATTCTTTCTGTCCCTGGAAAAGTCCGCAGTCGATCAGAACCTGAAATCCCTGCTTGCTGCTCGAATCGTAAGTAGTGTTGATCAGGTGCTTCGAGCCAGTCACGCACCCGGCTGCGCCGAGAAATTGGATGTAGGGCAGCGATCTCTCCTTAATTACGGCGAAACAAGAAAATCTACCACGGAGGCACGGAGGCACGGAGCAATACAATTGATCGGAAATCGATTGCGGAAGTCGGAAGCTAGATTACAGAGCTAGAAGGCCAATCCCCTATTTTCTTGAATTCCTCCGTGTCTCCGTGCCTCCGTGGTAGGTGTTGGTTCAGGGCGCGGAAATCTTGAACGTATTATTGGCCAAATCGCTTTCCGGAACACTGCCGTCGTTGACCACGATCTCGCTCGCCGTGCCCGGCAATTCAACTCGGGTGGTAGCTGTGCTTTTGGCGCGCACCTCAATCCGTTTCGTGATCTCGCCGCCTTCACAAATTATCGTGAAGGGGACTTCCGCCCCTGCATTGCCAAGGTTTTCCATCGTCACAGTAATAATCTGCACTCCTTTTTCCGTCTTCCACGGATGCACCGACTGCACGTGGAAATCCGGCAGGCCACGATCCTGATATACCCAATCGTCGAAGAACCAGCCCAAGTCGCGCTTGGCGGCGGCTTCGACTAACCGCTCCACATACTTTGGGTCTTTGTCGTTGTCTTTGTCGTTGTCGTCCTCGGCCCGATACTTGCGAATGGCCTGCTTCAGCGCGTCGTCACCGATCATGTCGCGTAACATCCACCACACATACGCAGCTTTGCTGCGATAGTAAGTTTCATCGAACGTGCCGGCCAGCGGTTGGCCAACGCTCTTCCCCGTGCTCATCGGCCGACGTTTTTCCGCAGCGCGGCCGATACTTCTTTTTCCGCATCAAGAAACGCCGCCCGGTGCAGCCCAAGAAGATCGAGCGCGGCCTGACGTCCGCCTTGCTGCTGGCGATACATGGCCTCGGCAAAATGAGCCAACCCCTCGTACACCCAGGGCCTCGACGATGGCAAGGCGGAGTGAACCAGTTCGTGGACCACATTGGTCCCCGCAAGCTTCGAATCCTGCGCGGCCATCGACGCCATCAACAGTGTGCCGCTCTCAAACGGAGCAGAATTCGGATCGGCAAAATCCGCGATGGCAACTGGTGCTCTCGGCGGCCCAAACCATTCGCTTACAAACTTCGTCGCCGGCTCGAGCGCGTTGGAATATGTGGCCGCTCCTGCCTCGTGGCCGGGAAAACTGAACAGATAGAAAGGAGGCTTTGACTTGTCCTGATAGTTGGCCATCGCGAATGTCGGCGTCGCCAAACCAAAGGGCTCATATCCACACCTTGCGGAGTGATCGTGCGTACGGCCCTCGCGGGTATCAATATTATTATTGCCAATGCCATTGCACAGGAGCAGCAGGTTTCGGTCGTAGGTCCCAGTATCGGTACTAAGGGATAGGTTCATGCTGGCGTCCTGCTCCCTCTTTTTCCACCGATCCGTCACCTCGAACAGACTGTTCCCCTCCGAAAAATCCGCCGACTCGCTCGTAATCGGATACCACGCCACATATCCTGCGCCCCGCACCGCCGTGAACGATGGACTGATCTGGTCCCAGCTCGAATGTTGGGCGATCTCTTCCGGCACTCCGATCCGTGTCAGCCGCGTCACATCCAGTGGAATCACGCCCTCGTAGCCGATTTCGAGCTCGACGGAGTTTTTCGGCTTGATTTCCGCAGGCAACGTAACGATGGCTTCCGAAAGCGCGCCCGTGTGGTCGATATCCGAAATGAAGGGTTGCGAAACGTATTGCACGGGCTTGGCATCCACCCGAATCGAACGCCAATTGAGAGAAGATGAAATCTGCAACGCCACGATCTTCTGCGGCTGAGCGGAATCGTTGCGCAGCGTGATCTTGCCGCGTGCGCCAAGCCTTTGTTGTTCCGGTTCAAGGCGCACTTCCAGGTCGTATCGGGTGATGGTGAAAGCTTCCCGGTTGAGCGCCGTTGCGGGAACAATCAGACCAGCCGCCAGACCAAAGAGCAGACCAAGCCAACCAAGCAGTCTCATGATTATTTCGATGCGTCCAGACGTCTCTGCCGCACAACTTCATACAGCACCACACCCGCCGCCACCGATACATTCAACGACGGTACTTTTCCCAGCATCGGAATCGACACCAGGAAGTCGCAGTGTTTGCGCACTAGATCGTGCAGTCCCTTGCCTTCGGCGCCGAGCACGATGGCGCAATGCATCTTGTAGTCCACCGCATCGTAAGTCTGCTCGCCGCGCTCGTCTAAGCCAACGATCCAAAGATCCTTCTCTTTTAATTCCTCGAGCGCGCGCGATATGTTCGTGACCTTCGCGACCGGAAGGTGTTCACTCGCTCCCGCCGAAACCTTCGCCACCGCACCCGTGACTGCGGCGGACCGGCGTTCGGGAATCACCACGCCATCCGCTCCCGCTGCGTCCGCGGTACGCAGGATCGCTCCCAGGTTGTGCGGATCTTCGACGCCATCCAGCACGACGATCAGCGAGCGCTCGCCACGACGCGATGCCACAATGTCATCGAGATCGCTATATTGTTTCGCTGAAGTCGCGGCCACCAGTCCCTGATGCGCGGCGTTGCCGGCAATTTCGTCGAGTTCCACACGCGACAAAACGCGCACTGGAACGCCGATCTTGCGGCACTCGTCAATCACCCGCCGCAGGCGAATATCTTTTCGCTCCTTGGCGACACCCACCCACTCGAAGTTACGCCCGCGCGCCTTAAGCGCCTCCGTAACCGTATTGATTCCGTAGAGAATATTCACGCCGATTAGTTTACCGCGTGCGCTTGCTGAACTTCTTAACCGCAGGGGACACAGAGGAACACGGGACTCGGGAGACGCGTTGAGCAATGGTGAGCGCTTTTTCTAAATTTACTTCGACGCAAATGTACTTCGACTGGCGGCATCCCTGCCGCCCTAGCTATACTCAACATTAAGAATATGGCGATCGCCGCTGCAAATACCGGTTTCACCAGTTCGGCTCGGAACCCTATGCCCCTCTCCGCGGTCATCGTCGACGACGAACAACTGGCGCGCGACGAACTTGCCTACCTGCTCAAGAACCTGGACGACGTCAACGTAGTCGCGCAGGGCAAGAACGGCCTGGAAGCCATCAGCCTGATCCGCGAACACAATCCCGACCTGGTGTTTCTCGACGTACAGATGCCGGGACTGGACGGTTTCGGCGTCATCAAGAAGCTGCTCGACCGCAAGGTTCCCCTCCCCAAGATTGTCTTCGCGACTGCCTTCGATCAATACGCGGTGAAGGCGTTCGAGGTGAATGCGGTGGACTACATCCTGAAGCCATTCGACAAAAAGCGAGTGGCCCAGTCCATCGAAAAAGCACGGGCAAAGATTGAAGCGGGCGCGGGGCCGGAGGAAAAATTCGAAACGTTGGTGCGGATGCTGGAATCGCAGAAGCCCGAAACAGCAAAGACGGCGAAGATTCTGATTAAGGCAGCGGGAAGGCTATTCCTGACCGATCCGAAGGATATCTGCTACGCGACCATCGAAGATGGAGTGATTACGGTGGCCACCAGCGGCCATGCGGGCATGGAAGGCCAGTCGAACTGCCGGACGCTGGAAGAACTTTTCGACAATCTCGATCCCAATTCGTTCTGGCGGGCGCACCGTTCGTTTCTGGTCAACATCAATCACATCCGCGAAGTCGTGCCCTGGTTCAAGAGCTCCTACCAGTTGCGCATGGACGACAAGAAACAGACGGAGATCCCGGTCAGCCGCGCCCAGACCCGCCGCCTGCGGGAACTGTTCAACCTGTAAGGGGTAAAAAAGGGCGGACGTTAGCACTGCCGTTCGTCCGCCCGGGGAGGGATTTCTCAAGTCGCAATGGCTTGCAGGGCGATCCGATTAGGAATCACCAGCGTCGCTCCCTCAAGCCGAATCAAGTCTTTCCGTTTCATATCGCTCAATAAGCGGGTTACCGTTTCTCGCGAGGATCCAATCATCTGGGCAATTTCTTCATGGGTGAATTCCGTGGCTACGCGGAGTTCCCGGTTGCGGGGCTCGTTCGAGACCCAGGAAAGCAGCAGGCGAGCGAGCTTCTCCGTCGAACTGCGGGCGAGCAGCAGATCATGCACATCGTCAAACGAGGTCGTGATCTCGCGGGCGAGCATGGTGGCGCAGGCCAGCGCGGCATGGCTGTCGTGCTCGATCATGCGCAGGAAGCTTTCGCGTTCGACGAACTTGATCTGGCAAAGCTCAATGGTGGTGACCGTAATCGGAGAGGCCCCCCCGGAGACGACCGCGCTCAGCCCCAGCACCTGGCGGTCTCCCGCAATTTTCAGGATGATAGTCTTGCCATCGCGCGCCTCGACCGAGAGCTTGGCGCGGCCGGAACAGGCGATGTAGATGCCGCGCGGGACTTGACCTTCCCTCAGCAAAGTGGCATTGGCGGGATACAGGGTCAGGTGCCCCATCGCGCTGAACGCAGTCATCAGAGGCTGAGGCAAGTTGCAGAAGTCGCACTTCTGCCTCAGGGTACAACTCAGACAGTCGTTCGGGATCCCGAAGCGCCGCGGCACGCCCAAAGCAAACTCCTGTTAGTCTATGAAAACTTAGCTGGCGGAATCATTTCGCCGGGGAAGCGGGAATGCGCCTCCCCAAACATCCAATGCACACCGGTTGCCACTTACTCGGCATGGACTAAATGGCTGTACCTTCAATGCCTATGATTATTTGAACGAGCAGGGCGCGAAAAGAAATGCCGCAGCGCTGGCCCGGCTGCCGATAGTCCGGCAGATATCACCCGCGTAGCCCTTCTCGAGTGAGATCGAGTGCAGAAAATCCATTGCAGAAAATCCATGCGTGAGATTCCCGGCTGCTGCATCTTGTACTGCAGGTTGGCGCGTTTGATCCGCGCTTGAGTCCAAGCTCGGCCGCTGCGCCTGCCGGCACGACAGCTCGGCGGGTCACTTCGATGTAAGATTCCTCAAATGGCACGCGGCTGGGAGAGTAAGTCCGTAGAACAACAACAAGCGGAGAGGTCAGAGCACCGGAAGACCGTCCGCGCACCGATCTCGCCCGACGAGCAGCAACGCAACCGGAAACGCGAGGGCCTGCTTCTTTCCCGCAAACGCCTCGCCCAGCAACTGCAGGCCGCCGGCAACCCTCGTCATCGCCAGATGCTGGAGCAGGCCATTGCGGAACTGGACCGTCAACTGTCGTCTTCTAAATAGGCTACGGATGTAATAAATAAGCTACGGACTCGACGCCACCAAGGTGGAGGGCCCGGACGCATACTCCCTATAACGAAAACCACAGTCCTGTCCGCTGCCACCTGACGTATAATCGATAGGTTGATGAAAGCCTACGTCTACGTCTCGTTGAAGAAGAGCGTTCTGGACCCGCAGGGCAAGACCATCCACGGCGCGCTTACGAAAATCGGCTATAAGAGTTTGCACGATGTGAGGCAGGGAAAGTATTTCGAAATTACTCTCAACGGCGGCATCTCAAAGGATGAAGCGCAAGCGGAAGTAGAGCGGATCGCGCGCGAAGTTCTTACGAACCCGGTCATTGAAGAGTTTCGTTTCTCCCTCGAAGACTAGCGGACGTGGGAAACAGGATTCGTATCAGGGCATCGCTTTAGCGATGCCGAAGGTTCTCGGAAATCAACCGCCCCTTTAGGGGCTGCCCGAACCATCTCGGGTCCCCCCCGATTCGTCAAGGAGCCAATTAACCAATGTGCGGCATCGTCGGATATGTGGGTAAGAAGCAGGTCGTCCCCGTAATCATTGAGGGCCTCAGAAAGCTGGAATATCGCGGCTACGACTCGGCCGGTATCGCGGTGGTCGGAAACGGCGCCGGCCTGCAGGTTCGCCGCGCGGAAGGTAAGCTGCGCAATCTGGAAGAAGCGATCCGCCTCAAACCACTCGACGGCACCTATGGCATTGGTCACACGCGCTGGGCCACGCACGGCCGCCCCACCGAAGAAAACGCCCATCCCCATCGCGACTGCACCGGCAGAATCGTGGTAGTGCACAACGGCATTGTCGAAAACTATCTCTCGCTCAAGAAGAAATTGATCGCCGAAGGACACAAGTTCACCACCGAAACCGACACGGAAATCATCGCCCACCTGATTGAGAAGTACTACCTGCCGACGGGCAGTGGTCATCCCGGCAACGGTCATGTTGGGAACAGTCAACAACCGGCTTTGAAGTTGGAGGAAGCGGTCCGTACAGCGGTGAAAGAACTCACCGGCGTCTTCGCGCTGGTGGTGATCGCGGTCGACGAACCGAACAAGATCGTCGCCGCGCGTAATGGACCGCCCGTCGTCATCGGCCTCGGCAAGGACGAATATTTCGTCGCCTCCGACGTGCCCGCGCTCCTCGATCACACCCGCGACCTTTTCTTTCTCGCCGATGGCGATCTAGCCGTGATCACCCAGGAAGGCGTGCGCGTCACCGATTTCGAGGGCCACCCGCTGGAGCGCAAAGCGCAGCGCATCACCTGGGATCCGATCATGGCGGAGAAGGGTGGCTTCAAGCACTTCATGCTCAAGGAAATTTATGAGCAGCCCCGCACCGTCCGCGACACCACCCTCGGCCGCGTCTCACAGGATACCGGCGCCATCTTCCTCGACGAGATGCAGGTCGGCGAAGCCGAGTTCAAAGCGCTGAAGAAATTAGATATCGCCGCGTGCGGCACCAGTTGGCACGCCGGACTGGCCGGCAAGTTCATGATCGAGAACCTGGCCCGCGTGCCGGTCGAAGTCGACTACGCCAGCGAATGGCGCTATCGCGATCCCATCCTCGGGCCGGACACGATGACGCTCTTGATTTCGCAATCTGGCGAAACCGCGGATACCATCGCCGCCCAGCGTGAAGCCAAGGCCAAGGGCTCGAAGACGCTGGCCATCTGCAACGTGGTCGGCTCCATGATCACGCGCGAGGCCGTGGGAACCATCTACACGCACGCCGGCCCGGAAATTGGCGTGGCCTCAACCAAGGCGTTCACCGGACAACTTACCGCTCTTTATTTATTCGCCTTGTATCTGGCGCAGGTACGCGGCGCCATGACACCGGAACAGGCCAAGGCCGCCGTGCAGGAACTCACCAAGATCCCCGGCAAGCTGGAACAGATTCTCACCCACGACGAAGCTTGCGACGAGCTGGCGAAAACTTATGTCCGCGCGCAGGACTTCCTGTTTCTCGGACGCGGCATTCACTATCCCATCGCCCTTGAAGGCGCGCTTAAGCTCAAGGAAATTTCCTACATTCACGCCGAAGGTTATCCGGCGGGCGAGATGAAGCACGGTCCGAATGCGCTGATTGACGAAAACCTTCCCGTGGTCATTATCGCCACGCGCGATGTGACGAGCCCGCATTCGATGACCCGTTACGAGAAAACGATGTCGAACCTGAAAGAAGTAAAAGCGCGTTCCGGCATCGTCATCGCGCTCGCCACCGAAGGCGACAAAGAGATCGCCGAAGAGGCGGATCACGTGCTCTTCGTTCCGCCCGCGCCCGATGAATTGTCGGCAATTCTGGAGATCGTCCCGCTGCAACTGCTCGCCTACCACATCGCCGTGCGCCGCGGCTGCGACGTAGATCAGCCGCGAAATCTGGCCAAGTCGGTGACGGTGGAGTAG
>CAWCDV010000031.1:0-71044 GCA_963794365.1 uncultured Acidobacteriaceae bacterium
AGAGGTCCGGGCCGAGATCAAGGACTTTCTAGACAATGTCAGCGGGAAATGATGAGAGACCTGAGAAGACCATACGAGCAATCTGGCTTCAGGGCCGGCCGCAATATGAACGTCTCGTCACATACCTGAGGCAGAGGGTCGAGGACCTACTCGAGCAGAACGGGAGTCTGGGGCCGCGTCACCGGTCGTCCAAAAGACCTGGACAGCCTCCTAAAGAAATGTCTGAGAAGACAGGAGCTTCCGTATGACCTAATCACCGACAAGGCTGGCATTAGGGTAGTAACGAGGTTCCTAGAAAATCTGCCACTAGTTTGCAGCGTCATTGAGGATAATCTTGAGGTCAAGAAGAAAAGAGGAGGATTTTTACGGCGGAGCTCGGCACTAAGGGGATTGGCTATCGGGAGTCCATCTGGATGTTGTTCTGCGTCCGAACGACCCGGAGGCCCAACACTTTGGAGGGTATCTCGCAGAGATTCAGGTCAGGACGCTGTCGCAGGATCTGTGGTCCGAGATGGCTCACGAGCTCAATTACAAAGCTGAATTCGAGGTGCCGCCGACCCTCGACCGAAGAGTGAACTGTCTCAGCGCTCTGATCGAAACGTGCGATCGGGAATTTCCCCTCGTGAACAAGGAGATAATGACACTGCCCGAGACACTCAACCGTTGAAGGTTCTCGCGATACTTGAAAAACAATTCTACAAAATAACGGCCAGACACTACGACCGCGAACTCTCAACGCTAGTCATTCGAAGCCTTCTGCCCCTGTACTCCAAGGATTTGAGCTGGTTCGACTCACACTTTGAAGATTTTTACAGTCGGCAGCGAGAGAAGATCACTAGAATCCACCTTCTTTACGTCGATACGCCTACACGTAGCCTTTTCCTTTTTCAGCCAGAAGCCTTGATGATATTTGATCTACTGGACCAGGATCAGTTCACCCTGGCAGACACCTGGAGTCGCTACTTCCCAGAGCGGGAACTAGAGAGGCTCGCGACTGTGTGGGGAACTCCCCTGCATTAAAGGGCGGATCACGCAGGGTGTTCCATCTTTGTCTTTGTCTTTATCCGGTCCAAAGGCTGTAGGACTTTCCGCGTCGCACCTGAGGCGACGCTGGCTTATGCTAATAACTCGCAAAGACGTCGATCGTCTTAAGGCGCTTATCCGCGATATACAGTCCGGGCTGATACCGGAAAATATTGCCGCGTCGGTGCTTTTCGCATTTCTCAGCGAAAATCCCCACTTGTTGATGACGGACAAATTCGATGAACATATGCAAAGACCGGTGTCTGGCGCGGATCGGAAGGCCCTCGATACGCTGCTGGCGACCAACAAGGGCTTGATTATGGAGTCCCGATTCAGGCTGCCACTGCTTGAGTTGAGTTCCCTCCGGCCGATGGTCAACCCTGATGGCGGTACCCTGCATATACGATACTGAAGTTTATTACGACTACTTCGTGTTCTCATTTGGCTTGCGACGAGCCCTGAACAAGATGTTGAGAGTCGATGAGGAAATGGGCGGAGAGGAGCTTCGAGAGTTTCTAGATGAGTTGGGCGAAGATATAGACGAACATTCACTTGATCTGCAGTTTGACGAACTTGTCGCAGATCTGGAATCTAGAGTAACCCGGCCACGAGAACGGGTGTCAGTGCTGTGGACGCCGAAACTTTGGCTACCGGCGGAGCAGGCGCGCCAGAGGGCTCTCCTCGATCTCAGCCTCGGCCCGCACTTCGAGAAGTGGAAGCTCTCAGGAATTCATTTCGACGACCTCAATCCGTCAGAGTTTGAGGATTTGGTGGGTGAAGTTCTCCTGAGCGCGGGTCTGAAAATCTACAAAGTGCGCCACGCACCACAGGGCGGTCGTGACATTCGCGCGGTACATTGATCCCGGGCGAGGAGCCCATCGAAATGGCCGTCGAGGTCAAGCATCGCCCCATCGTGGACCGGCCTCAAGTGGAACTTGCTCTCCAGCAGAATAAAGAGTACCCGGCGCTAGTATTTGTAACTTCCGGACGATTTACCGCAGGCGTGCTACAAGAAAAGGCTAAAGAGGAGAATCGTTTCCGTCTATTTCTGAAGGACGGCGCCGCAGTAGGCGACCTGGTATGGCAACACTTCCGACTGGAGCAAAAGGTACGCAGCAGAATCTTTTCAACAGGATGACTGAGGGCACCTGACCAACCTTTTTTCATCACACCCAACCAGTGAGTGCCATCACAGACATCCGGCCCAACCGATTGCGGCAATGTCCCCTAACGAGGGCAATCAGCAAGTATGCCCGTCCCCAGAGACGGACCTCGAAGCGGGCTCCACGTCTCGCGGTTTTCGATGAAAAACGTAGAGGTCGGATTGCGGCGGTCAGCGAAGGGTCACAGACGATGGGCGCGGAATCCCACCCTTCAAAAAACGAAGGGTGGGGCACCCGGCATTCAGTGAGCCGAGGCAGGTTTATTTTTCCGATCCGCTGCAGGCGGAACAGTAGCGTGCCCCGTCCAGCTTGGCGCGCATTTGCACCGGCGTGTGACTTGAATCCTCCGAATACCATAGACATCCAGCCCGACCGATTGCGGCAATGTCCCCTAACGAGGGCAATCAGCAAGTGTGCCCGTCCCCAGAGACGGACCTCGAAGCGGGTGCCCCACGTCTCGCGGTTTTCGATGAAAAACGTAGAGGTCGGATTGCGGCGGTCAGCGAAGGGTCACAGACGGTGGGCGCGGAATCCCACCCTTCAAAAAACGAAGGGTGGGGCACCCGGCATTCAGTCGACCGAAGCAGGTTTACTTTTCGATTCTCTGCAGGCGGAACAGCAGCGTGCCCCATCCCAGCTTGGCGCGCATTTGCACCGGCGTGTGGCTTGGATCCTCCGAATACCAGACCCACACTTTGCCCTTGGACTGCAGCGGGCCAGAGTGGCTTCGGCCGTAACCAGCACGGCCGGGAATGTTCCGGCCGGCACTTTGATCTGCTCGCGCTTGTCCACGCTGGCATGGACGATCGTCGTCTTCCCGTCGCTGATCGGGAACTCGTAGCTGGCGCCGAGTTGCAGCGGCAGCGACTGCAGGTAGTAAAAGCCGGTGATGACGTCGGTGGCGCAGCCGGCAAGATCGTTTTCGACGTGCTTGGTCTCGCCCGTCTTCAGGTTCTTTTCATCGAGCGTGCTTTTCTTGCGCGCGTAATCGAAGTGGATCGAAGTCTCGCGTTTGTGCGAGCCTTCCTCGCTGTGCTTGAAGATGGAGAGCGAGCAGAACGTCCGCGGATCGAAGTGCGATTCGAAGCGGTCGTGCACCGGGAAAGATGACGTTGACGGCTCCGGAAGATTCGGCGGTCGCGGTAACTTTGCGTTCGTTCCCGGCGGTATCCATTCTCACGACGCCGGTCCCGGCGGTGATCAAATGCCACTCCGCCGAATAGACGTAACTCCGTCCATCGGGGAAGGGATAGTTGGGACGGGGAGGCGCGATCTGCGCCGGAGCGGGGCCGATGGTTGCGGTGGGCGGCCCTTGCTGCGCCGTCAACCAGGCCGCGATCAGGAGGATCAGGCAGCAGAGCAGCCCCACCAGCGCCAGAACGCTGCGGAAAAAATTTCGTTTCGTATCAGGGCATCGCTTCAGCGATGCCGCAAACCGCCTGTCATCGACGGCCCCTTTAGGGGCTGATGGGCAAGCCACATGGTAATGCCGGCGGAAGTTACACACTGTTTTTGTAGTCCTTATGGTAAAGCGACCCCACGGCAGACTACCACACCAGCTTGACGACGAGGACGGCCAGCACGACCACACAGCCAATGCTGGCCTCGTATTCGCGGTGCTTCCAGTAGCGTGTGGAAGAGTACGCACTGTGCTGGCTGCCGTAGGGCGAAAGCCGCGGCCACATGCGCGGCACGTGGCGGGCATAGTCGTCGTAGTCGGGGAACGTCTGGCGCAGGTAACGCTCTTCGCCGGCGATGACCGGGATATAAATCACGGCGAACATCAGCGAGCATGATCGCGACGATCCACCAACTGCGCGCCGCGATGGCGAAGCCGGCGGCCAGCACCAGCGAGCCGAGGTACAGAGGGTTGCGAGTGTAGGCATAGGGGCCGCCGGTGGTGAGATGCTTGTCTTTTTGCACGTGGCCGGAAGCCAGTCCGCGCAAGACCAGTCCGGGAAGCAGCACCAGTGCGCCCACGATGAGCGAGGTTCTCGTTGGCCGCGCCAGCCAGACGTATACAACCGCAAAAATAAATCCCAGGGGCACGCGGATGCGGCGGGCCACGCGCGACCAGGTGTCACCGGTGGTCTCGGAGGGTTGCGCTCCGGATTGTGAGACTTCACTCACCTGATTCTGCACGATAACGTTCCGCAAGATAACGTTCTCGAAATTAACCCTGCAGCAGCTTCCGAGTTGCGGCGACGACTTCGCCGACAGTGATTTCGAGCAAACCCTGTTCCGGCTCGCGGCGCCGGGTGTGGTCGGTCATACTGCTCGCGCTTCGCAGCACAATCGAGCGCGTCCCGAATGGGCCGTTGCGCGCCGGATTTGTCGGACCAAAAATTGCCACCACCGGAATTTTCAAAGCCGCCGCCAGGTGCATCGGTCCGGTATCGCCGCCGATGAAAAGGCGAGCCCGCCGCGTAAGCGCGATCAACTCAGAAATCGAGCAGGAGATTTTTCGCGCCGCCCCTTCGCCTGCGGCTTCCACGGCCACGGCCAGCTCTTCTTCTCCCGGTCCGTAGTTTATGAGCGAACATAATCCATCTTTCGCGAGTTCTTTCGCAACCTGTCCGTAACGCTCGACCGGCCACCGCTTCGCCCCCCAGCCCGCGCCGGGATTGAGAATCGCGAAGTCGTTCACATGCGCCGTGAAGCCAGCAATCTTGTTCTCTGCATCCGGGTCCACCGGAAACTCCACTCGGTTGGCGCTGCCGGTGTCTGGAACGAGCGCACGTTGGAACGATCGCACTTGCGATCTCGCTCGAGACGACCGCACTTGAAGTGACCGCTCCAGCCATCGCCAGCGCCTGTTCGACAACGTGCGTGCCCGGCGTCTTCAAAAGTACTTTTCGCGTGTAAAACATGCTGGCGACATTCTCGCGCGGTTGCGCGCTCCCATACACAATGGGCGCGCCCGACCAGCGTGCGAGCAATGCCGAACGAACCGCGCCCTGAAAATCAATCGCCGCGTCGTATTGAATTCCGCGTAATTCGACTCAGGCCCGCCGCCATCTGCTGCCAGGTGTTGAACGAGAACGGCGCGCGCCGCCATTCCGCCGTGTTGACGGAATGGACGCAATCGACCAGCGGGCGTTGCGGAGAGCGCCGTCCCGATCGCGGATAGCGCAGCGTGCACAGCAGTTCCGCCCAGCGCTCTTCGATAAGCCATCCCAAGGTGGCGTGAGGAAAAGCCTGGCGCAGCGCGGCTGCGGCGGGCAGAGTGTGAATGATGTCTCCCATGGCGCTGAGGCGCACGACGAGCAGGCGTTCGAATCGCGGCACGCTGGCTGGGAGAGAAAAAGAGCCGGTCATTAAAGAGCCGCTCATTCTGGTCGCAGCCCTCGCCGCCATCCGTACCGCCTCACGATTTTCGCGGCCTCAGCCGCGAGCGCGAATGCGAACGAATGATCTCGCTGGCCGAGTGATTCTTAGGATCACCCACAATGACGACGCGGCCTCCACAGGCTTCGACCTCGTCACGCTCGGGGACGCTTTCCACCGTATAGTCCGTGCCCTTGGCATGAAAATCAGGACGGATTTCGCGAATGATGGCGCGCACGTCCGTTTCTGGAAAGACTACGACGGCATCCACATCGGCCAGCGCCGCCAGAATTTCCGCGCGTTCTTCGGCTGGCATCACGGGCCGCCCTTCACCTTTCAACGCGCGCACGGACTCATCGGCGTTCACCGCGACAATCAGTTTGCCGCCGAGCTCCCGCGCCGCATGCAGGTAGCGTACATGGCCGACGTGCAGCAGATCGAAACATCCGTTGGCCAGCGTGACGCGCGTCGCCGGCGCGCCGCCAATTCGCCACACGTCGCTGCAGCTCGTCGCGCGAAACAATCTTCCGATGGAGTGATGTGCTCAATGATCTCGATCTGACCGTGGAAGCCGGGCTATGCCCCGCTTGGACGGGCCCTTCGGCTCCGCTCAGGGCGGGCTCCGCCCCGTCCCCACACTCTAATGCTCGCGAGCCACTGGCGGCGTCTTATCCAGCGCCTCCAGCAATTCCTGCTGGCTGACCGTGGCGGTGCCGCGTTTCATGACCACGATGCCGCCCGCGTAGTTCGCCAGGTGCGCAGCCTCTTCGGCGGTTGCGCCCGCAGCCAGGGCAGCGGTAAAAGTTGCTATGACGGTATCGCCGGCGCCGGTCACGTCGGCGACTTCATCGCTGCCATGGATCGGAATATCCACCGGCTTGTGACGGCGCGGAAAAACCACCATGCCATCTTTGCCGCGCGTGATCACGAGCGATTCCAAATCCATCTCGCCTGCGATCTGTTCTCCGGCGGCCAGGAGGCGCTCCCAGTCGTTGTCTTTGCCGTTGCCGATGCGGATGCCGAGAGCTTCTTCCACCTCAGCCTCATTGGGCGTTGCCGCCGCAACCCCGGAAAACTCGAGCATGCGATGGCGCGAGTCAAGCGTCACGGGAACCTTGTCGAGTCCGCGCTTTTCCCGAATCGCATTCAGCAGGGTTGGCGTTGCGCGCGCCGTATCCGTAGTCGGAAACCAGCAGCGCATCGGAGGCGCGCGCGAATTCGCGGGCCGCAAGCACGAGTTCGCGGCGCAAATGTGCATTGGGGCCTTCGCTCGGCTCACGGTCAAGGCGCACGACCTGTTGTCCGGCGGTGTGCGCGAATCCGGCCAGGATGCGCGTTTTGGTGACGGTGCTGTAGCTCTTGTCTTTGAAAACACCGCTGACCGGGATGCGTTTGTGACGGAAAGCGCGCAGCAGCAGCTTTCCCGGTTCGTCGTCGCCCACGACCCCAACCGGCAGGACGTTCACTCCAAGGTCGGCAAGGTTGTAGATGGCATTGGCGCCGCCGCCGGGAACCACCTTACGATCGCGGTGCGTCAAAATCAGCACGGGCGCTTCGCGCGAGACACGAGAAATCTCGCCGAACACGAACTCGTCGGCGACCAGATCCGCGAGGACGGTTACCGTGAGCTTGGGAAAAGATTCGACGATCTTTCGTAGGCGCAGGCGACCGTTGTTTTTGATATGTTTGGTCATCAATCTGCTTGATCGCAATATTCTGGTCCATCGGATGCAACCCAAGATTTTCTCACGAGCGGGGCTTCCGTTCCTCGATCATTGAGAAATGATGCTTGCGAAAACGGTTCTCGCCAAAATGGCATCCACAACGTCAGTAGGATGGTCGAGCGTAAGCTTGAGCTCGGCGACGGTGAGCGGTTCGAGGACGTGCTGCTCGGGGGCGAGGTTGATAGCGTCTTTTTCAGTGGTCAGGAACCCGTCGGCCTGCAGGTCGCGGCGCGCGCTGATAAGGGCATGAATGTCGTCCAGGTCATAAGCGTGGTGATCGCGAAAAATAACTTCTGCCACGGGCGTGATTCCGGCGGCGCGTACCTGGGCAAAAAACTGTTCGGGGCGCGCGATGCCGCAGAAGACAATCGGCGCGGAAGGCAGGTTCGGGAGAAAGAGCTCGCGCTCGATTCGCCAGATCGGCTTTTGCTGCAGCGCCAGATGATCCACCGCCAAGCCTGCGGGCAGCACGACTGCGTCTGCACGTCGCGAGCGACGACAGTGGTTCGCGCAGCCGCCCCGAGGGCAGCAGCCGGTCGTCGAAATCGCGCTCTGTCATCAGTACGATGTCGAAGTCACGCGCCAGCGAACGGTGCTGAAAGCCGTCGTCGAGAATGTGCAATTGCGACTGGAATTTCTGCTCGGCGATTCGGCCCGCGTCATAACGGCTTTCACCGACGATTACCGGCAACGCCCAGCCGCCGCGCGATCAGTAGCGGCTCATCGCCGAAGTCGGCGGCATTGCCCACCGGTCTCGACTATGAGAACGCCGCGAGTTTTGCGGCCGTATCCGCGTGTGAGCACGTCGAAGCGAATGCCGCGCGCCTTCAGCAGTTCCCCGAGCGCAATCACGAACGGGGTCTTGCCCGAGCCGCCCACGGACAAATTCCCGACGCTGACCACAGGTCGCTCCAGCCGCCGCGAAGGTAGCACACCGCGATCGAACAGCATGTTTCGCAGAGCGGTGGCGGCGCCGTAAAGTCCGGTGAGCGGATTCATGCGGAGCCCTCGCCCGGGGGCTGCCCGTTCTTCGATTGAGCTTTACATGACGAAACGCTCATCAGTTGGAGCAGCGCTGAGACGGTCCTGGCCGTGGCGCCGCGCTGCGATTCGAGCGCGGCCAGCGCGTTCCGGCCGAGCGTCGTTCGCTCGCCGCTGTTTTCGATCAGCTCCATGAGGACTAGTGGCATCTCCGCCAGTCCAACTATGCGGACCGCATTGCGGCGGGCAAAGAAATTGACCACATCGCGAAAATTTTCGTAGTGGTTGCCAGTGACGATAGGAACGCCGTAGAGTGCAGGCTCAAGAATGTTGTGTCCGCCGCGCGGCACCAGGCTACCACCGACGAACGCGACCGTGGCGAGCGAATAGAGCGCGGCCAACTCCCCGATGCTATCGACCAGAAACACGCCGCCAGCGATTGGTTCGCCGCTCCACAGAGAACGCCGCCACATCCGGAAGCCGAGTTTTTCGACGAGTTCCGCCAACCTCCGCAAACCGCTCCGGATGGCGCGGCGCAAGCACCATCACGGCCTTCGAATGATTCGCCAGAATGTTGCGAAACGCCGAAAGCAGAGAGCCTTCTTCGTCCTCGAGCGTGCTGCCGCACACCAGAACCGGCCCCGCTCCGGAGTGGCTGAAGCTCTCGCGAAGACACGCAACGATGGCCGGCGATGGCGGCGGCGCCGCATCGAACTTCAGATTGCCGGCAACTGTAACCTTCGATTCGCTCGCTCCAATTTCTATCAGCCTCTGCCGGTCTTCTTCGGTCTGGGCCAAGAAAACATCGACGTTTCCGAGCGCCTTCTCCAGCAATCTCGGAAGCCAGAAGCGGAGCCGCTTGTAGCCGGGCAGCGAGCGGTCGGAAATGCGGCAGTTGATCACGGCGATGCGAGCCCCGCTGCGCTTGGCGAGCCGGAGAAAATTCGGCCAGAATTCCGTTTCGGCGACGACCACGAGTTCTGGACGCAAAGCAGCGAGGTACGGCCGGATCGCGAAGGCGAAGTCCAGGGGAAAATAAAACACGTTCTCCGCGCCGAACCGGCGCGCGGCGAGTTTCTGCCCGGTGCTGGTGGTCGTCGAAATCATTACGCGATGGGACGGGAATTTCTGTTGCAGCGCCTTTACGACTGCGCTCGAAGCCACCACTTCGCCCACCGAAACCGCGTGAACCCAGATTGCGGGTTTTTCGCTGCATTCCGAGACGGCGGGGGGAATCGCGCCGAACCTCTGGCGCAAACCCGTCCGGTACTTGCCGTGCCGCAACATCTGCAGCAGCCAGTAGGGCAGCGTCAGCACCAGAAAAAAAGCGAGCAGCGCACTGTAAAGCGCATACATGAAGAGAAGTCCCATTCTAAATGGCGGGACAAAATCCGCTCTTCGCTCTGTATCTTCGCTCGGGGCGAGGCGGCACGGATTGCGCTGACGGCATCCAATTAAAAACCACGGCTTCGAGCTGCGGGCCTCGGGCTGCGAGCGAACACGAATCTGTGGCTCGCGGCCCGCAGCTCGAAGCCATCTCCTATAATTCACGTATGCATAATGCAGGTCGGCAAGAATCACCTCGCGCGCCCATGCCGCAAGCGCCGCGATTTGCGGCAGTCTGCGCTTTTATGCTGCTCTGCTGCCTTGGCGCGATTGCGGCCAAAGAGTTTGTGATGCCCGCGGCGCGGCCCGCTCGCACTTACCCGGCACACGACGATCACCCCATGGAAAAGGTTGTGGTCGCAGTCGATCCTTATGACCTGGAAGACAAAGCTTCGATCTTCACCGTGAACTATCGCAACTACGGTTACATGCCGGTCTTCTTCGTCATCACGAACGACGGCGATCAGCCTGTCTCTCTCGTCGGCATGAAGGCCCAGTTGAATACCAAAGATCGCAGCAAGCTGTTCCCCGCGACCATGGACGATCTGCTGCGCCGGCTCTCGCATCCTTCGCGGAATGACGGCGCGAATAGGTTGCCGATTCCGGTTCCGCTGCCCAAAAAAGAGGTCAAAGGAGGCGTGAGCCGCAAGACCTGGGATGAAATCGAGCAGGCTCAGTTTGGCGCGAAAGCCGTCGAACCGCACTCCTCTGCGCGTGGTTTTCTGTTTTTCGATATCGCCGACATCTCGAATCCGCTGGCCGGCGCCAACTTCTACCTGACCGGAGTTCAAGACGCAAAAGGCACCGAGTTGATGTATTTCGAGATCCAGATGGAAAAGTACCTGAGCGCGCCCGAAGTGAAGCGACCATAACGATCCTACGATGGAGCGACGGGCGTCCTCGCCCGTCCCGCTTTCGTGCTGAGAACATCCGAGGTCGGCAGCGTCGTGGCCGGGCGGGGCGCCCGGCGCTCCACCACTATGCCAGTTATAATCTCTCGATATGGCGACCACTCCAGCCCTTTCCGAGGATCTCCTCGCGAAATACGAACCGGTCATCGGGCTCGAAGTCCACGTACAACTGCTGACCGCGTCGAAAATCTTTTGCTCATGTTCGACTCGTTTTGGCGATCCGCCGAACACGAATGTGTGCCCGGTGTGTCTGGGACTTCCCGGAGCCTTGCCGGTGCTGAACCGCAAGGCCGTGGAATTCGCGGTTCTGGCGGCGATGGCTTTAGAGTGCCGCATCAACGAAGTGTCCATCTTCGCGCGGAAGAACTATTTCTACCCTGACCTGCCGAAGGGCTATCAGATCTCGCAGTATGACAAGCCGTTGGCTGAGTTCGGATTCATCGAAATCGATTTGAACGAAAGTAAGACGAACGAAGGTAGGACGAACGGCAACAAGAAGAAAATCGGCATCACCCGCCTGCACCTGGAAGAAGACGCGGGCAAGAGTCTGCACGAGGGCTTCGCCGACGCTGCCTCCAAGACCGCGATCGATCTGAATCGCACCGGCGTGCCTCTGGCCGAGATCGTCAGCGAACCGGACATGCGATCGCCGGAGGAAGCTTACGAGTACCTCACGCGGCTCAAGGAAATCATCCTCTACACCGGCGTCAGCGACTGCAACATGGAAGAAGGTTCGCTGCGCTGCGACGCCAACATCAGCGTCCGCCCTCGCGGACAGAAAGAATTCGGCACCAAAACCGAGGTCAAGAACGTCAACTCGTTCCGCTTCGTCAAGCAGGCGCTGGAGTACGAAATCGAGCGCCACATCGAGCGTCATCGAATCGGGCGGCAAGATCACGCAGGAATCGCGCCTCTACAACGCGCACGAAGGCAAGACTTACGGCATGCGCTCGAAGGAGCAGGCGCACGACTACCGGTATTTTCCCGAGCCCGATCTGCTTCCCCTGGTGGTGGATGAGAAATGGCAAGCCATCAATACGCGCCAGCCTGCCCGAGCTTCCCGCAGCGCGCCGCCAGCGCATGATGAAGGAGTACGGTATCACGGCAGGCGACGCCCACACCCTGACGCTTACGCGCGCGCTGGCCGACCAGTTCGAGTCCGCTGCCCGCACGGCAAAAAATCCGAGGCGCGTCGCCAACCTCGTGCAGAGTGAACTGCTCGGACGCCTGAAAGCGCAGGGCCTCGAACTCGAGCAGTCGCCAATTTCGATGGCTGGGGTTACGGCCTCGGCCGACCTGGTTGAGTCGGGCGCAATCTCGGGCAAAATGCTGAAAGATCTTTACGACCTCTGCTTCGAACGCAAGCAGGATTTCCCTGCCGTTTACGAAGCAGAGGGGCGTCCCGAGCAGTCGCGCGACACTTCGGCCCTGGAGAAACTAGCCGATGAGTTAATCGCAGCCAATCCCAAGCAGGTGGAGCAATATCGCGCGGGCAAGAAAACCATGATCGCGTTCTTCGTCGGCCAGGTCATGAAGGCCTCGAAGGGCCAGGCCAATCCCCAGTTGGTGAACGAAGTGTTGACGAAGAAGCTGGAACGCAACTGAAAAAGTCAGGTGTCTAAGGCTTCGTATCAGGGCATCGCTTTAGCGATGCCGAAAGCCGTCAGTATCAATGTCCCCTTTAGGGGCCGGAGGATCGAACTGCGCCCTACTTCGCGGCTCACAAATTCTTCAGCACTTCTTCCGCATAGTAATTCTTGACTTTGGCGTCGTCGCGGAGGCTCTCATAGTACGCCGCTTTCAATAACTGCTCGCGGCGATCGCGCAATTGTTGGCGGATGGCCTGCTGCACCCGCGGATCATTCAAGTCCCGCTGGCCCGCCGGCTCCTTCGAAATCAGTTTCACGATCATGTAAGCGACGGGCTCATGAGTGGTCGGATTGATCATGGGAATCACCGGCGTGTATTGCCCCGGTTTGAGCTTCATCACCGCTTCGCGGGTTGCCGGATCGGCATTCTTGAGCGCGGACTCGGGAGCCATTCCCAAATCGCCGCCGTTGTTGCTGGTCTCCGGGTCTTCGGAATAATTCATGGCCATGGTTGCGAAGTCGTCGCCACTATCGAGGCGGTTGGCGATCATCTGGATTTTCTTGCGCGCCTCGGCATCGTTCTGCGCCTTGCTGTTCTGCAGGTTGTGCACCTGGGGGCTGGGCATTCCAGAGACCATGATTTTGGCCAAGTGGTATTGCGCTTCGATGAGGTTGAATTCGGCCTTGTGCTCCTTGTAATAACTGGAAACGTCCTGGTCGGTGATGTTGATGCGCGAGGTAATTTCCTTGTTCAACACCTTGTCGCGGGTGAGCGAGCGCCGCAGGTCGCGCTTGAAGTCATCGAGCGATATCTTTTTGTCCTGCAGGCGCTTGTTGAATTCCTCGGCGGTGTAGGGCGACTTGATTTCGTTCAGCTTGCGGTCCACTTCTTCGTCCGTCGCCAGCAGCCCGAGCTTCTCCGCGCGCTGCATCAAAATTTCGGTCTCGATCAGCTCATTCAGAATGCTCAGCCGCAGGCTCACCGCCTGCTCGCCCGTCGGCTGCTGATCGGAACCCGCCGTCTGGTTGGCGTAATATTTGTCGACTTCGCTGCGATAAATCTTCCGCCCATTGACCGAAGCCATGACGTCGCCGCCGCTGCTGTTCCGGTTACAAGCCGATAGCCCAATCAAAAGTGCAAGCAACAGAATCGCGCCGGCCACGACCAGGCCCGCTCGCCGAAAGCAGTTACGATTTTTCAAGTTCTTCCCTCAAGAAATTTGTAATTGGCAATTTGCAATTGGAAATTTGAATTCGCCATCGCCAGGTGTTCAATTACAGACTACAAATCGCAAATCACAAATTCGTTACTTGTGCTCCGGAGGCGCAACCCCGGCATCCTTCAGCGCCTGGTCGAGCGCCAGTCGCACCTCGTCCGCAGGCACATGCTCCATCCAGTTTCTGTCCATTTACAAACATCGTCGGAGTCGCCTCCACGCCGACGGTTTCTCGCTTCGCGCATCGAGGCGCGCACCGCCTTTTCATCCTGGGCCTTGACGCACGCCTGCAACTTCGGAACGTCGAGATTGTGCCTCTGCCCCTGCGCGCTGGCCAGCCTGTCGAGTTCCGCATTCCAACCGTCGCGGCCTTTTGCTTTGATCGCGTCCTGATTCCCGTGCAGGGTATCCGCATAGTCCCAGTAGGCGTCGCCGTTTTGCGCACCCAGGCAATTGGCGTTCACCGCCGCGTGCACCGCCCAGGGGTGAATTTCTTCGAGCGGGTAATCCTTGTAGATAAAAAGGACGCGATCGCCGTATTCCTTAAAAAGCCCGGGGAAAAGTGTCGTGTGCATCCCGGAACAGAACGGGCATTCGAAATCGTCGTAGTTGACGACCGTCACCTTGGCATCTTTGTTGCCCCGCGTCGGACGGCCGCTGACGTCAATCTTCTTCATGATCTCAACGTACGGATCGCTGGTCAGATCGAACTTGCTCATGCGCAGCAGCGTCTTGTGGTCGCGAGAGAGCAGGAACTCGAAGTCCTGCTTTTTAGTGCGACTGGCAAATGAAACCGTCAGCGCGTCATAGTTCGCAAACTCACTCGACCGCAGCGTCCCCACAATCACTTTTACGTCGGGTGGCAGCGAATACTGTGCCCGTACCCGCCGCTCGACCGCGCGCACGATGTCCGAAGGAGGGGAAGGAGAAGAAGTTGGGGGAGGAGGGGATTGGGCCGAGCAGCCCAGACAGATCACCAAAAGAACCACAAACGCGCGCCGCAGAATCATCAGTCGAAACCACCTGAACATGAGCAAGACGCTTGATTATCTCATGGCAGCAAGACTCACTGCGCGATGACGGGCGGGCTCGCGCCGGTAGAGGACGCGGCAAGAGGTGCCTCGACGCGAAATCACGATGTCACTTTCAGATGCGTCCCCGCAGCAACTCTTCGGCAGTCAGCAGTTGATTCATCGACCCGGAGCGGAATCCCTCCAGGTCGAGAGTGACGAACTTGAATCCCAAGTCCTTTGAAAACGGCAGTGAACTCGCGCGCCATCTCGGCGGTCAAAGCGCGGGGAAATTCTTCGCGCGCAATCTCAATGCGCACGATTTCCCCGTGATGGCGCACGCGGAATTGCCGGAACCCCATGGCCCGCAGTGCGTCTTCGCCCCGCTCGATAACACTGAGCGCTTCGGGCGTAACCGCGCGTCCATATTCCATGCGCGACGAAAGACACGCGGAGGCCGGCTTGTCCCACACCCGCAACTCCGCCTGCCGCGCCAGTTCCCGGATTTCAGCCTTGTTCAGACCGGCTTCGAGCAGCGGGGCGAGAACGCCATGCTGGCGCGCGGCCTGCTGTCCGGGCCGAAAATCGCCCTCGTCGTCGGCGTTGACTCCATAGGCGATGGCGTCGAATCCGCGGGCCTCGCGGTAGCGCTCAAGGACGGTGAACAATTCGTCCTTGCAGTGAAAACAGCGCATGGCATCGTTGCGGGTGTACGCCGGATTTTCCAGTTCCTGCGTTTCCACAACCTCGACCGGAATTTCGCGCTCCCGCGCAAAGGCGAGCGCGTCTTCGAGGTGAGTCCGCGCCAGGCTGGCGGAATCGGCAATCACGGCCAGCATCTGGCCGCCGAGGACCTGGTGCGCAGTCCAGGCAAGAAAGGCGGAGTCCACGCCACCCGAGTAGGCGACGATCAAGCGACCGCAGCCTGCAAGGATCTGCCGCAAGCGCTCAGCTTTCCGATCGAGCATGGCCACAGTGTTCACGAACTCCATTATCCACGAAATGCCGCTCTCACGTTCGTGTGGGGACGGCCGTCTCGCCCGTTCTCCAGCCAGGGATGTTTCTGAGAACGAGAACCGGCAACTGAGAACACGCCAGTCGCAGCGCTAGTAAAGCCGCTCCTGCCGTTTGAGGTTGCCGAACGCTCCAATATTCGCCAGCGTAAACGTGAAACGATATTGATTTTCGTTGCGCACCGCTCCCAGCGCAAAGCGCCGGAATTCCAGGCTCAGGCCGCAACAGTCCCAGGTGTAACTCGTCTGCGCCGTGGCATACTGCAGCGATCCATTGTCCGCATCAAAGCCGAAACTGCTGGCGGCGCTCAAGCCGCGCTTGTTGAGTTGCCCGTAGCCAAACAACAGCCGAAACTGGTTGAACTCGCTCGTCGGCGTCGTTCCCGCTCCAGTGTCGATCACGCGCAAAAAGGCGTCGCCTCCCCCCATAATAAACGCGCCGAAACGGTAGTTCACCAGCGCCATGCTGGAATTGATGCGGCCGTCCTTGAGGTCGTAGTCCAAATCCCACTCGGTGTTGGTGCGTGGGTTGGTTTCGATGCGCAGCCGCGAAATGAGCGGAGCAAAGCGCCGCGCTGAATCCAGAAACGCGATGCCCGTGAAATCCGCAGTGGTCGTAAATACGTTGCGCTGCCCGGCCACCAGCGCATTGCCAAACGTGGAATCGAAAAAATACTTCTGTCCGATCTCCCAACTCAAGATCTCGCGCGGGCCCGAGGCGCAGGCTTGCGCGTCGGGGCTCGGAGGCACTTCCCACGGCACCGCGCCGACTTGCGGGGCGCCGCCGATGGTGAGCGTGCTCATGCCCTGCGCGTCGCAATCCTTGGCGTTCGGATCCAGGTGCTTGGCGTAAAGACGATTCACCAGCGAGTACTCGACTTCATTCGTATTGGTCAGCACATCGGTCGCGTCGAAATGCAAAATGTCGGCAAAGTTATTCACGCCGGTGACGTAGTCGTACTTCATGCGCGGCTCAATCACGTGCTTCCATTTGCGTCCCATCCACGGATGATCGAATACCCGCGACAATGCCGGCGGCCGCACCTCGAACGAAGCCTCCAGCGACTTGCGATTCAGAATGTCGTCGGCAGCTCGTCCCGTCGCCTCTGCCAATGCGGCGTTGAACTCCTGCGTGTAGAACGTATCCCGCAGCGTAAGTGCGGGACGAAACGACCATCCCTGCCATTGCACCGGCATCGTAAGCGAGGGCGCCAGATCGAACCTGCCCACCAGGGAGCGGTGCGAAGCCCAGGCTGCGAAACCTTCGGGAACCTCGCGCCGCTGCAAACCCTCAGCCGCGCTCTCGAACGACCAGTACAGCGGCGTATTTCCCAACTGCCGCTCCTCGCCAGAGATGAAGAAACTTGGCGTATGCAGAATCCGGACCAACTCGGCCTGTGTAATCGTGCTGCAGCCCGCGTTCCGGCTGCGGTGGCGGAACGCAAACTTCGAAGTTCTGATAGCGCTCCGCCAGTGCATTGAAGTGAAATCCGTTGGTCGTATTGGAAAGGAAAATCTGTGACCTTACTTCCGAATCGATGGCCTGCGTGTACACATCGGTGAAGGCAATGCGGAAGACGAACGAACTCAAATAGTCGACATTCGCGACGCCGCGGAAGTCCCCAAAAGAGCGCTCGGCAAGAAAATGCGCGTCTTCTCCGCCTTGGTCCTGCCGATTCGGTGGACTGCCGATACCGCGATCCACTATCCCCACATAGTTGAAAAACACGAAAGAGCTGTCGCTCGGACGAGCGCGGAGTTCTCCGCGTTGAAACCAACCGCGTTTGGAATAGTATTCGGCGCCCACCGTGGCGTCGGTGCTGCGATTGAAGACCCAGTACACCGATTCGCCGGCAATCATTCCCTTGGTGGACGAGTTGCCGAAACTCGGGATCAACAGCCCGGTGTGGCGCTGCTCTTTCTGAACCGGAAGCGCCACAAACGGAAAATAGAACACCGGCATGCCCATCAGCCGGAAATCGCTGTTGTAGATTTTGGCGGTGCCGTCCACATCTACCACAATGCGCCCCCCGCTGAATAGCCACTTCGGACGCGGCAACTCGCAGGTGGTGACCGTTCCGTAGCGCACCAGGTAATGATTGGGCCCGTGCTTTTCCACAATTTTTCCGGTAAAGGCAAATGGATTGGACGTGGTTAGCACGTAGCGGGAATACCGCATCCGAATTCCCACCGTTCCGATCGCGCTATAGAACGTTCCGATTTGCGTGCGGATGTTGTAAGTGCCGTGGCTGGCCACGATGTGCTCGTCGTAAGGGCCGCCGTCCAGCACGACGTGGCCCTCCAGTTCGCTATCTCCCGTGTCCGCGTTGTGGGTGATTTGATCCGCGCGCAGGATGTATGTGCGATAGTCGAATTTCCGCCGCGCCCCGCAGGTGGTAAACGGACCCGTCTTTCTCCTGTTGCACCGCCCGCATCGTTACCGGTTCTTCCGTCTGGCCGGCAGGGGCTGTCGGCAGATTCGGGACCGTCGCCGCGGCGCTCTCTGGGGCAGAGACCGAGGTGGCGGCAGGGGGCAGCGTCTGGCTGGTTACTATCCCCGGAGCGAGAAGCAGATGACAGACCCATGCGGCCGTGATAAAGATTCGAGAGCGGGTGATCATTAATGGATGACCATTAGCGGGTGATCTGCCAGCGCGCGTGCGCTCCGCCAGCCGGTCTGCCAACGGGAACCAACTGACCTTAGCACGCGAACGGCAGGCGAAGCAAAGCTGCGCATTCTTATGGTCTCCGGCTCCCGGTTTATGTTCTTCGGCTTAATGGTCTCCGGCATTTGTGCCTGGCCTGGCTCTGGCCGCTGGCATTCTTCGTGACTTGCATACGACGACTTGATTTGCGACCACCGCGTTGATAAGAGCCTGACTGTGACGACTGGAATGACGACGCCCGGATTAACGAACCGTCCGACCGGCGGTGATCCCGCCGCGTACCGGCAGCTTTGCGCCCGCGATGCCGTCGAACCGGGCCTTAGCATCGCCACCGCTTCAGAAACTGCGGCCCTGGGCCGAACGTTGATCCGAATGCCGATGCGGGCGTTGATCCGAACGTCGATGCGGGCGTTGATCCGGACGTTGATCGGAACGCTGATTCCTGGCGCATCGAGGTTGCCGCTCGCCTCGAACGCTATCGCACGCGACGCAAGCCTCGGACTCCGCGCTATCCCTCACTGCTCCTGCCTTTTGATGCGCCCGAGAGCTGGTCCCGCCCTGCGCCGCCAACTGGATCTGCGGGAACTGGATCTGCGGGAACTGGATCGGCGGCGGTTGCGACTGCGCTCGCGCGAGCCGGGCAAGGCTTCACCGTCCAAGCAAAAGAAGAACCCACGGCCGCCGGAGCTCCCAGCGTCGCCGGACCTCGCCCAGCCTCGCAGCCAACCCAGGCGCCATCCCCGGAGCCCGCCGCCAAGGTCATCGAGTTCCCACGTTCCGCCGCAATTCCGGTCTTTCACCCGAGCGACCTGGCCGATCCCGTCTTTGATCGTGATCGTCCGCGCATCGTCGAAGCCCCGGAGATTCTCCCGCCGCCTCCCGCATTGGGTGGAATGCTGATCGAACCCGCCCAGCCAGAGGGGCCGACAGGCAAGCCGATTTCCCCTTCGCCGCGCCATTCGCGCCCCCGTCAGCATCGCCCTCCGCATCGATAGCCCGGCGCGCCCTGGCTGCCCTCGTGGATGGCGTTGTCCTGGCAACGGCGATGGCGGCCTTTGCCGCAATTTTTCTTCGTCTGAACCCCAGCCTGAACCCCGTTCGCGGACCGCTCCCGATACTCGCCGCGTGCGCTCGCCGTGGTCGCAGTTCTGCTCTGGAAGGCTTACGAATTTTTGTTTGTGGTGTATACCGGGTCGACTCCCGGACTTCGCGCCGCCCGGCTGCGCCTCGTAGAGTTTGACGGCTCGCCGCCCAATCGCCGCTTGCGCCGCTGGCGCGTGCTGGCGTCATTGCTCTCCGCGTTTTCCGCTGGACTCGGCTATCTCTGGTGTGTTCTTGACCAGGACGGATTGTGCTGGCACGACCGCATCACCCGCACCCACATCCAATCCGCAGCGCCAGCAAAGTAGAACGGACTGAGCGTTGCTGTGCCCGCTCGTGTGGGGACGGGCGCCCTCGCGAGCCTGCCCTGAGCGAAGCCGAAGGGCCCAAGACGAGCGCACCGGGGTGGAGCAGCTCGGCAGCCGCCTGCGGTCACACCAACTCGGATTCGCTGCAGCCGCCGACTTCTCAGACCAGATTCTCCAGGGCCGGCCGCAACTCGCGAAAACGGAACGCGTACCCGCTGGCATTAAGTTTTCCAGGCTCAACCCGCTGGCTGGCGAGCAGCAATTCCTCCGCCGCCATCGAGCCGAATGCCAGTCGAAGCGCAAACTCCGGCACCTGAAAGAATGCAGGGCGTCCCAAGACCGACGCCAACACCTTTGTAAACTCCGCATTGCGCACCGGATTCGGAGCCACCAAATTCACCGGCCCACTCAGCGGCCCGTTCCCCGGCCCCCCTTTCCCCGGCCCAACGCCCGGCTCCGCGCCGATCGCGTGACGTATTCCCCCCACGATGTCGTCCACATGAATCCAGCTCCACCACTGCTGCCCCGATCCAATTCTGCCGCCCAGCCCCAGCTTGAACGGCTTCAGCATATTCGCGAGCGCTCCGCCCTTTGCGCTCAGCACCAGCCCAATCCGGAGGTTCACCGTGCGGATGCCTGCCTCCGCCGCAATCCGGCTGGCGTCCTCCCACTCGCGGCAAACCTCTGGCAGAAATCCCTGCCCCGCCGGACTCTCTTCTCGTAGAGGTTCCTCGCCGCGACTCCCATAGAACCCGACCGCCGATGCACACACCAACACGCGCGGCTTCGCCTCACTCTGCGCCAATGCCGCCGCCAGGTTCCGGGTTCCCTGCACGCGACTCTCGCGGATCGCCTTCTTTTTTTCCTCGGTCCAGCGTCCCACCACGGTTTCCCCGGCCAAATGAACCACCGCATCGAATCCCGACACCGCAGTCGGCGACAACGGAGCCAAAGGATCCCAAGAAACCTGCGCTGCACCCTGCGCCCGTCCTCGCACCAAGCGCACAATCTGCCTACTCTGGGGCTCGAACGAAGCCAGAAGCGCCGCGCCAATCGGCCCCGAAACCCCACTTACGAGAATGCGATTCACGGGGTAACCTCCTTAAACTTCGTACCCAGCGGGTTCAACTGCCATTTCTCCGCGAGGTAAATGGTATTGATTTGTGGCTCGACCCAGACTATCATACCAAAATGAACACGCGTCTCGTTATGGACAAAGCGGGCCGGGTCGTTATCCCCAAGCCCCTGCGAAAGCAACTGCAATTGGAACCGGGCGACGCACTGGAACTGGAAAGCGGTGGTGAACAAATCACTCTCCGCCCGGCCCGTGGCGCGGGGCCGCTCCAGAATGAGCATGGCATCTGGGTGTTACACACCGGAGAGCCCTTGCCTGCCTCCGCCACGGACGATCTGCTGCGCCAGATCCGCGAGGAACGCGACTTGGCGAACCTGGGTGATGGTTTTATTGAAGATGCGCGTCCGGGATCGAGTAAGCCAGCCAATCGAACCAGACGCAGAGCTAAGAAATGAAGGGCTTTTTCGACACCTCCGTGTTAGTTCCGTTGTTCTATCGAGACCACGTCCACCACGCCTCAAGTCAGGAACTCTTCATTCAATTTAACCAGTCAACCGGCTGCTGCGGAGCGCACAGTTTGGCCGAGGTTTACGCCACTTTGACGAGGATGCCGGGCAAGCGCCGCATCGGCGGCGAACAGGCAATGCTCTTCATCGGAAACATCCTGGACCGTCTGTCGATCGTCGCGTTGAATGGCGATGAATACGCCGACGCCCTTCAAGCCTCGGCCGCTCGGGGCATCGTAGGCGGCGCCATCTACGACGCCATGCTGGCGAGCTGCGCCCTCAAATCGAAAGCGCTGGCCATCTATACCTGGAACACCCGTCACTATAACCTCTGCGGCCATGAAATTGTCGCACGATTGCGTACTCCCTAGCATCGATCAATCTTCGGTGCCCGTACTTTACCAGCCCAAAGGGCCTTTCTCGGCGACCTCGGCGTCTCGGCGGTGAAATAGCTTCCCACTGCGTTAAAATCGATCATGGCGACGTTGCGTGAACAGATCGCGACCAACGTGCTCACGGTGACCCGCTTCCGCGAGCTGATGCGGAAGCTGCGCGAGAACCGTCCCAACGACGACCTCAACCTCGTCAAGAAAGCCTACGAATTTTCCCAGAAGCATCACGCCGGACAACACCGCGCCTCCGGCGAGCCCTATCTCGTGCATCCGCTCGAAGTCGGCAACGTTCTCGCCGACATGAAAATGGATTCCGTTTCCATCGCCGCCGGCCTCCTCCACGACTCCGTCGAAGACACCTCGGTCACCACCGTTGAAATCCGCCAGGAATTCGGCGAACAGGTCGCCCACATCGTCGAAGGCGTCACCAAGATCAGCAAAATCGATTTCTCTTCCCGGGAAGAAGCGCAAGCCGAGAACCTCCGCAAAATGATGCTCGCCATGGTCGACGACATCCGCGTCGTCCTCATCAAGCTCGCCGACCGCCTGCACAACATGCGCACCCTCGAACATCTCGATCCCGAACGCCAGCAGAAAATCGCCCGCGAGACGCTCGAAATCTACGCCCCCATCGCGCACCGTCTCGGCATGGGCAAGATTCGCGGCGAACTGGAAGACCTCGGTTTCAAATACGTCGATCCCATCGGCTACGAACAGGTCCGCGCCGCCGTCGAGTCGCGCCGCAAAGAGGGCGAAGCCTTCATGGCGCGGGTCGAGGAGTGTTCTCCGCGACGGCCTCAAAGAAGCCGGCATCACCGGCCGCGTCGAGAGCCGCATCAAGCGCCTCTACAGCGTCCACAAGAAATTGCAGCGCCAGCGCATCAGCGTCGACCAGGTTTACGACCTCTGCGCCATGCGCGTCATCACCAAATCCGTGCAGGACTGCTACGCCGTTCTCGGCATCATCCACAACCTCTGGCGTCCCGTGCCCGGCCGTATCAAGGACTTCATCGCCATGCCGCGGCCCAACCTCTACCAGTCGCTGCACACCTCCGTCATTACCGAGACCGGCGAGACCTTCGAAATCCAGATCCGCACCGAAGAAATGCACAAGATGTGCGAGGAAGGCATCGCCGCCCACTGGAAATACAAAGACGGTCCCGTCTCCGCCGAGGACGAGCAGCGTCTAGCGTGGCTCCGCCAGGTCGTCGAGTGGCAGCGCGACGTCTCCGATCCCAACGAATTCCTCTCCACCCTGAAAGTCGACCTCTACCCCGAAGAGGTTTACACCTTCACGCCCAAGGGCAAGGTCCTGGTGCTGCCGCGCGAGTCCACGCCCATCGACTTCGCCTACTCCATTCACACCGAGGTCGGCCACAGTTGCACCGGCGCCAAGGTCAACGGACGCATGGTTCCCCTCCGCCACAAGCTCCATTCCGGCGACATCGTCGAAGTCATCACCCAGCCCGGACACAAGCCCAGCCGCGACTGGCTAGCCGTAGTCAAGTCCTCGCGCGCCCGCAACAAAATCAAGCACTGGCTCAACGTCCACCAGCGCGAGCGCGCCATTGAAATCGGACGCAAGCTGATCGAAAAAGAAGCGCGCAAATACCGCATCTCGCTCAAGGAAATCAAGGAAGCCGACCTGCAAAGAGCGGCCACCGAATACGGACTCGGCCGTCCCGACGACCTGATGGCCGGCATCGGCTACGGCAAGTACTCAGCCCGCCAGGTGCTGGCGAAATTCGCGCCCCCCGGCGCGCAGCCCCTGTCCGATAGCGAGGAGCAGGGCGCATCCCAGGGCTTCACCAGCGGCATTTCAAGCGGCATATCGAGCGTGGTGCGCCGCGTCTTTGGCGGAGACGCCAACGCCATCGTCGTCCGCGGACAAGGTGACCTCCTCGTCTATCGCGCCCGCTGTTGCAACCCCATTCGCGGCGAGGCCATCGTCGGCTACGTCACCCGCGGCAAGGGCGTTGCCGTCCACTCCATCAACTGTCCCAACGTCACCAATCTTCTCTATGAACCCGACCGCCGCATCGACGTGCTGTGGGCCGGCGACAAAGACGGCCAGCCCATTTCCTATCCCGTAAAACTCACGCTGCTCTGCGACGACCGCTTCGGCATGCTCAAACAAATCACCGCCGTCATCAGCGACACCAAAACCAACATCCGCAACATGGAGTCCCGCAGCCAGAACGGCCAAGCCTGCGTCGACGTAGTCCTCGAAATCGCCGACCTCAAACACCTCCAGAAAATCATGGACGGAGTCCGCCAGATCCCCGGCGTCCACGACGTCCAGAGATTGCAGAAGATCTAGCCGGCGGCTGCAACCCTTCAGGAATTGTCATCCTGTCTCTAACGACGTGGAGCGCCGACACTGCTATCCGCGAAGGGCTCTATTCTTTCTCCGCGCTCTCAGCGTCCTCTGCGGTTAAATGCTTCTCCGGACGCAGCAACGGAAACAGAATCACATCCCGAATCGAATGCGAGTCGGTGAGCAGCATCGCCAACCGGTCCACTCCCAAGCCCACGCCGCCCGCCGGAGGCATGCCATAACTAAGCGCGTTGATATAATTTTCGTCCATCTGGTGGGCTTCTTCGTCGCCGCGCTCGCGTTCTTTTATTTGCGACTCGAATCTTCGCCGCTGATCTTCGGGATCGTTGAGTTCGCTGAAGCCATTGGCGATTTCCATCTTCCCGGCGAATATCTCAAAGCGCTCGGTCCAGTCCGGCTCATCCGGCTTCTGCTTTGACAGCGGCGAGACGGCGGTAGGAAATTCATAGATGACCGTCGGCTGCATCAAGTGCTCCTCCGCTACCGCTTCGAAAAGACCCGCGATCGTCTTGCCCACCGGCTCCGCCGCATCGTAGCTCAAACTAATCCCCGCGCCGCGCACTCGATCGACCAGCGCCTCGACCGACCCGTGCGCCGCGAAATCGCTGCGCTCCGGCTTGGCGCCCGCTTTCTCCGGCCAGAAGCGCACGATCGCCTCGCGCATCGTCATCCGCCGCCAGTTGGTGTGCGACCAGTCAATCTCGTGCTCGCCCCACTTCGTCTTCATTCCGCCGGTTACATCTTTCACCGCCTGCTCAATCGCGCCCTGCGTCGTCCCCAGAATGCCGAGATAATCCGTGTACGCCTGATACGCCTCCAGCATGGTGAACTCGGGATTCCATCTCCACCCCAGCCCCTCGTTGCGGAAGTTGCGGTTGATCTCATACACCCGATCGAATCCGCCCACCGTCAGCCGTTTCAAATAAAGTTCCGGAGCGATGCGCAGAAACAGATCCATATCCAAAGTGTTGTGATGCGTCTTAAACGGACGCGCCACCGCCCCGCCCGCAATCGGATGCATCATCGGCGTCTCGACTTCCATGAACCCCTGCCCATCGAAATACCGCCGCAAAGATTGCACCAGCTTGCTGCGCTTCAAAAACACTTCGCGCACTTCCGGATTCATCACCAGATCGACGTAGCGTTGCCGGTAGCGCAACTCAACGTCGGTGAGCCCGTGAAATTTTTCCGGCAAAGGCAGTAGGTCTTTCGAAAGAAAACGTCAGTTCCTCGGCATGAATGCTGAGCTCGCCCGTGCGCGTGCGAAACAGATATCCGCGCACCCCGATGTGATCGCCCAGGTCGAGCAGCTTCCAAAGTTCGAAGCCGGCGTCGCCGACCGCGTCTTTCTTGACGTAGATCTGCAGCCGCTGCCCGTCCTGCTGCAAGTGCGCGAACCCGGCCTTGCCCATCAACCGGATCGCCATGATGCGTCCCGCAACCCGCACCGTCACCCGCGGAGCATCCAGTTCCTCCGTCGTCTGCCCGCCGTACTCGGCCAGAATCTGCGCCACGGTGTGGCTGTAGTTGAACTTCCGCGGATAAGCCGGATGCCCGAGAGCCTCAATCTTCTTCAGCTTCTCGCGCCGGATTTCATAAATGTTTTCGTCGAGTGCCAATGCGTGTCCTTGAGTTTCACAGCAAGCGTTTCAGGTAAGATTCTGATTATAGACAAGCCCGGGTGAGATTCATGCCTCCGTCTGCTCGGCCGCCCCCTGGCGTAAACGGCCCATACGCTGTGACCCAGATCACAGCCTCGGATTGTGGGCTGGAGGAGACTAGACTAGTTGTTGTGGTCGCCCGCCCGCTGCAATGCCATTTGCGAACTGCACGTGGACGCGCCTCCGACCAAATGGAACCTCCAGGAGAAAATCATGGCATTCACCAAACAGCAAGCACTCGATTACCATTCTTTGCCGCGCCCGGGAAAAATTGAGGTCACCCCCACAAAACCGTGCCGGACGCAACGGGATCTGAGCCTGGCCTATACGCCGGGCGTCGCTGTACCATGCTTGGCGATTGAGAAGAATCCGCAGGACGCCTTCAAGTACACGGGCCGCGGGAACTTGGTCGCCGTGGTGACCAACGGAACCGCCGTTTTAGGGCTGGGCGATATCGGCCCCCTCGCCGGCAAGCCCGTCATGGAGGGCAAGGCCGTCCTCTTCAAACGCTTCGCCGACGTAGATGTATTTGATATCGAGGTCGGCAGCCACGATCCCGACGATGTCATCAAGGTATGCCAACTTCTGGAGCCGACCTTCGGCGGTATCAACCTCGAAGACATCAAGGCTCCGGAGTGCTTCTACATCGAAGAGACCTTGAAGAAGACGATGAAGATTCCGGTCTTCCACGACGACCAGCACGGCACCGCCATTATTTCCGGGGCCGCGTTATTGAACGCCCTGGAAGTGGTGGGCAAGGACATCGGCAAAATAACCCTGGTCATCAACGGAGCCGGCGCCTCGAGCATTGCCACGGCCGAGCACTACGTTCGGTTGGGCATGAAGAGGGAGAACATCACTCTGTGCGACACCAAGGGAGTGGTTTACAAGGGCCGCACCGCAGGCATGAATCCTTACAAGGAGCGCTTCGCGCAAGACACCAAGCTGCGTACGCTGGCCGAGGCTATGGCGGGCGCCGATATGTTCCTCGGACTCTCCGTCGGTGGCGTGGTCTCGCAAGACATGGTGCGCTCGATGGCGGCCCGTCCAATTGTGATTGCCATGGCGAATCCCGATCCGGAAATTACTTACGAGGACGCCACAGCCTGCCGCCCCGACGTCATCATGTGCACCGGCCGCTCGGATTATCCCAACATGGTGAATAACGTTCTGGGCTTCCCCTCCATTTTCCGTGGGGCCCTCGATGTGCACGCTACCGCCATCAACGATGAGATGAAGCTGGCCGCGACGCGAGCCTTGGCTGCACTCGCCAAGGAGGACGTGCCCGACTCCGTCTGCCGCGCCTATGGAGTCGAGCGGATGAAGTTCGGTCCCGATTATCTGATTCCGAAGCCGTTCGACCCACGCGTCTTGATCTGGGAGGCCTCCGCCGTGGCCGAAGCTGCCATGCGCACCGGCGTAGCCCAGCAGCCGGTCGACCTCAATGAGTACCGCGAGCAACTCGAGCGTCGTCGCGGGAAGGCCCACGAGATCTCGCGGATAATGATTCGCAAAGCGCAAGCCAAACCTAAATCTGTGGTCTTTCCGGAAGGAGAGAATGAGAAAATCCTGCGCGCTTGTCACAGCCTGGTGGAGGAGAAAATCGCTGTTCCCATCCTGCTGGGCAGAGCCGCGGTGATACAGGCAAAGGCACTCGATCTGGGGTTGGATCTGAAGGACGTGCGCGTCATTAATCCAGCGGAGTCTCCGCTCCGCGAAGCCTACATTCAGGAACTCTGCCGGCTGCGGCAGCGTCGAGGTATAACGCTGAGCGAAGCCCACAGGCGGATCAATGACCGCAACATCTTTGCTTCCATGATGGTGCGCATGGGGGATGCCGATTCGCTGGTCTCCGGCGTCGTCCAGAACTACCCCGATGCCATCCGCCCGGCACTGCAGATCGTGCGCATGCGCGAAGGGCTGCACACGGTTGCGGGGTGCTATGTCATGATTACACGCAAGGGCGACATTTACTTCATGGCTGACACCACCGTGAACATCGATCCCACGGCGGAAAATCTGGCGGAAATTGCCCTCTGCGCCGCCGAAACGGCTCGCCGTTTCGACGTCGTACCGCGGATCGCGATGCTCTCGTTTTCCAGCTTTGGGAGCACCAAGCACCCGCTTTGCGAGAAAGTTCGCAAAGCTGTGGATCTCCTGCACAAGGCGGACCCGACCCTCGTGGTGGATGGCGAGGTAATGGCCGACATTGCCGTCTCCCCGGAGATGCTGGAGGAACTGTATCCTTTCAGCGCGCTCAAGGGTGGCGCTAACGTGCTGATCTGCCCCGATCTCAATTCCGCCAACATCGCTTACAAGCTGCTGGCCAAGATCGGTGGCGCCGACACCATCGGTCCCATTCTCATGGGGATGAGCAAGCCGGTGCATTTGCTGTCGCGAGGCGCGGAGGTGGAAGAGATCGTCAACATGGCCGCGATCGCGGTTATCGATGCGCAGGAATTAGAACGCTCGGAGTGGCTGGCAACAGAGGTCTCGAAACCGGCTGTATTGGCCGACTGAGAGAGTAGAACAAAACAAATTGGCTGTGTTGACATGTCAACACAGCCAATTTCCTTTCTTCCGGAGCGGGCTCCAGGCCAATGACTATCGGTCTGCAACCATGCCGTAGCTAAGAAGGCTCCCTTTCCTCCGGGAAAGGGAGCCTGTAAGGTTGCGCCGCGGTTAGGCCACGACGCGGGTTGCCGGTGTCAGTTGCGGCGCGACACCAGGCACCTCACGGTGGACCGGCGCCTTCATCCGGCGCAGCACGAAGAAAGCGAGCACCGCCGCGATCGCGTCGAAGAAGATGGCGACCCGGAACACGCCCCGCCAGCCCGTGTTCGGCATGGTGAACTTAGCGGCGAACGGAGTCCAAACCGTGGGAACTACCGTGAGGATGATCCCGTAGATAATCAATACTCCGGCCACACTTAGCAGTATGACCTTCGCGTTTCGACTCAGCCGCAGGCGAAGCACCGTAGGCCCTACGAACACCGCAAACAGCACCAACACGCCTCCCAGCAGCAGCAGGATGTCGGCGCGGAAGTCGAAAGCCTTGCCCGCCGCCAGCGCCGACCCGACCGGCACGAACATGGAGGCCGTACCCTTGGCCGTGTAGAGGAAGCCGTAGTTCTCGGTGGCGTGCTTGCGACCGAAGAAGTCTCCGCAAAGCGCCGGAAACAGCGAGAAGATCTCACCCCAGCCGAAGAAGGTGAACGCGCTGAAGACGACGAACAACAGCGGGTTATAGGCGAACCGGAGCAGCACGTAGATGGCTATGGCCTCTAAACCAAACGCCATCGACATGGTCTGCTCCCGGCCGATGTGGTCGGAGACCCAGCCCCAGAACGGACGGCAAAGTCCATTCACCAAACGGTCCAGAGAGCGCAAAGACCAGCGCCGGCATGCCCCCCAGCAGATGACTGACCTTATCGACCTTAGAAATCGAGCGATCGGCTTGAGCTGGGCCAGTGCCATCAAACCCCCGAAAGCGACCATCGCCATCATCAGGTACATGAGCCAGAAGATGGGCTTGGCAGCCATCTCCCCGTAGGTCAAATCGTACGTCTGACGCTTCTTCACTTCCGGGCTGCGCTTCAATCGCCAGGCCTTGGGCATCCAGCCAACCGGCGGCGCCATGATGAAAGAACGCCGCCACGATCACGATCAATCCCTGGATGATCCCCCAGCGGATGAAAGTGTGCTGATAACCCGGAGGCTGATCATGTTGGCGATGGGCGCAACGGTAGCTGCTGTTCCCGGCGCCGAACGCGCCAGCCGTGAATCCTGCCGCCAGCCCGCGGTGATCAGGGAACCATTTCAAGCCAGTGCCGACAGCAGCGCCGTACACGGCGCCGGCGCCGACCCACCAGGGCGTAGCAAAAATATAGCGCGGTCAGCGATGCGGCCATGCCGCTGATCCGACCCAGCCGAGCCGACCAAGAGGCCGCCATAGCATGACCAGAACCGAGGACCGAAGGTGATCCACCAGCCAACCCTCGAAGGGCACCAGCCAGGTTTCGAGAAGGACAAAGGCGGTGAAGGCCACCTGGACGAGCGGCCATGGTCTGCGTTGAGGTGCTTTTGGTTAGCGGCGTATGAACAGAGTCCAGCCATACTGGAAGTTCGCGATGGCCATCATGCTGAGAATGCTAAAACAGAATGCGCGTGCGATCGCTGTTAGAACCCAGCGGTTGAGCAGTAGATCACTTGGTGTGTCGTTCGATTATGGACTTCCTAACGAGTCGCAGTTCGTCGGCCATGAGTCCGCTCGCATCCTCCCTTTCACGCGGGTTGTCTATCTCCACCTTTTATGCACGAAATCGTCGCAGGAACCGGCCAGCCATTCTACGTCTTACTGATCGTACCTTGGAAATAAACTGTTCAGGCAAACGAAAACCGCCTGCCCTCTTCATAGCGGATGGACCCCGCCCTTATCGGCGGGCTTTATGTCGGCTTCGATTTCTTTCTGGAGCGGAATGATTCCCGGCACCAGCCACTTGTCCCACATCTCGTCGATCTTGCTCTGGAAGTATTCGATGTCTTCATCGATAAAGTGCGCGAACCTTCCCTGCTTGAGCAAGTAATCGCGAACCGGCAGACGCTTGAATCTGCCGTTCGCAATATCCTTGGTCTTGCCGTAGAGCGACAGCTTGCCACATTCGATCTCGTACAGAGGCCAAATGCCAGTGTTCACGGCCAGTTCGCCCAGTTCGAACGAAAGCACGGGATCGAAGTCCCAGCCTTTCGGGCAGGGGTTGAGGCAGTGAATGAAGGTAGGACCGCCGATCGACAGCGCCTTGCGAACGTTGTTCATCGCCTGCAGCGGGTAGGACGTAGAGATGGTTCCTACATACTTCACTGTGGGATGGCCAGCCATCATCAACGGCGCCATGTTCTTTTTCCAGCGGTGATTCATGATGCGCTTCACTTTTCCTGGCGTGCTGAACGAGGTGTTGACGCCATACGGCGATGTCCCGGAAATCTGGATATCGGTATTGGCATAGGACTCGTTATCATACATCAGGATCAGCAGGTTGTAGTCGGGATGGCACATGGTGGCCGAGATGGCGCCCAAGCCCATGTCCGCACCGCCGCCGTCGCCGCAGAAGGCGATGACGTTGATGGGCTCATCCTTCATGACGCCCTTGCGCATCTGGACGCGGAATGCCGCGGCCGCTCCCAGTGCGCTGGAGCCCGAACTGCCCAGTTGCGTGTGCATCCAGGGGACGCCCCAGGGGGTCGCGTAGTAAGAGGTGTTAGCCACGTACATGCAACCAGTGCTACCCAGAACGACCGTTCTGGGTCCCGCGGCCTTCGCCATCAATTTCATGATTTGCGCAGACTCGCAGCCCTGGCAGGTGCGGTGGCCGGATGTGTAGTACTCCTCGTGTGGAACCTTCTTGACTCCTTTGAAGGGTTCCAGGTTTTGCGTCGGTTTTTCGTCTACAAAAGTGCTCATAGTTGTTATCCTTTCCGGCTCTCGGAACGTTGTGTGGAGGCGGGGCTTTGCCCCGCCTGGACGGGGCAGAGCCCCGTCGCCACACCTTTATCCTCGCAGCCCGATCCATTGCGTCAGGGGTTGCGCTTTACCTTTGGCGGCTTCGAAGGTGATCTCCGTCATCTTCTCCACGTCCGGCACTGTCACTTCACGTCCACCCAGCCCGCAGATGAAATCCAGTACGGGTGGCCGGGTGGCCGCGCCGGTGTACATGGCCGAGCGAACTTCAGTGGCCACGACGCCGCTAAGATCGGGCGAACCGAACGAGAAGTCGCGGTCGATTACGCCAATGGCCTTGAATCGCTCCAGGCACTTGGCAATTTCCGGACCGGCAAAGGGCCGGAACCAGCGCAGCCGCACGAATCCGACTTTCTTGCCTTCCTCGCGCATCTTCCGGACCGCAACTTTCACCGGGGTAGACATCGTTCCCATGCCCAGCAGCACGACGTCCGCATCTTCGGTCATATACTCTTCGAAGAACGGATTGCCGTACTTGCGTCCGAAGGTTTTCTCGAAGTCCGTATAGACTTCGCGAATCACATCGCAGGCGATCTCGGTGACTGCGTAGTTCTGCCGTCGAATCTCCATCACCCAGTCCTCGTTGGCCTGTGGGGCCACCGAAATGACGTTGTCGGGGTGGAGCAGCAGATCGCCGCGGTTGTACGGAGGCAGGAACTTCTTCACCTGCTCCAGCGTCGGGATCTTGACCAGGGCTTGGGAGTGGGTGAGGAACGCGCCATCGCAACTAATCGCCAAAGGAACGAACATGCGGCGATCTTCCGCCACGCGATAGGCGATCAAAGCGGTGTCCAACGCTTCCTGCGCGCTATCGACCCAGGTCAACATCCAACCTAGATCGCGTACCGACAGGGCATCGTTATGTTCCACACCGAAGGCGCCGGGATCGTCGAGCGCCCGGTTGCCCACCATGGCAACCATGGGGATGCGCAGGGCAGGAGTTACTGTCAGGCATTCCATGGCATACATCCAGCCGACGCCGCTGGAACCGCAGAACACACGCGCTCCGCAAGCGGAGGCGTGTTTGACGATTTCGAATTGGGAATGCTCGCCTTCCGCCACGATGTACTCGCAGTCCATTTCGCCATCCGCTACTAACTGGCTGATGTACTGCATCACCGTGTCATAAGGCCGGATCGGGTAAGCCGTGACTACGTCGACGTTGGCCAATTTGCAGGCAATCGCAATGGCTTCGGCGCCGGTAATCAGGGCTTCCTGCTCGTGGATGTTTCTTTTTTTCTTCAACCGGTATTGTCAGTGTTGCCATCTTAATCTCCTTGTCTTCAGGCTTGCCGCCGGGCCACTAGCCTTTGTTAGCGATTTCCATGGCTTCGGGGACCTGTTCTTGATATTGACCGCGATAACGGAACCCATGCGACCGATTCTTGATCGGCTCGGCTTTCTTAATTGTGGCCTCCAGCCACTTCAGGTATGCGCCCTTGTCTTTCTCGAACGCCGCCCACTGGCTGTTGTTATCGTGGAACTCGGACTCATTCACCATGGTGATGCAGTTCTTCACCGGGCAAATCTCCTCGCAAATGCCGCAACCGGAGCAGGCTTCGAAGTTGGTGTCGTAGGTGCCCGCGGCCGTGATATCGAATGCGCGCATCCGGACAGTTCAACCAGCACAGCGTGCACTTGGTGCAGGTGGCGAAGTTCACCACCGGCCGTTGCGTGCGCGTCGAGTACTTCTTGAACAGCTCGTTGCGGACGGGCCGGAAGCCCCCGACTTTCCCGGTCACCGGATCGGCGAACGGGCCGCCTTGCGCCTGGCCCTTGATGGATACGCCGCAGCGCATATCCTCCCAGCGGGGCAGCCCGACCTTGACTACCTCTTCGGGATTGCCCTCGCCCGCCTTCACGTCGATCGCGGTAAAGCGCTCGAAGGCATTGCGGGCGGTCGTAACTTTCAGGGAGTTCTTGAGTTTTTCGTTGATGAATTTCTCCACCGACTCCAGGCTCATCACCGCGGGCAGCGCCTTAGCGATGGCGCCCAGGATGCGGACGTCGGTGTGGTCATCCTTATAAACCCACATGCCGGAGAAGCTGGTAACGCCTCTCACGATTCCCAGCTTGTAAGGCTCTTCCCGGCGGTGAATGTTCTTCAGCAGCGCGGGTGCGTCCTCCAGAGAAATTACGATGAGTGTGTGTCCGGGTTTCAGAGCATGGTGTACGGGTTGTAGCCCAGACCACGCCCACGACTCCGCGCCCTTACAGAGCGTGTCATCGAGAACCACGGTCACGTCGACCTGCTTCGGCTCGTATTGCGCCATTCCCGCTTCGAGCGTCTCCTCGTCGTTGGCGACGATGGCGAAACTCTTCGCTGGAATCCCATTGCGTTCCGGAGCATCTCCATAACGGCCAAAGGAAATGCCCAGTTTGCCTTCGTTGTGCGCGGCCAAAACAATGCCGCGAGTTATGTTCTTGGCCAGGGTCTTTTGGAAGACCCCTCGGTAGATGACTTCAACCGCAAATAGCTGGCCCATTTTTCAACCTCCATTCATTTCTTTTACAGCTTCTTCAGTACTATGCTTTCAACTTCCTGCAGATGCCGGCGCATGGCAGCCTCGGCGGCTCCCGCGTCGCCCCGCTTCAGAGCGGAAAGAATTCGGTGGTGACCGGCGAGCGACTTTTCTTGCCGTCCTTCCACCTGCAACGTGCGTTCCCGGGTCTCGCGCAACAAATCCATCAGCACGTCCACTATCTTCAAGACCGCGCTGTTGTTGGACGCCAGAGCGACGTTGTAGTGAAACTCGGAGTCCTCGTCGATTCCTAGTTCGCCCCCGCGCACCTTCGCCTCTTGGCGTACAAGAATCTCCTCCATCTCAGCGATCTCATCGCGAGAGACGTGCAGAGCGGCGCGCCCGGCCAAGGGCGGCTCGATCATATTGCGCACGTCCAGCAGTTCCGCAATCATCTTCCGCTTCTCCAGAAGCGCGGTAGCCAGGGGACCTGGGGCAGCATCGGGACTGCAAACCACCGTGCCGATACCCTGGCGTGGCTCAAGCAGGCCCTTCAGTTCCAGGCTGCGGATGGCATCGCGCACCGAGCTGCGGCTGACCCCAAGCATTTGCACAAGCTGACGCTCGGGGGGCAGCAGATCGCCGGGTTTCAACTCTTCCGTGATGTGCCGCTCCAGTTGCTTGGCGACCTCCTGGTAGACCTTATTTCTGGGAATCGCCTCGAACCCGAGTTTCGCTGGTGATTCAGTGCCTAGGTTTGGCATTGGTCTGATGACTGACCATCATTAAAGCCCTCAAGCCCCAATGGTGCAAGTACTTTAATCACGTGTCGGTGTGACAATGATCACAGTCCGCAGCCGTGATAAATTCCATGTTTGCACTTAACCCACGCCATCTTCCTGTTTTTCGTTGCGGTCATTGCTGGGACGCTAAACGCGGTGGCCGGCGGCGGCACTTTTCTTTCGTTCCCCGCGTTGTTGGCTACCGGTGTGCCGGCGGTGGAGGCCAACGCGACCAACACGGTCGCGCTGTGGCCTGGGCTGGCGGCCAGCGCCGGTGCGTACCTAAGACGGCTGAATGTGCCGCGACGCTTGCTGGTTCCATTGCTGCTGACGAGCGTTGTCGGTGGACTGGTTGGCGCGTTGCTGCTGCTCAAGACGCCCCAACATACCTTCCTGCGCCTCGTCCCCTGGCTGCTGCTGGGCGGCACCTTGCTGTTCGCCTTCGGCAACACGATCCGCGCCATAGCCGGCAAGACTGCCGCTGTGGATGATTTGCGGAAAATGTCATGGCAGGCGATCACGGTAACTTCTATAGCTGAGTTGCTGGTCGCAATCTATGGCGGGTATTTCGGGGCGGGGATCGGCTTCATGATCCTGGGCATATTGGCGGCGTTGGGGATGCGTGACATCCATGCCATGGGCGCGATCCGGACATTGCTGGCGGTCGTGATTAATGCTGCGGCGGTGCTGACATTCATTCTGGCGGGTGCCGTGCTTTGGCGGCAGTGCGTGGTCATGATTGCGGGTGCTCTCGTAGGCGGCTGGTTCGGCGCGCACTACGCGCAAAAAGCCAATCCCCGGAAGGTGCGGCTCGTCGTGATCGCCGTCGGCGTGGCGATGACCGCGTACTACTTTGTCACGGTGCGCTAGAACACGCTGCGGTAGAAACTAGTCCGTGGGCGCATCACGCGGACGCCGCTGCAGGCGAGAGCGCCCCTTGCCCGGTGTTCACTTTGGCCGCTGCTGAACGGCACACTGGGACAGTAGCTTGGCGCAGTTGTACACCGTGCGGGTGCAGGTCATGGGAAGCCCGACCCGCTCCCCCAACTCCACTACCGCGCCCACCAGCGCTTCCAGTTCCATGGGGCGGCCCGCTTCGAGATCTTGCAGCATTGAAGTCTTGTGCTCGCCAACTTTTTCCGCGCCGGCCATTCGCTGCTCGATGGAAACAGGTAACTCCATGCCCAATTTGAGGGAGACCGCTTCCACTTCCTGCATGATGTTGCGGATCACCGACGAAACTCCCGGATCGCGCACCATCTGAACCAGCGTGGCGCGCGTCAGCGCGCTGACCGGGTTGAGCGAGGCGTTGCCCAGAACCTTCACCCAAATCTCGTGCCGGATGCGGGTGGTGATGGGGCAGCGCAAGCCGGAGGCGATGAGCGCCTCCGCAATTCGGCGGCAGCGATCGGAGCGCGTGCCGTCCGGCTCGCCGAGAGAAATGCGGTTGCCCTCGAGGTGTTGAATCACTCCGGGAGATGGAATCTCGGTCGAAAAGTAAACGATGGACCCGACCACCCGCTGCGCTTCGATGGCCGAGGAAATCACGCCGCCGGGATCGACCCGATCCAGACACAATCCTTCCCAATCGCCGCCGTAACCCTGGAAGTACCACCACGGAATTCCATTCTGGGTGCTGACGACGGTGGTCTCTGGCCCCAGCACCGGCCTCAACTGGGGCGCAAGTTGCGTCAGGCCGTGCGCCTTCACCCCAAGAAAGACAACGTCCACCGGTCCCACTTCTTCGAGGGAACTGGCGATGGTGGGCCGCGCCACGAAATCTCCCTCGCTGCTTCTGACCTGCACGCCGTGCTCCTGCATGGCGCGAAGATGCGGCCCGCGCGCGAAGAGCGTGACCTCGAACCCCGCCTGCGCCATGCGCGCACCGATGTAGGCTCCGATGGCGCCCGCCCCCGCGATCAGGAATCTCATCGTTGCTCATCCAGTGAGCGCGGCGGCGACTGCGCGCCGGCGAATTTTTCCGGTTGCGGTGGTGGGGATACTGTCCACCAGATAGATCTTCTTTGGACATTTGTATTCTGCCAGCAACTCGCGGCAGTGCTTGATGAGTGCCGCTTCGGTGGCGCCATGGCGTTCGTGCAAGACCACGGCTGCCGCCACTTCTTCGCCCAGCGTGGGATGCACGCAGCCAAACGTGACCGCCGCCGCGACGGCGGGATGCCGCAGCAAAATCTCATCGACTTCGTGAGGCGCGATGTTCTCGCCTCCGCGGATGATGATGTCCTTGATCCTGCCCGTCAAATGCAAATAGCAGTCTTCGTCGAGCAATCCTTCGTCGCCGGTGCGAAACCATCCATTGCACAAAAGCGTGAGCGTTGGCCTCGGGATTGTTTGCATATCCACGAAACACATTGGCTCCCTGAATGGCGACTTCGCCGCGCTGGTTCGTGCCCAGGTGATTGCCCGCCTTGTCCATGATGGCGATGCGAAGCCCTGCACCCACGCCCACGGAACCTGGCTTCCGATGGCGCGGGGGTAAAGGATTCGAGGTCATCTGGTGGGCAGCTTCCGTCATTCCGTAGGCTTCGACGAAAGGCACGCCAAAGACGTCCTCCATCTTATGAATGAGTTCTGGCGACAAGGGCGCGCTGCAGGACCGTATGAAGCGCAGAGAGGCAGCTTCTTCGGCCTTGTGGCGGGTGCGGGCGAGTACAAGCTGATGCATCGTGGGCACTCCCGAATACCAGGTCACGCGATGTTCTCGAACCGTCCGCCAGAAAGAAAGCGCGTTGAACTTTAGGGGAACAACCACGACACCCCCGGAAAGCAAAGTGGCCATGGTTGAACCAATCAAACCATGAATGTGGAACAGCGGCATGACACACAGCGAAACATCTTCCTCGGAAAGCGCGTATGTGTTCGCGATATTTGCCGAAGATACGGCCAGGTTGTAATGCCGCAGGGGAACACGCTTCGGCCGCCCCGTGCTGCCGCTGGTGTGCAGGATCAGGGCAATGTCGTCAGCCGTGGGCTCGGTTGCGGAAACACCGGTGGCGGCATCCAACAAGTGAACGTTGCCCTGGTCGCTCATTTCCACCGAGAGCACTGGAATCTTGCGGTCCGCGGCTGCGGTGCGCACGAATTCTGCGCCTACCGCGGGGCAAAGCAAAATGCGGGCATTGGTGTCGCCGAGGAAAAAATGAAACTCCTCATAGGGGTACGCCGGGTTCAAAGGGGCTGCGGTTCCGGCGATGGAGGCGGCGAGAAAGCTCACAATCGCAGGCAATCCGTTGGGCAATGCAATCGCTACAGCATCGCCACGGCGAATGCCCGCGGAGGCCAAAGCGTTCGCCATGGCCAAGACCTGCTGCCGGAGCGAATCGTAGGTGACACGGATTCCAAGCTCGGGAACGATAATTGCCGTGTGACTGTCAGCGAAATGCAAAACGTCAAGAAGAGTGTGTACGGACTTCAGTGTCATTCGTTATTTCCTCTGCCCCCGGGGTCCTCCGTGCACCCCTGTGTACCCTGTGGTTAATGCCTTTTGCCGATACTTAATCAAAGCTTCCCTAGATCGAGTAGCCCTCTGCGCTCAGGGTCTTTCTGAACTCTTTCAGAAAAAACTGCACGTTGTCTTCGGTGGCCAACGGGCCCATCACGCCAATGCGGAAGATTTTGCCGGCGAGCGGCCCAAAACCGCCGGCGATTTCAATGCCCGGCTCGTCCAACAGGCGTTTGCGCACTTTCGCCTCGTCAACACCTTCTGGAACACCCACCGTGTTCAGGGTCGCAATTCGATGCTCCTCGGGAACGTGCATGCGTAGACCCATCGCTTCTATGCCCTTGACAAAGGACTTATGGCAAGCGCGATGCCGCTCCCAGCGGTTCTCGATTCCTTCCTCGGCGATGACCAGGAGCGCCTCGCGTAGCGCGTAGAACATGGAAATCGGCGCCGTGTGATGATAGCGGTGCGACACCGTGGAGTAGTCGTAAATCAGCTTGAGGTCAAAATACCAACTGCGCACAGGAGAAGTCCGAGCGCGCAACCAGTCCATGGCCCGCGGTGAAATCGCCATCGGAGACAAGCCCGGTGGACAGCTCAGTCCTTTTTGCGTGCAACTGTAGGCGACATCGATACCGGTTTGGTCGAACTCCACCGGAACTCCGCCGAGCGAGGTAACGCAATCCGCGATCACCAGAGCGCCGGCCTCATGAGCGGCGGCACAGATGGCATGGCCCGATTGCAAGGCTCCGCTCGATGTCTCGGCCTGAACATAAGCCACAACCTTGGGCTTTTCGCGACGGATGAACTCTCTCGCTTCATCCGGCGTGTAGGTCTCACCCCAAAGCTTCTCGAAGCGTACGACGTTGGCGCCGTGGCGCTTCGCCATCTCCGCGAGCCGATCGGAGAAAAACCCATTGGCGAACACCGCGAACTTGGCTCCAGGCTCCACGAAGTTAGCAACGGCAGCTTCCATGCCCGCGCTGCCGGTGCCGGAAATCACTAGCGTGGCGCCGTCCTTGGTTCCGAAGGGCGTTTTGAGCAATTGCTGGACGTCTCCCATCACCTGGATGAAGTAGGGGTCGAGGTGGCCGACAATCGGCTTCGACAGCGCCTCGTAGACCCGCGGGTGAACCATGCTGGGGCCTGGCCCGAACAAATAGCGGCGAGGCGGTTGCAGGGCGGGGAAATGATGTGCAGTATTTTCCTGTTCTATGACGCTCATAGTCCTCGTTTCTCTTCCGAGTTTCTCTTTGGAGATAGTTAGATTTTACGGCACGGAGCGGACAATCTCCAGAACCCCACCCGAAATGTGACGTTCAAGATGCGATGCGGTTTGGACAGGGAAGCACCGATGACGCCAGTGCGCCGGTTTAGGCGGACCGGACTTTGGGCCGAAGAATTCGAGTTGCAAAAAAAACTTGCGACCAGAAACCGATCGAACTGGTCAACAGAATTAATTTAATGCAAATCTTTGACTTTCTTTCTCAATGCTGCGAGCAGTGGCGGAGGCAGTGCGGCATAGCCTTCCTGGGCGGCAAACTGCTGGCCATCCGTGTACATCCAATCCAAGAAATCGCTTAACGCGGCCGCACGAGCGGGTTCAGACGATAGGGATCGCAGGTAAATCCAGGAGAAACTGGTAACGGGAAAAGCATCCGCTCCGGGTGTGTTGATCAACGAGGCGGAGAAGTTCTTCCAGCCTGGCGCCTCGGCCGCTTGGCATGCCGCGGTCATGCTCTCCGATGGAAGCCTTAACAAACTTACCGGCGCGATTCTGTACCGCAGCTTGGGGAATATTGCCCTTCACCGCATATTGATACTCCACGTAGCCAATGGAGCCGGGGCTGTTTTTCACCTTGTCTGCCATATCGGAACTGCGTTCCGCCCACACCCCAACCGGCCACTTGGGTGAAGGAGTGACTCCAATTTGGGCCCGAAACTTGGCACTCGCCTTGGAGAGAAAGTCGGTGAAAACGTAGTTCGATCCCTTTCCTGCAGGGCGGTTGACCACTTGGATCGGAAGATCCGGCAAAGTGATCCCGGGATTGAGCTTCACGATTTGTGGCGCATTCCACGTCTTCACATCGCCGAGGTAGATCCCGGCCAGCACTTCCCCCGAAAGCCGAAGCTCCTGCCGGATATCGGGAAGATTGTAGATGGGAACGATCCCGATGATCACCATCGGCAGTTCGATCAAGCTGCCCTCTTTCCGCTCCTTATCTGTAAGCTGAGCTTCCCCGGCGGCAAAGTCGCCCGCACCATGCGAGATCTGCTTGATGCCTTCGCTGGTGCCGACCGGGAGGTATCGCATCTGCAGGTTGGGATTGCGCTGTGTACTCCTGTGTCCACCGGCTTGAAAAGAGGCGCCGGGACGGTCGATCCGGACCCCACCAGGACAACCGCGTTTTGGGCATGGGCAGGAGCAGGAGCGCTGCACAGCCCGACAACAAGAAGGGACAACAGCCAGATATGCGAGAGCCAACCGCGATTAGAACCTCGCTGCGCAATGCTCGACGCCGAAAATCTTGCGGGTATCTTCATCGTGTTCCTCCTGAATTGTGGCCGGACTGTCAAACGCACCCATCCCCTGGCCCCAGGACTACTGAGACTAGTTGATGACTGTAAATTATCACCGCTTTTGAGTGAACCCAACTGTCGCGTAACGATTAGCTGTGTTGTCAGACTAGGAACGCCCATCGCTCGCTCGCGACCCCCGCAAGCGAGCATAGGAGGGACGTGCCGACCAATGGCTGGTGTTAAGATGCTGAACGTCTGGACTCCGAACGCCGAACCGACTTACGTCGAACAATTATGTCGCACAATGAAGTTGAAGCCTTAGCGCGTGAGCTGCTGTCCGCATATGAGACGGGCGCGATGGTCGCTATTCCTCCGTCGGGGCGCCCCGGTTTCGACCTCAACACGGCTTATGAGGTTGAAGCAACCCTCAAACGGTTCCGCGAAGCTGGTGGACACAGAGCCGTCGGCCGCAAGGTCGGTTATGCCAATAAAGCCATGTGGCGTGCGCTCAAACTTGAAACTCTGGTCTGGGCCCACATGTACGACGACACCGTGCATTATAGTGACCACAACTCCGCCACGCTGACCATCGCACATCCCCGTTCGCTGAAGATCGAGCCCGAGATCGTTTTCGGTTTGAAACAACCGATCGTTACTGAGGGCGCTGCAGCCCCCGATGCCGCCGCTGCGCTCGCATCCACGGATTGGCTGGCGGTGGGATTCGAAATCATCGATTGTCCCTTTCCGGAATGGCAGTTTCAGCCCAGTGATTTCGTTGCCTCCTTCGGACTGCATGCTGCACTCGTGGTCGGAGAGCGGGTCGAGGTAACGCCCGACGGCATCGCCGCGCTGCGTGAACGAGCTGCCGCGATTTAAGGTGCGTATGTCGAAAAAGGGAGAGTTTGTGGAAGAAGGATCCGGCAGGAACTCCTTGAGGAGCCCCGCCTTGTGCCTCGCGGAACTCAGCGCAGCCATCGTGCGGCGGTTCCCAACCGAGCCGTTGAGCGCGGGGGAAATCGTCAGTTCCGGAACGCTCACGTCCGGACATCCAACCGACCGAGGCGATCTCTGGACAGTTGAGGTCGAGGGGCTGTCACTGCCGCCGCTGACCCTGCGCCTCACTTGATCTATCTTTAATCTCGTTGAAACAAAAATCCATTGCAGAGGAAGGCACGAATGGACTGGCTTCTTGCGGGGCGTGAACTCCCTGAGGTTCACCTTGTCCGTTGGCGCTCGTAAAACGGGCATTTCAGGTAAAATTGGCTTGTCGCTCGACACAAAGTAGCGCCGGGCTGGTTCAAGTTGCCTTTGAGAACGTCTTAATCCTGCTTCGTGTGAAACAGAACACGCAACGCAACCACATCCGAACGGCAATATCACTGATGGAGCGATCGAGCGATAAGCGAAGAGCGACGAACGCCATCATCCCTGGAGGCGGAAAATGTTAGTCAGCACTGAAAGCCAGGAACCGACAATCACGACAATGACGACGTTCGACCAGCAGGTCGAGGCCGCCAGGCAATGGTTCACGAGCCCACGGTTCGACGGGATCGTCCGTCTCTACTCCCCGCGCCAGGTGGCCGAGCAGCAGGGCACGATTTCCGGCGACTACTCCGTAGCGCGACAGGCAGCCGCAGGAGTTCTACCCACGGTTGCGCGAGCTTTTCGAACAGCGCAAGCAGATCACTACCTTCGGTCCCTATTCGCCCGGCCAGGCGGTGATGATGAAGCGTATGGGAATGGAAGGCATTTATCTGGGCGGCTGGGCCGTGTCCGCCCGGGGATCGCTGGCCGAGGATCCGGGTCCGGACCTGGCCAGCTATCCGCTCAGCCAGGTGCCAGACGAGGCCGCCGGACTGGTGCGGGCGCTTCTCACCGCCGACAAGAACCAACACTTCGCGCGCATGAGGATGACCGAAGATCAGCGCAAGGCAACCCCGGTCATCGACTTTCGGCCTTTCATCATCGCCGACGCCGACACCGGTCACGGTGGGGACGCGCATGTACGCAATCTGATCCGCCGCATGGTCGAGGCCGGGGTGCCCGGCTACCACATCGAAGACCAGAAGCCGGGAGCGAAGAAGTGCGGCCACCAGGGCGGTAAGGTGGTTGTGGCCGAGGACGAGCAGATCAAGCGCCTCAACGCTGCCCGCCTGCAGCTCGACATCATGCGGGTCCCGGGCATCATTGTGGCCCGAACCGATGCCGAGTCCGCGACCTTCATCGAGAGCCGGAGCGACGAGCGCGACCAGCCCTTCATCCTCGGCGCCACCAGCGTTGGCCTGCCCAGCTACAAGGCTGGTTATCTAGCGATGTTGCGGAAACTCTTCGAACTGGGCGTCGAAGAGGTCCGCGGTCACTTGCTTTTTGCCCTGTCCGAGGCCGAGTACGCGGCGGCCTTCGCTTGGCTCGAGCGCGTCGGAATTATGTCGATCATCGTCGAGAGCGCCCCCGCTCTCAGGGACGCGTCGGCGACCGAACTAGACGCAGCACTCGACAGGATCGACACGCGCTATGTGGACATCTGGCGGGCAGAAGCCGGGCTGATGACCTTTGGGCTGGCGGTCGCCGAGGTGCTGGAGTTCCGCGCCGCCGAGGGCGATCGTTTCGACATGACCGTCGAGCAATGGCTGGCGTTCTCAAAACGCGCGTCTTTCTACGAGGTGCGCGAGCGAGCCAAGGCAATGGGCATCCGGGTGATCTGGGATTGCGAGCTGCCCAAAACTCCCGAAGGCTTCTATCACATCCAGGCCGGGATCGATTACGCGATCGCCAAGTCGCTGGCCGTGGCGCCCTTCGCCGACATACTGTGGATGGAAACCAAGACGGCCGATCTCGAGGAGGCCAGGAAGTTCGCACACGCCATCCACGCGCAGTATCCCGACAAGATGCTGGCGTACAACCTCTCGCCGTCGTTCAGCTGGGATACCACCGGGATGAGCGACGAGGAGATGAAGCGCTTCCCCGAGGAACTCGGCAAACTCGGCTACGTCTTCAACTTCATCACCTACGGTGGCCACCAGATCGACGGCTTGGCGGCCGAGGAGTTCGCGACCGCATTAAAGCAGGACGGGATGCTGGCGCTGGCGCGCCTGCAGCGCAAGTTCAGACTGCTGGAGTCGCCCTATCGGACGCCGCAGACCCTAGTCGGAGGACCACGTCTGGACGCCGCCTTGATGGCGTCGTCGGGACGCACCGCGGCGACCAAGGCGATGGGCAAGGGATCGACGCAGTTCCAGCATTTGGTTCAGACCGAGGTCCCCACCAAGCTGTTGGAGGACTGGCTCGCGGAGTGGAGAAAGTACTGCGACTATCCGGCGAAAATTCGCGTCCAGTTGCGTCCGCACACGGCCGGTTCGGAACTCTTGGAGTTGTGCCTGCTGGACGAGCCCAGCGGGGAAAAGCTGGCCAACGTAATCTTCGCCAACATCCAGGATCGTCGCGGCCGCAACATCCTCTCGGTTCGCGACCAGAACACACTCGAGCCGCTCCGCAAGAAGCGGCTGATGACGCTCAGTCAACTGTTTCTGATCCACCGCTACAATGCCAGCGCGGTGCACTACGTCACTCCAACCGAGGACAACCAGTTCCAGGCGCAGAAGATGAAGACCCTGGGGATCTTTTCGAACGTGAGCACCGAGATTGGTCAAATCATCGTCGCGAACGTCAGCCGGGAACGCATCGCCGAACTGCTCAAGCCTGACCGGGTACTTCTCTTGGAGATGATCAGTAAGGCGTCGCCGGCGTTGCAAATCCAGACTTAGCAGCCTGTGGCGTAAGTCGGGTCCGTAGCGGCGCACGAAACTTTTGAATAGTCGTCTGTAGCGCGCACGAAACATTTATGAATTGTCGTCTGTAGCGGCGCGAGAAAGATTTATGAATTGTCATCCCGAGCGAAGCGAGGGATGCTGTATTTTGTGGCGAGACTGCAGATCCCTCGTTTCGAGCCGACAAGATCTGACGAATCGGCGTTAAAGAGCGGGAGCCCGCTTTCACCCCAGTTCTAGATACCATCCCAGCGCCTTCATAGAAAAGGGCTGGCGAAGACGAAATTAATAAGATGAAATAAGGCGTCATTATGAAAACTCAAACCCAAGAACTCAGGAAGGCCGAGCCTGTGGTGGCTTTGGTCCGCGACGATATTTTGCAGCAGTTCCCCGGCCTCTTCGGAACCAAGAAGGTGAAGGGGCGAGAAATCAATATCCAGGAGACGATCGCCACACTCACGCGAGAGCTGGGTCCGGATATTGCTGCCGCCCTGACCGCGCGCCGGGCGCTCCTGCAGTCTGCCGCGCCGGTGCGGGAGAAGTATGCCTGGCCGAAGTGGGACGAAACATTTGAGGATCCTGCAACGGGAAAGCCCTGGACATTTCGCCATATCGTCCAAGGCATGATCGACAACTTTCTCGGCAAGGAAAGCGAATGGCGCTGGCGGCTCAACGATGAAGTGCCTATCCCGAAGGACGCGCACCCATTAACCAATCCCGGCTTGGAGCTCACCGGCCCTTGGCATCCGCTCGATATGGCCTTCAACGCGTTGAATAGTCCGGCGCCCATGAACATGCCGGACTTTGAAGATGCCTCTCCGCCGCATTTTCATCCTGATGGCACGCCCTCCACTCAGTCCGGTGGGAATTTTCGCCGCCCTGCAGAACGCCAAAGAAATTCTAGAAGGCGCTTGGACCGACCGTCCCTACGAGGTGGTGAAGAAAGGCAAACGCCGCGCATACAAGATCAATACGCCCGCAGCGAAGTGGCCGACCCGGTTTGCCCGGCCCGCCGGCCTGCACGTGCGCTATGACCACATCACTGTCGATGGCCAACCGGCCCCCGGTTTGATTGCCATCACGGTCCTCTGGCTCCTGAACAACTACGAGTCTCTCACCCATGCGGGCACCGGGGTGTACTACTACATTCCGAAGATTCAGACTCCTCAGGAAGCTCTCATTGTGGACAAGCTCCTGGCACGGCTGGAAGGCATGATCGGCGTCCCGACGGGCACGATCAAGATCAAAGTGCTTTACGAGGAGGGGAATGCGGGCCGGTTCTTGCCGGTGATCGCCTGGGTCTTGCGGCGTCGGTTGCTGGGTACGAACGTGGGCCGCTGGGACTATCTGGGCAGCCTGATTGAGATGTGGAAGGACGACCCGCACGGCGTCTTTCCGGATCCGCAGTCGATCGGCATGGCCTTCCCGAACATGATTGCCTATCAGCGCTACAACGCGCTGATGATGCTCATGGCCGGCATGAAGAACGGAGAACTCAGCCAAGGTGCGCCCATCGGGGGCATGGCGGCAGTGATGATCTACCAAGCCAGCGATCCTTATGGGCGTTCAAGGTATAACCCTCTGGCCCTGCGCGCGATGGTTATCGACAAGCTGCGAGAACGTATGCTGGGGCTCATGTTTATACCGGAGAAGCCGCTACCCGCAGGCCAACAACCTACCCTGGAAGACATCCTCGCCGGCGGAGTCAAGAGCAAAGTGAAGGGCAAACTCTATGACGCCTATCGGCAAAGCTGGGTGGCCAGCCCGGAGCCGGCCTACGTGGCTGCCGGCAATACGCCTCTGCAGGTTCCTGTGACCGAACTCCAGGCGATCATCGATGCGCCACAAGAAACTGTGGACGCGAATGGTAAACCGGTGGCAACCGTGGCCAGCGGTCTGCTTGACCCGGAGCGGCAGTTGCTGCAATCCCGAGGCTTATTGAACCCACAGGGCAAGATCATGCCGCGGGTCATTAACAAGGGCACGCTGGACACGCCCGGAGAAGATCTTCACCCACAGAACTTTGGCAAGCCATCAACGACGTGCCCAAGGGTGAGATCACCATTGAGCACATCCAGCACGCGTTCTACATGGCAGCGAACTACGGCTTCCAGATCCTCAACGGCAATTTCGCCGCAGCCATCGACGACTACGAACTCAAGCTGCGCTTTATGAATGACCTCGCCACCTACCGCATTGATGTTTCGTGGTTGTGGAGCTTGCTCCACCACCAAGCCGTTATCACTAAGGACGGCTACCTCAAGCGACCCGCCCTCACCGAGGATGGCGTTGTACCGGCGACGAATGCAACTGAGGTCAAGGCCGGTGCCCGCTTTACCCCGGAGCTGTTCCAGAAATTGTGGGATTACCACAACGAATGGACGGCAGAGTTTTTCGCCGAGACTGGACCGCCACGGCGATCCCGGCCGCTTCGACCGCTCGAAAGCGCCCATCATCATGGATCTTTTGAAACGCCAGCTACTTTCACCGCGCTACATCCAGCACAGTGCCCGTGTGCTCTTCGTGGTGGCGCAGGCCAACCAGCAGCAACGCGCGCAGATTCTGGAGGCGATCTTCGATCTCTCCCGCGAGGAAATCGTCAAGCGCGTTCAAGCCGGCACCATGAACAAGATCGCATTGAACGCCCACGACTACATCTATGACATCTTCCCGGGAGTGGAACCAGGGCTTTAGCCGCTGAGGGCGACTGCGGCGCGCGCCACGAGTTTTTCTGCAATCTGTTCAGCCGCTGGTTCTTGGCGCTGGAGTTTCGCCACAAGGCTGCCTGGCGGTTCGTTGAACACGCTGGACGTCGACCCACTTCCTAGACTGTGACCTTACCCTCTGCGCATTAAGCCCTTTGCACTAGCCCAACCGGGCCGCGCCATAACGACTAAGAAATCTGCTATCTTTAAGCTACAGTGCCCTGCGGCAACCCCAGCCGCATACAAGGGTCCGATTCTGGGTGACACGCGTGTTTCTGGATAGGCTCCAATCCGGCTTCTTGCTGTTTGAAACACGGCAGGGATTGGTGCGCGTCGAACTTTCTCTCAAGCAACGAATTTATCTGCTCTGGACGTTTCGCAACTTTCGCCAGCTCTCCATCCCACTCCTGAACTCGCGCCAGCGCGCACTGGTCAACGCCCTCTTCCGCAAGAACGCGGGCGTCGTGTCGCATTTGCACAGTCGAACGCTAGCGATCGGTGTGGTTGAAAATTTTGTACCACCCCCGGTGCCGATCGACGCTACGCCGGCCCGGAAACCGATTCGGACACCGGTCCAGATACCAGTCCAGATACCAGCCCAGATACCAGTCCAGATAAAAGCACGGCAAGAAAAAGTGTTGGCGCAGCAAGCGCAAATCGCGCCCAAGCCTAACCCGGTTCCCTCCTCTTCGCCGAGATTCGCCTGGTCTAAGCTAGCGACGTCTAAGCTAGCGACGTCTAAGTTAGCGACGTTCAAACTAGCGATGTCTAAACTTGCAACGTTCAAGCTGGCGACGCCCAAGCGGGCAGTGCCAAAGCTGGCGACGGCCAAACTCGCAACATCCAGGCTCGCAACGTCCAGCCGTGCAGTATCCAGGATTGCAATGTCCAGGCTTGCGACGACCGGCGGCGCGCTATGCCTCTGCATCATTTCCGTGGTCGCATGGCATCGCATCGAGGGAATACCAAGCTCCCAAGCCCACAATCAGCCGCGGCTTCAGCCGATCAACATGACCGTCCCGCCGGATTCTCCCCACGTCGCAAAGCCAGCAGCGGCCATTGCCGAGAGCCGCGCCGCCATAGCCCCGCCGGCAGCAGTCCAGCCTCTCGCTACCTCGAAGGCTGCCGTTGTGCCGGCATCGATCAACACCGTAATCCCAACTTCCATCCCAACTCCGAAGCGGGCGATTCGCGTCCACGATGCGGCTTCGACTCCGGGTCTCCCACTCTCCAGCCAAGACAGCGGTATCCAAGCCTCGAGAGCGCCATTGCATTTTGCATATCCGGACTATCCGGATGTGCGCGCTCGAGGGGTAGTCGCTTTGACAGCGCGGGTGGATTCCGCTGGCGCCGTGCGCACCGTGAGAGTCGTCTCTGGCAACCGTGCGCTCGCCGCGGCCGCAGTCCGCGCCGTTCGCCAATGGCGCTACCGTCCCTACGTCAAAGATGGCCAGCCCGTCGCGACGGAAACCAACATCGTCATTTCATTTATCTCGGACGAAGCGATTTCCATGAGCTTCCCTCCCAGCATCCCGGCCACCCGCTAATTTTGCATTATTCATGTGCGGAGCCAATTTCGGAGCCAAGTTAACCGAAGAGATCGAGAATACAGCCCCGGAGGGGCGACCCAGCTTAGCCCACCGCTTTAGCGGTGGGAAAAGTTGCAAATAACGATCTAAGTCCCGGAGGGGCGGCCCAGATCCCACGCACATTCTTTCAGGGGCTGGGCGTCGAAAACCGGCTCATTCCGCGCTAATCGAGCCCTTGTTTTTCAACGTAGTCCTGTGCCTGGCGCATCACCTTGCGCTCGTTGCTGTAAGCAAGTTGTTTGGCTGCGTCGGCGAGCGGCACCCAGAGAGCTTGCTTGACTTCGATCCGCATGTCGGAAGCGAGGTTGTCGATTTCTCCGGAAACATAGCGCATCAGGTAGAAGCTCACGATTTTGAAAACCCGCGCGCCATCGCCCCAGGTGCGAACGTAGACATACTTGTTGTCGCAGAGTTTGGTGACGGGTTCGGCCACGATGCCGGTTTCTTCCTGCACTTCCCGAACCGCGGCAGCCTGCGGTTTTTCGCCCGCATCCACCAAGCCTTTGGGGAGGGTTAACCGAGCACGGCTGCGCTTGCGCGGCGTCTTTGCTGGTTTAGGGCTTTTTGCGGGCGGCTCACTTTTCTGTGGTTCAATCAGAGCGACATGCCAGACTCCAGAAATCTGCCGCAGCACGACGCCGCCCGCTGAAATTTCCCGTGGCATAACCTACACCTTATCGCGAGTAGCTCGTGTAGGGACGGCCGCCCTCGGCCGTCCAAGCCGAGCGCACCCGGACCCCCGGCAAGCCCGGTGTTGGCTTGACGGGGTGGAGAGCTTGGCAGCTGCCGCCAGTCACTGTAATGGTATCAGGGATTCCCCAGCCTCCCCGCCTCTTGCTGGATGCGCTGCCACGCGCGTTCCACATGACGGGCCTGAGTGTGAGTTTGGCCAACGCAAAACCGAAGTGTGAGTTTTCCGTCGAGCTTAGTGTGAGTGAGGTAGAGGCCGCCGCTGCCATTCAGCCGGTCCATCAGCAGTTGATTGGCCTGATCCTGATTGGCCTGATCTTGATTAGCCTGATCCTGATTAATATGACCTCCCGCGCGCAGCCGGAAGCAGACAAGGTTGAGCTGGGCGGGCGCGGCGAGTTCGAAGCGCGAATCCTCGCGCACCCAGCCGGCGAATTGCTGAGCCAGGCGTACGTGCTCGCGAATATGGTGCTGCAAGCCTTCGATCCCGTAATGCCGGATCACAAACCAAAGCTTGAGCGAGCGAAAACGCCGCCCGAGCTGGATGTGCCAGTCGCGATAATCAATGACGGCGCCGGATTCCGTTGCCTGGTTGCGCAGGTACTCCGGCAGCACGGAGAGCGTTTGGATCAAGTGCTTGCGGTCGGCGACGTAGAAGACATTGCAATCGAAGTTGGTGAACATCCATTTGTGCGGATTGAAGGTGTAGCTGTCCGCGAACTCCATGCCATCGTTGATGAAGCGAAATTCCGGGCAGAGCGCGGCCGTGCCGCTCATGGCGGAATCCACGTGCAGCCAGAGATTGTGGTCGCGGCAGATGCGCCCAATTTCGCGCACGGGGTCGATCGCGTTGGAAGATGTCGTCCCCACGGTGGCGCAGATGAAGCAGGGAATCAGGCCGGCCTTGATATCGGACTCAATCTGGTGTGCCAGTGCGTCTGAGCGCATGGCAAAGTTCTTGTCCACGTCGATGTGGCGCAAATTGTCCGAGCCCATGCCCGCGATCTTGATTGCTTTTTCAACAGAAGAGTGCGTTTGTGTAGAGCAATAGGCGACCAGACGTCCATCGCAGCCCTTGCGATTGCTGGCGAACTTTGTAGCACGCTCGCGCGCCGCCAACAGGGCGCAGAGCGAGGCGCTCGACGCAGTGTCCTGAATCACCCCACCTCCTCCTGCGCTACTGGTCGAAAGAAATTTCTCCGGCAGACCCAGCATGGGTACCAGCCAATCGAGCACGTGCGTTTCAAGTTCGGTGCACGCCGGACTGGTGGACCAGAGCATGCCCTGCACCCCGAGCCCCGAGGAGAGCAGATCGCCGAGAATGGCCGGCCCGGAGGCGTTCGCCGGAAAGTAGGCGAAAAAGTTGGGCGACTGCCAGTGCGTGATGCCCGGAAGGATGACGCGCTCGATGTCGCCGAGAATCTGGTCGAAGGCTTCGCCTTGCGCAGGCGCGTGTGCTGGCAGCTTGGAACGAATTTCTCCCGGCTGCACACGCGATAGAACCGGGAAGCTTTCAACGCGGGAATGATAATCGGCGATCCAGTCGACGACAGCGTGGCCCTGGCGCCGAAACTCCTCGGGAGACATGTGGAAAGATTTGGGCATAGGAAATTTTGTAATTTTGTAATCTATAATTTGGTAATTGAACAACACTGGGTTTTAAATTACAAAATTACAGATTACAAAATTACACAATTCTTCAACTCGCTTCGCCCAACCTGCCGTAATACACCCGCGTGTTGTATTCGAATTCGACCATGTTATTGGTAGCATGGACGCCGAAGATCCGCCGTAGCTCCTCCATCATCGGCGCGTGGCTGGGATGACCTTCGAGCGGCGCGTACGAAGAAGACAAGAGGCGCCCCGCAGTGCCTTCGTAGTCGAACTGCTGGCGCAGATAGAAGACGCGCTCGTCGGCCAGCGCGGGCGCAAAGAACTCATGGATGATAGCCGTCGTGCGTTCATGGCGCACTTCCTTATAGTCGGTGCCGTAGGTCAGCAGAAGTTGCTCGTAGTCACGCAGGAAAAGCGTGGTTTCGGTGCGGCGCTCATTCCATATCAACACGCACCAGCCTTCCGGTCGCAGAATGCGGGCAAATTCCGCGCGGGCGCGAGGCAGGTCGAACCAGTGCGCCGCTTGGGCAGCGGTAACGAAGTCGACGGAAGCGGAGCCGAGCGTGGTCTCCTCAGCCGTTCCGGCAATGGACACCAGCCGGTTATAGGATTCGAGCTGGCGCACACCCATTTCGCGCATTTCCGTGTTAGGTTCGACCGCAAAGACGGAATTCCCGTTTTCCAAAAGAAGGCGGGTAAACATTCCTGTCCCGGACGCGATGTCGGCGACGATGTGACTCGGCTGCAATCCGCATTCGACGCGAAGAAGGTCCAGAACTTCAGGCGGATACCCCGGGCGATAGCGGACGTAATCCTCCACCCGATCGGAAAAACGAGCCGTCGGCGGCTTAGGCATCGCTCCCCAGTGTAGCGCGCTCCAAAGTCTAACGCGCTCCAAAGTGTAACGCGTTCACGCTGGCAGCTTCCTCCGCACGGTACAATCTTTGTTTCGTTGCTACACTTGCCGAACTGCTGTGCACGTGTATCGTGCCGGGCCTTATGCCGGCTGACTCGCCAATTTCTACAAGGAACTCCATGAGGCTTCTCTCGGGTGCAGTTCTGTTTTTGGTGCTGATTGGTTCGAACCTGCAGGCGTTTGATCAGGCCGGCAAAAATAAAGACAAAGATAAAGATAAGCATAAAGACCAGCCCGAGAGCTATGCCATCAGCGGCTTTCGCAATGTTGCCGGCGAGCGGGAAATCGAAAAGAGGTTTATGGCTGTGCCCGATCCCAAGCTGGCAGAAGAGCACCTGCGCATCCTGACGCAAGCGCCGCACATTGCCGGATCTCCCGAGGACAAGGCGACGGCCGAGTACGTGGCCAAGAAGTTCCGCGAGGCCGGACTTGACACCGAGTTTGTCCAATACAAAGTGTGGTTTAACTATCCGGCGGAGATCCGCGTGGACATGACCGAGCCGCCCGGAGTAGAGATGCATGGGCCGCAACGCGAGCACGTCGACGACGATCCCTATCAGGACGATCCGCGCGTCGTGACTCCTTACAACGGCATGTCGCCCTCGGGAGACGCCGAGGCCGAAGTTGTCTATGCGAACTACGGCTCGCCGGCTGACTTTGACAAGTTGAAACAGATGAACGTCGATGTGCGCGGCAAGATCGTCATCGTCCGCTACGGTGAGAATTTTCGCGGCGTGAAAGAATTCGTGGCCCAGGAACGCGGTGCGGCCGGAGTCATCGTTTATTCCGACCCGAAAGATGACGGCTACTACCGCGGCGACGCCTATCCGAAAGGGCCGTGGCGCCCGGCAAGCGGCGTGCAGCGCGGATCGGTCGGATTCATGTTCCAGTTTCCCGGCGACCCGACCACACCCGGAGCGGCATCCACTCCCGCTCTGCCGGAGGCGAAGCGCGTCTCTCCCGCTGAAAGTGAGCAGTTGCCGAAGATTCCCGTAACCCCGCTGTCTTACGCCGATGCCTCGCCAATTCTCGAGCACCTCGGCGGTCCGCTCTCGCCGCGCGAGTGGCAGGGAGGTCTGCCATTTACTTACCACGTTGGTCCCGGCCCCGCCAAAGTGAAGATGCACCTTAGGCAGGACTACCAATTCCGCACCATTTGGGATGTTATTGGCAAAGTCCGCGGAACATCTTCGCCCGATGAGTGGGTAGTCGCGGGCAATCACCGCGATGCCTGGGTGTATGGAGCAGTGGATCCGAACAGCGGCACCGCCGCGATGCTGGAGGCGGTGCACGGATTGAGTGAGCTGCTGAAGTCGGGATGGAAGCCCAAGCGCACGATTGTGTTCGGAAGCTGGGACGCGGAAGAAGAAGGACTGATCGGTTCCACCGAGTGGGGCGAAGATAACTCGCAGCAATTGGGAAACGCTGACGCTTATTTCAACATGGACGTGGCCGTATCCGGCAAGAAGTTCGGAGCTTCAGGGGTGCCCAGTTTGAAAGAGTTTATCCGCGAGATCGCGAAGTCGGTGCCTTCGCCGCAAGGCGGAACCGTGTACGACAGATGGAAGAAAACCAGCCAGCCGAATAATAATAATGAAGACAACTTCCGGCCGCAGGACCCCAGCACCTACCGCCCGCCTCCGGCGGCAATGCAAGACGATGCGCCTGTAGGCGATCTCGGCGGCGGTTCCGACTACTCCGTGTTCCTACAGCATCTGGGTGTGCCTTCCACCGATATAAGTTCGAGCGGCGATTACGGGGTGTATCACTCCGTGTTCGATAACTTCGCCTGGTTCAAGAAATTCGGCGATCCCGACTTCCGCTATGAGCAGCAGATGGCCCGCATTTACGGCTTGGAAGTCCTGCGCATGTCCAGCGCCGACGTGCTGCCTTACGATTACGAAGACTACGGGAAGGAAATTCTGGTCTACCTCGACGCTGCCAGGACCAAAAGCAAAGAGCGCTTCGGAGACAAGGCGCCGGACTTCTCGGCAGCCCTCGAAGGCGCCCGCCGCCTGCAGGAAGCGGGTGCGAAAATGCTCCAAAAACAGCGAAAAATGCCTGGAACACCGGAGCGTATGAATGCTAAACTGCGGGATGCAGAGCGGGCGCTCCTGATTCCAGAGGGGCTTCCCAACCGTCCGTGGTATCACCATGCGATTTACGCACCCGGGCAATACACGGGATACGCAGCCGTGGTGGTTCCTGGCGTGAACGAAGCGATTGATCGTGGGGATCTTCGCCGCACCGAACAACAAATCGCAGCGCTGGCAGCCGCTCTGAACCGGACCGTTCTGGTTCTGGAGTAATACCGAGAATCGCGGCTCAGGGCCCGCATTGCGGTTCGTATCGGGGCATCGCTCTAGCGATTCCGGACGATCTCCGCAGTCAGATGCCCCTTTAGAGGCTGCGGAGTTCCACTCCGACCGTGCGGCAAGGTAAACGCCGAGGCGACTCGACTTATGGCACTGGCAAGGATCATTACGCATTCTCAGGTGTGCTCGCAAGAGCTGGCGATGGATCTGCTGGCTCGCGGTTATGCCGTCGAGATCATTTCTCCCGACTCGATCCCCAACGATATCGCCGATCTGGAATTGCGCGTCGACACCGGCCCCGGCGATCAGCTGATCGCGAGCGTGGAAGCGCACAATGGCGAGCGTACGGCTTCGCTTGAATTTTTGCACCAGTTGAAGGCGCCGATGGTGGACTTCATTCGCAGGCCGCCGGAGCCTCTAGATTCGGCTCACTCCCCGAAAGAGCCCGTCCGCTTCAATGCCGGGCCGAACGTCGAAGCTGTGGAGTTGCATGCGGAAGCTCCGCAACCTGCGCCCAAGGCTGTTTTGCGGGCCGCCGTCGTTTTGCCCGCTCCCGAACTCGATCGCGAAGAAGGCGCGCGTTTGATCTTGCCACCGGAGCCATTGCCGTCGGTGCCGGTAGTACCGCCCAGCTCTTGTGCGGTAGAGACCTCAACTATAGCCCGGCCAACTCTGGTTGAGCCAACTCCGGTCGAGCCAACGGTGGTTGAGCCAACTCCGGTCGAGCCAACCCTGTTCGGGCCAACGGCGGTCGAGCCAACGCTGGTCGAGCCAGGGAGAAACCGCAACCGCCCGATCGTCCTAGGGGATGGTTCTGGCGTGCGGCTCTAGCTTTTGCCAGTGTGGCGCTGCTGGCCCTGGTTCTCGGATTCGGTTTGCGCCGGACCGGCAAAGCTTCTGCGCAGGGTTCCGCAGTAGCGCCGGCGGAGAACGTCGCGGCAGCGTCAACCGATGTGGGCTCGTCGAGCGGCGCGATTCCCGAAAGAGACCCCCAAAAAGATCCGGGACAAGTCTTGGCCGTGCCAGTGTTGCCGCCAGCCATTAGATCGGAAGGGAATTCCAACCACGCAATAATAGAGGAATCGCCACTCGCGAAGGCCGGAGCTGCGACCGCCTCAACTGCCGAAACTTCGACTGTCAAAGCTTCGATTGCCAAGCCTTCGCTTGCCAAACCTTCGACCGCCAGAGCTTCGGCCGCCAAACCTTCGACTGCTAAACCTTCGACTGCCCAAGCCGAAGCCATGACTTCACATCGGCTCGGTGCCGACTTGATTGCGCGCGACACCGTCACTTATTTCGACGAGCGTGCGTCCAACGAAACTGCTCTGAGAGCCAAACCGGCGAAGCGTTTCGCCCGGCAGCACCAGCGTTCGGGCAAGTATAACGGCGGCGTGATCGCAGCGAATACGGTTACCTACTTCGACAAAAAGCCAGCCCCGAAAGCGGCAAATCAGAACTCCGGCGTCAAGCGCCAAGCGGAACCGAATTAGGGAAGTTCTGATTAAGTCCACGGGGCCTCCGTGCACCCCTGTGTACCCTGTGGTTAATGCCTTTTGCGGAGACTTATTCAGAGTTCCCTTAGCAAATTCAGAGTGGATTTGATTGTGGGTGGCGCAGCGATTTCATCGCTGCGATAACTGGCTTACCCGCTGAGGCGACCCGAGAGAATATTTTTTCCACCGCCTCTGCTGCGACCTACACCCCGCCGCTGCCAGCGCTATTCGAGATGCCGCCCGACGAGGGCGGCGCAGGACTCTATGAATTTCTGCTCTGCTGTGTCGAAGGTGTCCGCAAAGTAGCTCTCGATACAGAGTTCCGCCGCCACCCGTGTCTTCACCTCGCTTTTCTTCACCTCGCTTTTCTTGACCTCGCTTTCCTTGGCAAAGATCGGCACGACAATATTCGACTTCACCAGATCCGACCCAAGATAGCGCGGATCGGCCCCAACATTGTTGACCACCACGGTCTCCCCGGAAGTGGCCGCCGCTCCGCACAATCCTTTGTCGAGCGGAATACGCAGCGTAGGCGAAAAGCTGCCGACGTAGGGTCCCAGCACGAGAACATCGAAAGCGGGCGCTTCCATCAAATAAAAGCCAACCCAGTTGTAGCGCGTCGTCTTTTCATGGAGGCGCTGAGCTATCTGCTGCATGAGAAACTTCACCCCACGGCCGGAACGGCCATATGCCTCAAATTCTTGCAGCAGTTCTTCATGCCTGGGCATCGTGACCGGAATCTCCCTTTTTGGCTTTACAAACAGCCCGTCATTTTACGCGCATTTCTCTGGTTTGCCGCATCGCGCTCACCCACTATCAGCTGTTGCCCAGCACCGACCAGGAATTGCCCGCGCCGAATTCGCGCGACTTTTCGGCGCCGTGCGTGGCATACCAGTTGCGCCAGATTGCGGGATCGTTCGGCAGATTTACGTTGGTGATTTCGCGAAGCGCCTGGTACACCCAGGAGCGAGTGGTCGCGTCGAGCGCTGGGTCGTCGCCCAGGTCGATCAGGCCGGGCACAGCTTTCATGCGCTGCGCACGCGTCATCATGCCGGATTTCGCCAGGCTGCAGCCGGCACGTTCCCGCACGTCGAGCGAAGGGTCGTTGCGGAAAACGTCGAGAAAATTCTTGATCGTGTCGTCGCTTCCCAAGTGGGCCAGACCCTCGACCGACCAGAAGCGCGTTTGCTGGTTCGGATCGTGGATCCACTCGCCCAGCAGTTCGTGAATGCGCATCGCCTTGATGCCGCGATTCGCCAGCATTCCCAGTTCCCACGCCGCGAACGCGCGATTGCCGGGATACTTTTGCGCCGACTCGATCAGCCGGTCGGCGGCCTCGTCGGTTTTCGCCAGACTCACGACTGCCAGATTGATCTCGATGGCCGCAGCTCGTACGCGCAGGTCATTCGAGTAGAGCGCCGTGTCCTGCAAGGTCTCCCAGCGTGGCGTGCGCTGCAGTTTGCCGCGCCAGCCTTCAACCATATCGGCGATCAGCTTCGTCGCGCCCACATCGTGATTTACGGCCGCACCGAGCAGGAACTCCATCTGTGTCTGCGGCGCCTGCGTTTGCACCCACTCGATGTTGTGTTCCGATAGTTTGCCGTGATCGGCAGGCACCGGATGTCCCGGCACGGGCAACTCTTCTCCCGATTGCGGCTTGGAAGCGGGTGAGGCCTGTGCCCCGGCAGGTAAGCTGGCAGGTAAGAGCGCCATAAGCAGAGCGAAAGCCAAAACTCTTGTTTTGCCAGCCAGGTTACAAGCCCGGATGCACAAGATGACTGTTCATACAAGCAAGTCTAGGTTAGAAGGAGAAACGGGCAAGTTACGACAGTGTCGTCGAGAATGACGGGCTCCTTGAGGGTACCGGCCGGCGGGCCACTTTACCCAGTGGTAAGACGAGGGTTTGTTCTTAGCATCGAACGGGAGCGGAATCACTGGGGGTGCGCACTTCTCGGCTTTTCGCGAAGTGGCCTGTCGAACAGCCGAGACCATTCGATTCCGCTGCGCCGAATAAATCCGGATAGGTTGCACAATTGTTGCAGCCTTGGAGGGTGCCCCGTCGGCTGAGTCATCCTCGCATCGGCGTGCTCAGAAGGCGTCCGGCCATCGTTGTGCACCGTGGTAGATGGCGAGGACCACGATCCGGCCATGATCGACGGCGTAGGCTGCGATGAAAGGGGTATTCGAAATGACCAGCTCACGAGTGCCCGGAACCCGGCCTGATCTGCCCGACATGGGGAAGGCGGCGAGTTGTTGAATGGTGGAGACGATCCGCATCGTGATCCGCTCGGCAACCTCTTCGCTGTTCGAGAGAGCAATGTAATCATGGGCCTGATCGAGCTGGCGGGTCGCTTCCTGAGCCCATTCGATCGTCGGCCGGGTCATCGGCTTCACGATCTGCTTGATGACCGACTGGCGCGCCCCGTCTTCTTGAGCCGATTTACGACCTCCTCGTGGCTAACGACGCGGCCTTTCCGCATCTCTTCGAGGCCCTTCTGAACCAGCGCGTCCTGATAGGCGTGAAGTTCGATGTAGTTGGTGATGGCCTCGTTGATGAGATAGCTGCGCGGACGGTCCTGCGCGGCGGCCAACGAATCAAGCGCGTCAATCTTTTCGGTGCCGGCGCGGAAGCTGATGGTTTTCTCGGTCGTGTTCATAATGCAGAAACAATAGCATGTATTATTGTGCATTACAAGGGACGTTGTCAGGCGTTCGTCGAGAGTAGATTCAGCGACCGGCGAACCCACTCATTCGCCAAGAACCCGAATGAGTGGGGCTCCCGGCTCAACGCACAAAATGCGCTTCAAATGGACCGAGGAGGACCCCTTCCCCAGCTATGCCAGACTTGCTGGGCGCATGGGTGTCACCGCGAAGCAGGTGCGAAGGATAGCTCGCAGCATCGTAGCGAGGGGTACTTGAAACGTGTCGGAAGAATCGGTAATTCCAACAAGTTCAATCTGCAACCTTTGTTCGATGCTCTTTGCCTCCGCGCAGCGCGAAGAAGCTGAACGGAAGCAAGTGTCTCCGGTGAACTAGGCAACCTAGCCTGCGGACTGGCAACGCCGCACGCTGGCCCGCACAACATAGGCCTTGGAGGAGGTGTATGACCCAGCTCATATCCAGCGGCATGACCGCGGAATTTGAGGACGGAGGAGAAGAACACACGGGGAACTCCACCATCGACCGGGATGCCCGCCCCGCTAAATAATGAGAATTGTAATAATTACAGTGTAACAAGTACCCGCAAGTGTCTGTTTAACCACACCCGCCCCCTGAGCATTATCAACAACTTAGGACCCACCGCGCGAAGCGGGATTTAATACATTGTTCGTAAAAGCCGCCGATGTATGTATATAAGTGTACATACATAAAAGCGAACGAACTGCAAAAGTGTTCCACGTGGAACATATCTCCATTTTGCAGAGCAGGAGGGTGCCCCCCGAGTCACTTAATCGTAACCAGCTTCTCCACCAACTCCGAGTAGTCTTTCTTCTCCAGCCCATGCACCTGCTTGTTATATTCGTCCACTTTGCTGGAGTAGTTCATGGAGCAGAACTTAGGCCCGCACATGGAGCAGAAGGCTGCGGTCTTGTATCCCTCTTCGGGCAGAGTTTCGTCGTGCATGGAGCGCGCAGTCTCGGGATCGAGCGAAAGTTCGAACTGTTTTTCCCAATCGAACTTGTAGCGGGCATAGCTTAGGGCGTCGTCGCGGTCGCGGACTCCGGGACGCTGGCGGGCTACGTCGGCGGCGTGGGCAGCGATCTTGTAGGCGATGATTCCGTCTTTCACGTCTTTTTCGTTGGGCAGGCCGAGATGTTCTTTCGGCGTGACGTAGCAGAGCATGGACGCGCCGTACCATCCAATCATCGCCGCTCCAATGGCGGAGGTGATGTGGTCGTAGCCGGGAGCTATGTCGGTGACTAGCGGGCCGAGCGTATAGAACGGCGCTTCGTCGCACCACTCGTTTTCTTTTTCCACCTGCTCCTTGATCTTGTGCATCGGAATGTGGCCGGGGCCTTCGATCATGACCTGCACGTCGTGCTTCCAGGCGATGCGGGTCAGTTCGCCCAGGGTTTTTAGTTCGGCGAATTGCGCTTCATCGCTGGCGTCGGCGAGGCAGCCGGGACGCAGGCCGTCTCCTAGCGAGAAGCTTACGTCGTACTTCGCGAAAATCTTGCAGATGTCTTCGAAGCATTCGTAGAGGAAGTTCTGCTTGTGGTGGTGAGTCATCCATTGGGCAAGAATCGCGCCGCCGCGGCTCACGATGCCGGTGATGCGCTTCGAAACCATGGGCACGTATCCAATGAGCACGCCGGCGTGGATGGTCATGTAATCCACGCCCTGCTGCGCCTGCTCTTCGATCACCTCGAGCATGACGCTGGCCGTGAGATCTTCGACGCGCTTGACGCGCGAGATGGCTTCGTAAATCGGAACCGTGCCGATGGGGACGGGCGAATGCCGGATGATGGCTTCGCGAATGGTATGGATATCGCCGCCGGTCGAGAGGTCCATCACCGTGTCGGCTCCGTAGTGAACGGCGGTGTGCAGTTTTTTGAGCTCTTCTTCCACGTTCGACGTGACGGCCGAATTTCCGATGTTGGCGTTGATCTTGCACAACGACGCTATGCCGATCGCCATCGGCTCCAGTTCGGGATGGTTGATGTTCGCGGGGATGATCATGCGGCCGCGAGCAACTTCATCGCGCACCAGTTCGGGCGTGATCTTCTCGCGGTGAGCGATGTATTGCATCTCGTCGGTGATCACGCCCTGGCGCGCGTAATGCATTTGCGAAAAGTTGCCGTCTTTGTTTTGGGCGTTTTCGGCCTTGCGCTTCGCCAGCCACTCTGCCCGCGGTTTCAGAACCGCATCCAAACCATCGCCGTTAGAGCCGCTTGTCGAACCACCATTTCCTGCGGACATTTTTCTGTACCATCCTTTGCGGAATGTAGTGTTGAAATTATACCCCGCATCGGGGACGCGGCCATCTTCGGGAAGGCCAAATGGAGTTGCGCCGCCGGGGAAAATGAATCTTCGCGCGAGGAAAGTGAATCGAACTATACTTTCGTTATAACGACAATTGCGGGAGCATCGTAAAACGGCAGTTGTCCCGCGAGGAGGAAATATGCTGAAGCGGCTGATGGCTACGAGCGACGACGTGAGCTTTACCATTTTGCGGCTGGTTCTGGGAGTGGTGTTCTTCGCGCATGGCGCGCAAAAAATGCTGGGCTGGTTTGGAGGCTTTGGTTTTCACGCCACCATGGGGTCCTTTGCCCACATGGGAATGCCCGCTCCCGTCGCATTTCTGGTCATCTGCACCGAATTCTTTGGCGGACTGGGATTGATTGTCGGATTGCTGACGCGCATCGCCGCTCTCGGAATTGGCGGCGACATGATCGGGGCGATCTTCATGGTTCACCTGCAGAACGGCTTCTTCATGAACTGGATGGGCAACCAGAAGGGCGAGGGATTTGAATATCATCTGCTGGTGATTGCCATGGCTGCGGCACTGTTGCTGCGAGGGGCCGGCGCGTTCTCGCTGGACCGGGCGCTTTCGAAGTAATCGATCTTCCGTTCAAGGCATTCGGGTCGAGAGTCGTTGGAAGCGCCGGTCAGCTTGCCTTGCTCTGCTCCTCGGCGTGACGGGCGAGGGCGCTCGTCCTCCCACGGAGACTCGCAAACGAATGCATCCCCGATCAGCCCCTCGCGACCACTCCTCCGCTTCGCGCTCGCGCTCTGCGTCTTTCGCCATCGCGGAATATCCTTCGATCAAACCACCGGGGCCACTCATCACGAGGTCATCAATCCTGTTCAGGATCACTTCTTGCAGTTCGTCGGGAAGGATGAACCAGGTCGCGTTGCCGCGCGACTGCGGATTGCCGACTCCGGGGCCGTCGCCACCATTCCAGCGAATTCCGATTCTGTCCTCGTCTTCCCAGTTCACTCGGGCGACAGACCAGCCTCCCGGCCCTCCCGGTGTGGAGTTGTAGAGAATTTCCACCGAACGAATCGACGTTCTTGGGGCCCAAACTGTAGCTGGCTCTACATATGCCATAAACATCACCTCGCAAAAGCCATACTACATAATAGATGATGTACTGTCAATACGTATAGTTCTAATTACAAATGTATGTATTAATGCCCTAATTCCTCAGCGTCTTACCCGTCTTCAGCGTGAACTGGATTCTCTCCTGCGTCTTCTTTTCGCCGCACATGGACTTGAAGGCCTCGCGCTCCAGGTCGAGCAGGTACTGTTCGCTGACCGGCGTGCCGGGCGTGATATTCCCGCCGCAGAGTACTTCGGCGATTTTCGTGGCTAATTTCAGCTCGTGATCGCTGATGTACTCGCTCTGCCGCATGAGGTGGACGCCCAGTTTGAGAGTGGCGAGGATGTTTTCGCCGGGTGCGGGGATGTTCGTGCGCATCACTGGAGGCTCATAGCCTGCGCGCACCAGTTCCAGCGCGCGCGCTTTGGCGTCGGAGAGAACGCGCTCGCGGTTCATGGTGATGCGGTCGGAGCTCGACAGGAACCCTAGTCCGCGGGCTTCCTCCGCCGAGGTGGAGACTTTCGCGGTGGCGATGGTTTCGAACGCTTTCTTCATCGCCTCCAACAGTTCCACCGATTCGCGGCCATCGGGACGAATGGAGGCGGCGCTGTCCACCGCGCGCAGCAGCATTTCCTTGCAGCCCCCGCCTCCGGGAAGCAGGCCGACTCCGACCTCGACCAGTCCCATGTAGAGTTCGGCGTGCGGTTGGCGAGCGGGGGCGTGCAGCGAGATTTCGCAACCGCCGCCGAGCGCCATTCCGAAGGGCGCGACCACCACCGGCTTGGGTGAAAATTTGATGGCCTGCGTCATGCCCTGAAACTGGCGGATGGCGAGGTCCACGTCGTCCCACTCTTCCTCCTGGATCGACATGAGCAGCAGCATCACGTTGGCGCCGACGGAGAAATTCGGCGCGTCGTTGGTGATGACGAAAGCGTCGAAGCCGTCGCCCGCTCCGCCCGGCTTCAGCGTCTGGAGGATCAGCGAGATAATGTCGGCGCCGAGGGCGTTCATTTTGGAGTGGAACTGGATGCAGCCCACACCATCGCCCAGGTCAACCAGCGAGGCGCCGGAATTCTTCTTGACCACGTAGTTGGACTTCTTTGCCACCTCAACCGACCACACTCCCGCCGGCGCTTCGACCGGCTTGAAACTCCCGTGGTCCAGATCGAAGTAGGCTCGGCCTGATGGCGTCTTAGGATCGTCTTCGTACCAGGACTTCGCGTCGGAGGCGAGCAGCTTTTCCACGTTGGCCGCGACCGGACGCCCCTCTTTCTTCATGCGCGCGACGGTCGCTTCCACGCCCGCCGCGTCCCAGAGTTCGAAGGGGCCGAGTTCCCAGTTGAAGCCCAGATGCAGGGCGCGGTCGATCTCTACAACGGAGTCGGAAATCTCGGGAATGCGATTGGCGGAATACGTCCACAAGTCGGAGAGCGCCGCCCAAAGAAATGCGCCTGCCTTATCGGCCTTCGGCGGCGCGCCGCCGCCGTCGTTAGTCAAGCCGAGCAGCATTCGAAGTCGCGCGCCCGTCTCTTCGACGTTTTTCGCCATATCGAGCGCCGCGAATTTTGGCTTCTGGCGCGGATGATATTCCAGAGTCTTCCAGTCGAGCGCCATGCGCTCGTCTTCTTTGTGTTTACCATCGCCGTGCCCGCTTTTGACCTTCTTGTAGAAGCCGCCCTTGGTCTTGTCGCCCAGCCACTTGCGTTCCAGCATCTGGCGAAAGAAACCGGGAAGCTGCAATTCGCCGCGCTCGTCATGCACGTTCGCGGTGGTGTTCGCGACCACGTGCCCGAGGATGTCGAGTCCGACCAGATCGATCGTCCGAAACGTGGCCGAGCGCGGCCAGCCCACGGCCTGGCCGGTGAGCGCGTCGATCTCTTCGATGCTCAGGTCCATTTCCTGCATGAGGCGCATCACGTTGAGCACGGAAAATGTACCGATGCGATTGCCGATGAAGTTGGGAGTATCTTTCGCCAGCACGACGCCTTTGCCCAGTTGCCGGTCGCAGAAGTGCGTGACCGCCTCGATCAGCGCGGGGTCCGCTTCTGGCGTTGGGATCAGTTCCAGCAGCCGCATGTAGCGCGGCGGATTAAAAAAATGCGTGCCAAACCACGAGCGGCGGAAGTCGTGGGAAAATCCCTCGGCGATCTTGGCGACCGGAAGTCCGCTGGTGTTGGTGGTGACGATGGTGCCTGGCTTGCGGACGGATTCCACTTTCTTCAGCAGCGTCCGCTTGATTTCGAGGTTCTCGACGACCGCCTCGATAATCCAGTCCACCTCGGCCAACTGTTTCAGGTCGTCGTCGAAATTCCCCACGGTGACGAGCCGCGAAAGCGAGGCTTCGAAAAACGCAGCGGGCTTCGATTTTGCCGCTCCGTCGAGTCCGGCAGCCGCGATTTTGTTGCGCGCGGGGCGGGCGGCGCCCGACGGCGCGTCTGATGGAACTATGTCGAGCAGCAAGGAAGGCACACCCGCGTTAGCGAAATGTGCCGCGATACGGGCGCCCATCGTGCCCGCGCCAAGAACAGCAACTTTATGGATACGCTTCATAAAGGCGAACTCCCTATGATTAAAACGGTTTTCTTCAAAGCAATGTGCAATTGGCGAACAAACGGTTGACGAACAAACGATCGACGAAAAACGGTTGACGAACAAACGATCGGCGAACAAACGAGCGAATCCTGCACGCTGGATCAGTTGCTGAGACGACAGTCTCCGATGAAGCGCGAACGACCGACGACCAACGACCAAGACTGCTTTCTACGGAAGTTTATCCACCACCCAGTCGTTCTTTCCAGTCTCGACCAGGATTATTTCGGAAAATCTGCGTTTGACATGGGAGGATCCTCGAGGCGTGACCAGCACGACCGGGAAACTGTAGCGGCCCTGATGCCCATGACCACGCGTGATCTCGAAGGCCCGGTCCTTGCCGCTTGGAGAAAAACTGGTCCAGTTTGTCGGCATTCTGCGAGTGGCGGAGACCATCGCTGAGCAGGACCATGCCGGTTTCGACGTCTCCCGTTTGCCATGCGTGGAGGAAATGGTTAGCGGCTGCCAGTGCAAACACGTAACCGGGGTCTAAGGGACCTTCCTCGGCAGAATGGCTGTGCGGTCGAGCCCAGACCGGCGCCGTGGGAAAAACCGTCAGTAGGAAAAGACATGCTGCGAACTGGATCTTCACGCTAAGGCTGCTCGTCATTCCTCGCCTTCGTCATTCCTCGCCAATGTTCCTCGCCAGTGATGATGTAACTCCTTACTCTACTGGAAAACAACCGGAACGCCAGTGTCGTAGCTCGATAAACTCGTGAGCTCAATAAATCGTGTACCCCGGCGCCGGATTCCGCACATCGGGCTTTGATGCCATCAGCAGCAGCGCCCCGACGCGCTTGAAGGCACGCAGATCGTCCAGGCTGTGAAATGAAGTTGTCTGGTAGTTTTCGGGCGTGGGCGTGTCGTCCGGAATCTGCGCATACTCCACATTTTCGAAAGCATGCGTCTTCAACAGTTCGACGTACTCTGCCGCTGAACGAACATGCACCGGCACCTTCAACTTTGGCACCCATTGCAGCGAATACGGATTGTCTTTGTAGAGATTGATCAAAATGAACAGCCGTCCATGCGGCGCCATGACGCGAAAAAGCTCGGCCAGCGCGCGTTCCTGATCGGGATAGTAATAGAACGACTCCACCGAGAGCACTTTGTCAAAAAAGTTTTCTTCCCAGGGAATCTGCGCCGCGGATCCGACGACGAACATCACGTTGTCGAATTCTTTCGAAGCGGCTCGCGCCTGCCGGATCATCTCGTCGGAAATATCGACGCCGACCACCTGCCCGAAACCCTGCGGCCCTTCGCCCATCATGCGCGCCAGCAAACGTGTTGCCCAGCCCGATCCGCAGCCGAGATCGAGAATGCGCTCACCCGGACGCAGATCCATGCGCCGCATGGTTTTCTCGGTGATGTCGAGGTGATGGCGCTCCATCTTTGCGCCTTCGCCGTCATCGGCCCAGCGATTGAATTCGTGCTGCAGGCGCTCGTCGGGGGATGGGGGTTTGTCATTCAACACGGAATTTCTCCTACTGGTCGTTAGTCGTTAGTCGTTGGTCGTTGGCAAAAAGATCGCCAACGACCGACGACTAGCGACCGGCGACTGTTTCCAATTCCTGAAAGAACATCGGATACGACACTCCCGCGGCATCGGCGCCGACAATCGTCGTCTCGCCTTCCGCTCGCAACGCGGCCACGGCGAACGCCATGGCAATTCTATGGTCGCCGAACGAATCGAGTTCGGCGCCATGCAGATGCTGGCCGCCGGGAATCCGCATTCCATCGGGCCGCTCTTCAACTTCCGCGCCCATCTTTCGCAGATTGGCGGCGACGGCGGCAATGCGATCCGACTCTTTCACGCGCAACTCTTTGGCGTCGCGCACTTCGAGGCCGCCTTCGGTGTACGGCGCAACCGCCGCCAGCACCGGGATCTCGTCGATCAACGCCGCCGTATCGGCGCCGGCGATTGCAGCTCCCCTCCACTTCGCGCCGCGCGCCTCAATCGATACCTACCAGTTCGCCGTGATGTTCTTCCAGATGCGCGACCGAAATCTTCAATCCCATCTGCATCAGGATATCGAGCAGCCGCGCCCGCGTCGGATTCATTAGAATTCCGGGCAAGGTGATCTGCGACCCGGGAAACAGGGCTGCCGCGCAAAGGAAGAACGCGGCACTGGAAAGATCGCCGGGCACGTGCGCCTCAATTGCGCGTAGCCGCTGTCCGCCCACAATTCGCGAGGCATTCCCTGTCCGCTCAACTTCCGCGCCAAAGGCCCGCAGCGCAATTTCGCCATGATCGCGTGTGCGCATGGGCTCTTCGACCACCGTCTCGCCTGCGGCAAACAGTCCGGCAAACAGCACGCACGATTTCACCTGCGCACTGGCCACTTCCGGCCGGTAGTGAATCGGCTTTAGAGGGCCGCCGTGGATTTTCAGTGGCGGGCGTCCGCCTGCGCTCGACGAAATCCGTGCCCCCATCTCGGAAAGCGGCGTCATGATGCGTGCCATCGGCCGCCGCGAGAGCGATTCATCCCCGCGCAACTCGCTGGTAAATGGCTGGCCGGCAAGAATTCCGCTCAGCATGCGCATGGTTGAGCCGGAGTTTCCGCAATCCAGCGGCTCGGTCGGAGTGCGAAGACGCGGGCCCACGCCGTGCACTTCAATGGCCCCGTCCTCCGCTCGTCCCCAATCGCATCCGAGTTCGCATAAGCAGTGAAGAGTGCTGAAGCAGTCGCGTGCTTCGGAAAAATTATGGAACCGGCTGGTGTCGCCTGCAATCGCCGCCAGCATGGCGTAGCGGTGCGAGATCGACTTATCTCCTGGAATGCGCACGACTCCGCGCACCGCTCGCGCCGGACGGACAATGACGTTCGAACCATCAGGCATGGATTTAATATAGCGGAGATTTTGTGAGAGGTGAGAGGTGGGAGGTCTGATTGCAGAGGTGAAAGTCAGCGTTCTTACCTCTGCAATCTGACCTCTTACCTCTGAAATTTCTACTGCGTGCGCGCGCGCCCGGCGGCTTCCGCGAGGATTTCCTGCGGGACTTCCCGCAGCGTGACGTGGAATTCGAACATGGGCGTTTCCGTCCCGCGCCCCCACCGGGCCACCACCCAATGCGCGCGGATAAACTTGATCTCTGGCCGCGCCGTCAGATTGAGCAGCAGCGGTATTTCCTCGCGATAAAACTTCTGCGGAAAAGCCGCGACCGGCTCGGCATCCCACGTGGCGCCATCCGCCGACCCGTGGATGCTGACATCGAGCGATTCCTGCTCGATGATGTTGGTGATGGCGAGCGTAAGCAGAAAAATCCGGCCCTTCGTCCCACTGACATCGAGCGCAGGTCCGTCTCCTTTGGCGTTGACTACGGTTTTTTCAGGAACCACGAAAGCTTCCATCATGACGCAGAGATTCTAGCAGAGAGGCAAGGCTGCGGGCTGTGACAGGCACGTCGCGACGCGCAGTTTTCGGGATGACGATGACGATGACAATGATAATGACAAGAAGGAAGTTTCCGGCCAGCGGATGCGTAGCCGCAGCACCTGCGGAACTTCGCATATCATCAAAGCGCTGGATCACAAAAGTTAGGAGTGGGTTTCACATCCCTTGAAAAAACTCGACAAGGCGACCGTCGCAACCATGCTGGCCGGCCTGTGCACGTTTCTCAACGTCTACAGCACCCAGCCGTTGCTGCCGCTCTTGCGAGAGACATTTCATGCCTCCGAGTTAAAAGTCAGTCTCACCGTGAGTGCGACGATTTTTGCCACCGCTCTCGCCGCACCCATCATCGGCATGATTGCCGAGCGCCGCGGGCGCAAGAAAGTCATCGTACCCTCGCTGTTCCTGCTGACCATTCCTACCGCCCTGGCGGCGACTTCCACCAGCCTCGGCGCGCTCATCTTCTGGCGTTTCGCCCAGGGCCTTTTCGTGCCCGGCGTCATCGCCGTCATGCTCGCCTACGTGAATGAGGAATGGGCCGGACGCGGCGTGGGACGCGCCATGTCTTCGTATGTGACGGGAACCGTGATCGGCGGATTTCTCGGGCGCTTTATCTCCGGCGTCATCGCCACGCACTGGCAGTGGCGCTTCACCTTCCTGGTACTCGCCGCGCTCAACTTGATCGGCGCGCTTGTGGTCCGCGCCTGGCTTCCTCTGGCAAAGAATTTTGTGCCCGCCGAACACCTGCAGCAGGTTCGGGACCATGCCAAGGAACATCTGCGCAATCCGCGGCTGCTGGCCAACTTCGGCATGGGCGCTACCGCGCTCTTCGCGCTGGTAGGATGCTTTACCTACGCCAACTTCTACCTTGCCGCCGCACCTTTCCATCTGAACTCGGCACAACTGGGCAGCATCTTCTTTGTCTATCTGCTCGGAGTCGTCATCACACCCCAGTCAGGCCGGTTCCTCGATCACTTCGGCTTTCGCCACACCACGATCCTCTACTGCGCCATGATGATCGCGGGACTGCTTCTTACCTTGGTGCAAATCATTGCCGATCGTCATCGTCGGCCTCGCCATCTTTTCTTCGGGAGTTTTCGTGGCGCAGGCGGCAGCCACGGTGCAGACTGGCGCCATCGCAGGGCGCGCGCGCTCCTCTGCCGCCGGACTCTACGTGGCCGTTCTACTATCTGGGAGGAAGCGTGGGCGCCACGCTGACCGGCTTGTTCTGGCGTTGGAAAGGCTGGCCCGGCTGCGTCGCCGTGTTGGGAGGAGTTTCGTTGCTGAGTTTGTGGCTGGCTCGCATCTGCAGCCGGCCCCGCGACCAACTCGATTCCGCGGAAATCGAACTGGTCGGCGATTGAAAACCGTCAAGCCCGGCTATCTCTCTATAGAGGACGCAAAAACACCTTTATGGCATCATTTACTCGGCTGTTTTTAGTTTCGGAGGCTTTCGACCAATGCGAGAGTTCCATCGTCCTCCAATCGCCTGTGCTTCGTGCAAGGCAAACATTTACAACTGGATTGCATTCCTAGGGCCGAAGCAGGGCGATCCCGCGAACGACGTGGTCGCCAACTGGGGCGAGCCTCCGAGACAGGCGGAGAATTGCCCGCGATGCGGCAACCCGGTAGATACAACATTGTCGTACCCGTTTTTGGCTGACTTTCCTCCCAGCTTTGAAGCACTTCGACAGACCTACACCGGCTTCACTCCAAAATGGGAGCACAATCGCGGGTCTTTCGAAGCGGGCGTTAAGGAAATCCTCGACCGCGGAGGGTTCGCTGACCTTGAGGCGGCTCTAAGGTCAGACAATGGCTTTCAATGGTACAAACAGCGGATGTTCTACCGAAGTGCAACGGCATTCTATAGGTGTCTGCAGCTATTCCTGGGTTATCTGACTCTTGATCGTCACTGCTACCGTACTTGGGCCGAGGTCACGGCTTACTATTCGCGGTTTTACTTCATTCAGGCCTTCCTCAACCTAATTTTGGGTACGCACCTGTCCCTCGACCGAAAGAGCAGTGCGTTTGTCTTCTTCGACGGGGTATCGGTGCGGTGCATTCCGGACAGAGACCTGCCAAAATCTTTCGGGAAGGGCTCGCACGAGATCTGGTGGAGCCTGATGGAGGCGCTGAAGTCGCCAGACTATCCGTGCCAAGACCTGGGGTTCGTTCTGAGTAAACTCGTATTTAATCCGGAGCAGAGGAACAGGGTAAATTACGGCTACGAATACTTGGCAGGGGGCTTTAACGAATTGGACTGGTTCGACTCCGGCGCGGATCAAATGCTGAATCATTTCATGCCTCGACCGAGGGCGGACGAGGACTTCACCGATGTCAACCGCTACTTTGAGGGGCAAGACCCAGGAAGTGGGGACGTAGGCGATTTCGCCAGCGACAACTCTCAGATCGTCTGGTGTTCGTTGGTGGGTTATCTGCAGATCCTCAAGTCTCTCGGATTTGAGCAGGACTTTGTCAAAACCGAGACTATCGTCGCTCTATGCGATCTTCACGTCGGCGCCGAATTTCCCCGGCTCACACAAGGCATCGCAACGTCGGTTAGCAACTGTCTCCAGGATAACTTTGATCTGGAGTCTTTTCTTACTCACTACCGATCCGCCGACCCTCCTGAACCCTTGACAGCGCGATGGCTGTTGAGAGGAGGCCAGTTTTACCCAAAGTCACGAATGCACGCCCGTCCCAACGTCGCGCCAGATCCCGAGATATAGCCCGCTGGATGGCCGAGGGCGTCCAACCCTACGTGGTTTATTTCGCAACCACTTCGTCAAGAAACTGTCGCAAGATTTTGCCAACCGCTCCCGGCTGCTCCCACGGCGCATAATGTCCCGCCTTCGGGATCACCTTCAACTGGCTGCCCGCAACATTCTGCCGCATAAGTTCGCCGTCGGCGACGGTTGAGAGCACGTCTTCTTCTCCGATCGCGATCAGCGTGGGGACGGTGATAGTCTTCAAGTCTGCGACCGAGTCGGGGCGCTCCGCCATGCCGCGCTGCACTTGGCTGATGCTTTCTGCGGACATTTTGCGCATCATGGCGCGCGCTCCGTCGACTAGATCCGGACGCGTCGCCCTCGTCGTCGGCCCCATCAGCTTCGGAATCATGGCCTCGATGAATGGCTCGGTCCCCTGCTCCAGGACGGTGTCCACGGCCTTCAGGCGATTGCCCGGGCCTCGGCGGTATCGGCCTGTGGACGCGTGTCACAGAGCACGAGCGAGGTCATCCGCGGGCGGAAGCGGCGCCAGAATTCAAATAGTACGTAGCCGCCGATCGAACATCCGATGAACGCGGCCTTGCCGATTCCGGCGGCATCGAGCACGCGGGCAACATCGCCGGCGTGCTTCCGCATGAGGGCAGGCCCTTCGCCAATTTCGGAATCGCCATGCCCGCGCAGATCGGGAGAATCAGCCGGTAGCGCGACTCGAGCGCCGCCGCCACCGGATGCCAGAATTCGTGATCACAAGGGAAAGGATGGAGAAGAACGACCGGCGGGCCGTTCCCGCGAATTTCATAGAAAATCTCGGCGTCGTCGCTGCGCAGGGAAGGCAAGGTGTCAGGTCTCAGGTTCTCAGGCTACCAGAGGCGCGGCATCTTCTAGCAGCCCGTGGCGCAAGTCCGATTCGTATCAGGGCATGCCTTCAGGCATGCCGTAAGCCCGCCTTATGAGTGCGCCTTTAGGCGCTGGATTTGGGAGCTTGAGTTTCACCACAGGCTGCTAGCTCGTTACCGGCTGTTGCGACGCTGCTGCCGGCAATAGAAGCGGTTCTTCCGGAATGA